>CBFIFQ010000006.1:0-47717 GCA_965661905.1 Opitutales bacterium
AATGCCTTTTGGGGTTGATGAGGTCTATGTCCTTCCGGTTCGCAGGCAACTCAAGCAGGAATACGGGTTTGGAAGCCTTGGGGCAACCAACCCCAACCAGTTCACCGAAAGACGCACTCGTGACCGTGAGAAAAGTATGATGACGGGTGATTTAAATGCGGCAGAAGTTGAATGGATTGTACAATACCGCATCAATGATCCGCGCCTTTACCTCTTTAATGTCTTGGACCCAGAAGGCACCCTTCGGTATGTCTCGGAATCCGTAATGAGAACAGTAGTCGGTGACCGCACGGTGGATGAAGTCATCACCATTGGCCGTCAGGAGATTGAAGAGGAAGCCCGGGATCGCCTTGAAACCCTGGTTAAAAAGTATGAATTGGGCCTGGGGATTGATCAGATTCAGCTGCAAAATGTGAACCCTCCTCCACCTGTGCAGGCATCTTTTAATGAAGTGAATCAAGCTCAGCAGGAAAGAGAAAGAATGATCAATGAGGCCAATGGGGAATATAATAAAGAAATCCCCCGTTCCCGCGGTGTTGCAGATCAGAAAATCCAGGCTGCCGAGGGATATGCACTTAAAAGAGTGAATGAAGCCTTGGGTGATGTGGCCCGTTTTAATTCTCAGTTTACCGAGTTTAAAAAAGCCCCCGATGTTACACGTACCCGTCTATACCTTGAAACCTTAAAGGAAGTCATCCCTCAAATGGGGGAGAAGATAATCATCGATGAAGATGCTTCTCAAATCCTTCCTCTTTTACAATTAAACTCGAACAAACAAGGAGGTTTGGTACGATGAAAATACAGATTATTTTATTACCTATCATCCTTGGAGTCATCGGTTTTTACATGTGCTCCTATGTGGTTGAGGAAACAGACCAAGTCATTTTAACTCAGTTCGGTAAACCTGTAGGTGAGCCGGTGACCGAGGCAGGTTTACATTTCAAAATCCCTTTCATTCAGGAGGTAAACAGGATCGAGAAACGCTTTCTTCCCTGGGATGGCCCCTCCAATGAGATGTCGACCAAGGATAAGACCTACTTAATCATTGATACTTTCGCCCGTTGGCGGATCAATGATCCCATGCAGTACTTCCTGCGATTGCGGGATGAGCGTAGTGCTCTGTCCCGTTTGGATGACATCCTGGGCAGTGAAACCCGGAATGCCGTGGCCAAGCATGAGCTTATTGAAATCGTCAGAACCACCAAAGAGCGGGTGGCTAAGACTGATCAGGCCCTGGTCAAGGGGATTGAGCAGCTTGGTACACTTTATCCGATCAAAGTAGGTCGTGAAAAAGTGGAACAGCAAATTTTTGAAAAGGCGGCGGAAAAGCTTTCTGGTTTTGGCATCGAGTTGCTTGATGTTCGCTTTAAGCGAATAAATTACAACGAAACCGTTCGTCGCAGGATCTATGAGCGTATGGTAAGTGAACGGCAGCAGATCGCTTCCCGTTTTCGCTCCGAAGGGGCTGGCGAGGCAGCTAAAATAATGGGTAAAAAAGAGCGTGATTTGCAGGAGATTGAATCAGAATCTTACAAGTCTGTACAAAAGATTTACGGGCAAGCGGATGCAAAGGCTTCTGCGATTTATGCGGAGGCCTATGACCAAAACCCACAATCGGTTGAATTTTATGCCTTCCTTAAGACTTTGGAAACCTATCGCGAGGTCTTGGGGAAAGATATGTCTTTAATTCTGACAACGGACTCGCCCTTGTTTCGCTTGCTTAAATCTCCGACCGTAAACACGGAATCTATTAATTCCGACTAGCTTCTTCTTCGCTTGATCGACCCTGTGCATCATTCGGTGCAAGGGTTTTGATCATGGTTTCAAACCAGGGAACTGTTCGGTATTTTTTTACCTGCTGGGGGGATATCCAAAGATGATGGTCATGTTCCCAGTCCAGTTTAACTTTTGGGTCCTCGCACTTAAAAAGAAACCAATAGCTTTCAAATATTACTTCGGGTACCTCGCTGTAAAAAGGTCCTGCTGATTGAATGCAAGAAATAGTCGAAGATTCTTTACTGGTTTCTTCCTCGATTTCCCGATACGCCGTTTCCTTAGGGTCTTCTCCTTTTTCCAAGTATCCGGAGATACAGGACCAGTAGCCCTGGAAACTACCCACTTTTTTTGACCTTTTTAAAATGAGAATTTTCTGATTATGCTGAAGGAGGCAACTGATCACGCGGCGAATTTTCTTATTCGAGGATGGGGGAGGGGATGATGAGGGTAGGCTCATAAATAATTATTTATCTCTAAGGCAGGTGGGAGACAGACCAAAGCGTATTGGTCCTGTTGCCTTCAAAGGGTTTACGGGGTTTCCTTTTTGGGTGCAGAGCAAGAAATCATCTTTTACCAGTTCTTGACCGACAAATCGGATCGCTTTCATTAAACCACGCCAGTTCTTGGGTTCAAGCTGACGGGCAATTTCGGAGGGACAGAAAGTTTTCCCGGGTCCTCTCCTATGAGCGAATGCCATCAATTGGGCACGGATCATTTGATTGTTCGTTTGCAAATTGATTTCTTTTGTTTGAACGGTGTTGTATACTAAGACTTTATTTAATACTAACAAATTTTGGATGTGAATACTTTGGCGCTTGTGAATCAATTACCTGACTGGATGAACCATCAAGTGGTTGCCGGAAACAGTTGGGGGCAAATCTTACTTTTTTTTATCTGTGTTTTCGTGGTCTGGGTCATTGCCCGCATCCTTAGAGCCTGGACGCATAAAGTTTCCGATTCATCCAAGGAGGGTAGCACCCGAAAAGTCTTCCTGCTTTCTCTCGGGAGATCTTTACCACTGCTTGGGATATGGGCAGGGATTAAAATTGGGGTTTATTTCATTTACCTTGGGGAGACAGGGGGCTTGGGGGAAACCGTTATTTTCACGGGTTTGGAAGTGTTGTTGGTGGTCGCGGTGGCTTTGCTTGCCTATTACCTAGTGGAAGTACCCAGTTCTTGGCTCACCCGGCAGACGGAGAAGACGGAGAGTAAGTTTGATGATATGCTCGTACCGATTGTGCGAAAGAGTTTACGGGTCACGGTGGTTCTATTTGCGGTGGTAAGTATTGCTCAGTCGCTTAGTGATAAACCCATCAGTGCCCTCATTGCGGGACTGGGTCTCGGTGGTTTGGCTTTCGCTTTGGCCGCTCAGGATACGATTAAAAATCTTTTTGGATCCTTGGTTATTTTTTCCGACAAGCCATTTGGTCTGGGTGACCGGATTAATTATGACGGTCACGATGGAACGATTGAGGAAGTGGGTTTACGTTCGACCAGGCTGCGTCGCTTGGATGGGCACCAGGTCACTATCCCCAATGGGGAGTTGGCAAACAAATCGATTCACAACATTGCCAAAAGGCCTTTTATCCGGCGAATTTTTACCATCGGAGTGACCTACGACACTTCACCGGAAAAAGTAAAGGAAGCGAAGGATATCCTGGAAGACATTTTGAAAGATCATGAGGGACTGGACCCTAAGGGTGAATTACTACCCCGAGTCTATTTTAGTGATTTTTCGGCTTCATCGCTCGATTTTAAATGTATGTACTGGTATCATCCCCCTGCATACTGGGATTACATGGAATTTAGTGAACGGGTGAATCTGGAAATCCTGCAACGCTTTAATGATGCGGGTATTGAATTTGCCTTTCCCACCCAGACTATTCACTTGGCGAAGGAAGAAAGTTCTTCAAACTCTTAACAAAAATGATTTGGTATATTTTTAAACTATTGGTCTCTGCAGGCATTATTGTTCTAATTTCGGAGCTTTCGAAGAAGCTTCCCCTGCTAGCCAGCCTGGTTGCTTCGCTTCCATTGGTCTCTGTGCTGGGTATGATCTGGATGTATGGTGAAAAAGTGGAGCTTTCCAAAATCGCTTCCCATGCGGAGGGAACTTTTTGGTATGTGCTTCCCTCCCTGCCTATGTTCTTATTGCTTCCCTGGATGTTACGTAAAGGCATCAGTTTCCCCCTTTCTTTGTCAGCGGGGATTGCCCTGACTGGTGTACTATATGTGGTGATGACCAAAGTGCTTTCGAAGTTTGGACTCCATTTATAATCTGAACAACAGGGAGCGATGAGGTCTGATCTTTTTCAGCGAAATAGGAAGTGTCTTCTTACCTGCCGCTTTCATGCTTGAAAGTAAAAGCTCGATCGTGATGAAGGCTAAAAATGAACTTATTTTCATGGTTATCGGGGCATTGAGTGTAGCCACAGCTATTCTTCTTAGTGCTTACGGTGCCCATGGTTTAGAGCAAATATTTTTGGAAACTCCCCGAAAAGAAAAGGCCTGGGGAAATGCGGTGGATTATCAAATGTTTCACGGTCTTGCATTGTTTTTGCTCGGTTTTATTCGTGCGAAGCCTGGGAATTCTTTGCTTTTTTCAGTTTCCGGTTGGGTGATGATGACCGCCTGTATTCTTTTTTGTTTGAGTATTTATGCCTGGGTGCTTGGTGGACCGATTAGTTTGATCCAGGTGACCCCCTGGGGGGGCGTTTTATTTGTTGTATCCTGGGTGTTGCTCGCAATTTATGCCTGGAGCAATAAACTTAATCTTTCAAAAAATATGGAAGAAAATGAATAAACTATTTCTCTCTGCATTTTGGGTCTTAAGTGCTCTTTTATCTTACTGGTTTGGTATGAATCACGGCATGAATGCAGTTGCACCCAATGACCCACCTGCTCCTCTTATGGTGGAGGCAGTAAAAGCAGTTGATCCAGGAAAGATCACGCCTGTTGATACAAAAGCTGTGCCAAAGAAGAGGGAGCAGGCGGTCGTAAATACTTCGGGGGCGACTGGAGAAGAAAACTCAAATAAGCGTCCAAAGAAATCTTCGATTATTGAACGAATCCGGGATGCAAACCCTGTTACCCGCTTGCAGGCTTTTGCGGAACTCTTAGGCAAACCAACAGAAAATAATATATCCATTGCCCGTGAGCATTATGAAGATCTCCCCGAAGGGCCTACCCGGTTCAGTGAGTTACGAATGCTTACTTTTAGTTGGGGGCAGGTTGACCCACAAGCAGCCATGGAATGGGTGCAGGGATTGGATAGTCATGAGCAAAGGATGGGGGCGAATTCCGTACTGGATGCCTGGGCCCGTAAGGATGCAGACTCTGCGATTAGTTGGGCTAAGGAAAATTTTGAAGGCGAAGATAACCCCTACTTTATCGGAATTATTCATGGCCTGACGGAGGCTAACTTATTTAAAGCCACCGATTTGATGACCAGTCTACCTTATGGGCGGGTGCGTGGTCGTGCCGCATCCATTGTCATGGGGAAAGCTTGGCAAATGGGTGAGGGCGTCGCCTTGCATCTTGCAGATAACCTACCCGAGGGCAGTGTGCAGAATTTTGCTTTTGGGGAAGTTGCTGAGAAAATTGCCAAAGAAGATATAGATCGGGCTGTGGAGTGGGTGGGCAACATGGAAAATTCTGAGATTAAAATTACAGCCAGTGAAAATATAGCCAGAGCCTGGGCGAAAGAAAACCCAGTTGCCGCCTCGAAGTGGGTGTCTTCTATGCCCGAAGGCCAGGCTCGGATGGAGAGCATGGAGAAAGTGGTAAGTGTTTGGGCCAAGCAAGACCCTGTGGCTACCGCGGAATGGCTCAATGAGTTTCCATCAGGGGAATTTATGGATGAGCCCATTACTGCCTTCGTTCGGGAGGTTGCACGAAAAGACCCAGAGAACGCCTTAACTTGGGCACAAGCTATTGTCGACAATGAGAAACGAAAGCGGGTGGAGAAAGAGGTAACAAAAATGGTTGCTCAGTTAAGGAAAGCAGAAAAAAACAAGCCTGATTCTGGACCATAAATTCAGCAGAAAATTCGCTAAGCCATATTAGTTTTGCGATGCCAATAAGGCTCCGTTGTCCTCCGGCATAGACTTGTGCCATTCGATTATTTTTTGAGTCAGCAGTTTAGTAACATCTGGATACTGGAGGGTGAGGTTGTTTTTTTCAGCCGGGTCCTGGGTGAGGTCATATAAAAGAGTATCTGAACCGTCATATTCACAGAGTAATTTCCATTTGCCGGAACGGATGGCAAGATCGGGCAGATCCTTGACTCCGTAAAATGAATCACGGTCAGGCGGGCGTCGAAAGTAGAGATCCTGTTTGCGCGAATCAATGGACTTTCCAAGAAGGACACCTGGCAGGGATTCGCCATCAAATTTTATACCTTCGGGTACTTTTGTGCCGGTTATTTCCAGTAAAGTAGGCACGAGATCAATGGCAGAGAAGATGGATTTTTTATTGCTGGTGCCCTTGGCTTTTTCAGCCATGAGTCTAGGTGCCCAGGCAACAAGGGAGGAGCGCACCCCTCCTTCAAAGAGATGGGTCTTATATCCCCGGAAGGGGCCGGCCACTCCAGCCCCTTTTTCCGGGCCGTTGTCGGAGCATGCCAGAATTAAGGTATTTTCTGCGAGGCTCGGGTCACTCCGAACATGATCAAAGAGTTGGCCTAACTGTCGATCCATTTCCTCAAGCACAGAGAGAAACAGTTGGCGTTTAGACCCATCTTTCCATTGAGTGACCGGCGGCCAAAAAGGGGTATGCACATCATCCGGCCAGAGATTGATATAAAAGGGCTTCTTTGCTTTTTTTGCTTTATCAATGAATGGAATGGCTGCATTCACAAAGCCTTCCGTTATTTTCGAACGCTGCATCCAACGGGCACCTTTTCCCAGGGCTTCCGCGTGTGCCCAAATACGCCCAGGCTTTAGTGGGTCCTGCCCAGGCTTTAGGGTGAGAGGTAAAAGTTTCGGGCCCATTCCTTCAAAATTAGTCAGCGATTGATCAAACCCATATTCTGTGATTTGCGGTGCATCATTCACATTTCTTTGCCCACCCATGTGCCATTTACCGAAGTGACCGGTTGCATACCCATTTGACTGCAGGGCACGAGCAAGCATGGGTGCTTTCGGATCGAGCCATTGGGCCATCCCTCGTTTTATATTATGGTCACGGTTGCTCAGGTAAGATGAAATCTTCCATCGCTGCGGGTATTGCCCGGTGGATATGGCGACTCGGGAAGGGGAGCAGATGGGTGAGTTTACATAGAATTGCTTAAAACGAATTCCTTCCCTGGCCAATCGGTCGATGTTGGGAGTTGTAACGGCTTGGTTCCCAAAACATGAAAAATCACCCCAGCCCATGTCGTCGATAAAAACCAGGATGATATTTGGTCGGCTTCCCAGGCTTGGAAGGGATTGAATGAGTAAAAATAAAAAAAGGTAAATCCGCACAGTAAAAGAATCTTCTTTCGCCGTAGAATCTATTTCAATGCCAAAAAAGTAGTTTACATTAGTTTTTTATGACATGATATAATGGAATCTATTCTAACCCATAATTTTATGAAAAAATTAAACCTCTTCTTTGTCTTTGTATTCTTTTTATTTGGTGTGTTGGCGGGATCTGCGGATGATCATCCGCAAGATCTGGAACAAATCGGAGAACGGATCAAAAAAGCAGTAAAAGCGGGTAAGTTATCCGAGAAGGAAGGCTGGGCCAAGTGGCACGCGGCTCTTCGGAAACTGGACCAGGATGATGAGGGAGATGAGTGGGGTGAGATTGCAGAATTAGAACAGCAAATTGAGATTCGTGCATTAGAGTTTGAGCTCGAGCGTATGGAGCATCAGCACGAAATGGAGAGGTTGGAGTGGGAACAGCAGATAGAAAGAATGAAGCATGACTTTGATCGTGAGCGTAGGGAATGGAGTATGGATCAAAAGCAGTGGGAAATGAGACGCAAGCAAATGGATATACAGTTGCGGGCTCGACCACATGGAATGCCGCCTCACCTTAATGTTCACCCGAAAGGTCACCATGGACATGGAGATGCTCCGAGAGTGGATGGAGGTCGCCCTGGCAGTAAGAAGGAATCAAGTTATGGGAAGAAGGATGGCAAGTCATGTTGTGGAAAATGCAAGTCGGGGTGCGAAAAAAAAGAATCTTGTAAGAAAGATGAATGTAAGAAAGCAGGTGACTCCCCCAGTAAAGATTCTTCCTGTAAAAAAGAAGAAAAATCCTGTCCAGATAAAAAAGAAGACTGTCACAAAAAGAACCAGAAAAAGTAATTTTCATTTTCCTCCTTTCTTTCCACCACCTCCAATTCCATCATCGATGTGATCAAGAGGAAGAGTAAGCTTTTACAATCAACTTTTTAAACAAACATAACCAAAATCATGAATAGAAAATGCCTCATGCCCCCCCTTGCTTTCGCAGCCAGTTTATCGATTGCAGGTATCCTAAGTGCCGGAAAAAAGCCCGAAGAAAAAAGCGGATACGATAAGAGTAAGGATGTTGGGCTGAAAGCACCCAAGGGAGCAGATGTTCTCTTTGATGGCAGCATGAAATCAGTTGAGGGAAATTGGGAAATGTGGCCCAATAAGGATATGGGAATCACTTGGAAGATTATGGATAATCCAAGTGGAGATGGTAAGACCCTGATGACCCACGGCGGGAAAAAATGGGGAACCCATGATTTAGTCACCCAAAAGAAATATTCCAGCTATGAGGGGCATGTGGAATTTATCATGATGGGTGCCCGCGGCGACGGAAAAGCTGAAGGATACACCAACAGCGGAGTGTATATGCAGAACCGTTATGAAATTCAGATCGAATCCCCTAAGGGAAAAGATAGGGCCGATCCTTATAACTGGAAAATCGGGCCTCATGGAATTGCTGCGTTTTGCATGGACCGGGTACCTGACCGCAACGCGTGGAGATCAAATGGGGAGTGGCATGCCTTTCACTTTGTTTTTAAGGATGCCAAGTGGGAGGGTGATAAAAAAGTCGCCCACGCCCGGGCAACAGTTTGGTGGAATGGAATTAAGGTTCATGACAACGCCGAGGTCAAAAAAGCCAATGGTGGCATAAGAGTTACCTCCGCTCCCGGTGGTTTAAAACTACAAGAACACGGGCAAGATGTTCGCTATCGTAATATTTGGATCTTAGACCAAAGCTCGTAGCATTCTTTAAGAGGTGAGACCTCCTCCTTTCAGGTTCTGATAAAACGATTTAGGCAACACCTAAACTAAAAGGCAAGCTACCAAGGCATTCGCTCCCCGTTGGCAGAGTTACGCAAAGATCTCGTGTGCTGTTTTACCGATACCGTCTTTAGTGGCGTAAAAAGGTCTTTTCTCCACCTCGTAGGCTGTCTTGGGATTAATTCCCATGGCATTGTAAATGGTAGCGTGCAAGTCTTCGATTGGTAAGGGGTTTTCCACTGCCATCAAGGGGCGCTCATCCGCGGTCTTTCCATATACAAAGCCTTTTTTGACCCCACCTCCCCACATCATCACACTGGTCCCACCTGTGAAGTGGCGATGCAATCCGTAGTGTTTCATCTCCTGTAATTTATCTGTCCTTGCTCGTGATTGGTCTTTTGCCTCGGAGCCCGGGACTCCTTCAATCATCATGTCACGGCTGAATTCACTCGCCAGAATGACCAATGTACGGTCCAGCAATCCTCGTTCTTCCAGGTCAAGGATGAGCTGGGCTACGGGTTGATCAATTTCTTTTTTCATACGGGCTGAGGTGATATGACCGTTTTCGTGATGATCCCAGTGCAGGAAGGGAACATACTCCGTAGTTACTTCAATGAAACGTGAGCCTTCCTCAGCAAGTCGGCGGGCCAGTAGGCATCCTCTTCCAAAACGGGTATCGCCATATTTGGCATAGGACTCTTTGGGTTCCAGGTTGAGGTCAAAGGCATGTTTTTCCTTGGATTGGAGAAGCCGGTGGGCAGATTCCATGGACCGCAGCATGGACTCACGCTGGAAATCACTTATTAATTCACGGTTTGGGTTTTGGTCGAGCAGTTTTTTGAAGTGTTTGTAACGATTCGAAAATCTTCCTGGCTCCATACCCTCAGGAGGCTGAACTGATTTTACTGCCTGTTCAGGGTAGGGCAGGTTCATGGGGCCAAATTCTGATCCAAAGAATCCTGCGGTGGTAAACGCTTTTAGTTCCTCCTTTTCTCCGACACCTTCCAGTCGTTGCCCGATATTAATAAAAGGGGGAATGACCTCATTTTTGGGTCCGAGAACTTTGGCCATCCACGCACCTATGTGCGGAGCCGCCACCGTGATGGGTGGAACATACCCAGTATGCCAGTGATACTGATGCCTGGAATGTAAGATGGAACCAAGGTCAGGCTGTACGGCAGAACGTATGAGAGTGCCGCGGTCCATAACCTGGGCGATATTTTCAAGACCTTTACTGATCTTTATATTGTCAACATTGGTGTCGATTGCAGGAAAAGTGCTCAGGATTTTTTTAACCTCAAGCCCCTTTTCAAAAGGCAGGTATCTTTTGGGATCGAAGGTGTCAGGGGCTGCCATTCCCCCAGCCATCCAGATTAAGATGCAGGAATCAGCTTTCGCCTGCGGATGAGTAATATCTTGGTTGCCCCAAGCCCGGGTACCGCCGGTGGCCAGAGCCGCTGTGGATGCAAGACCAAGTTGTTTGAGGAAATCTCGTCGTTGAATGGATACTGGAATATTCATAATCAAAAAGTAATTAGCGGATGATCTGAAAGTCGGGTTGCATGAAAACAAGCCACAGCAAGTCTTCCACTTGCTGGGTATCCTTGGTGTTATTCATAACGGAACCAATAACCTCTTTTTCGCCCGGGGTGGGGAGGCGTCCCAGGGTGTGTTCATAAAGCCAGCTTATGAATTTCTGTCTGTCGGCTGCTTTGGATTTCAGATTCATGGCTCCCTCATATAAATAGTTGGAGAGGATTTTACCATTGGCCAAATCAATGGCCTGAAGCATGGTAAGTTCAGCGGGTCGGGAGGTCACCACTTGGTCACGATGAGGACGCCCCAGTGAACGCATAAGGAAATCATTTTTCACCAAAGCCGCCCGAACGGAAGGTCCGTCAAACGGGTTTGGGCCAGGCTCGCTAAGAACGGCTTTGTCGAGTATGGCTTTCCAGGGGCCTGCGCCATAGTTGTGGAAAACCTTGGCCGGTATCCATTTGTCTCCCTTCTTGACCTCCCAATTTTCATCCGTCTTGAGAACAACCGCACCTTTGCCTTGGCCGAAGGAAAACTGAGAAATGAAACCAGCACTGCCACCAAACATCTCAGCGTTGACAGTAATAATATTTTTACCTGCTTTAAAAAAATCAGTTACTTCATGAAAGACGGGACGAGTCCATTCCTTGGATGATGAAACAAAATGCCCGTTTATCCGAAGAGTGAATGCGTTGTCACATGTTGCCACCATAGAAACAAATGCAGGTGCTTCTTTTAGGTCTATGGAGGTGCGGATGGCTACCTTTGGGGTCTGAGGGTCCGAGGCCCATATCCATTTGGCCGATATATTTTCAATTTTGGGTAAAGCTTGGGATGCAGATAAGGCGGCTGTTTGATTGGCAGGGGACCGTTCCACTTTGGCTTCGGCATGATTGGGGTGGGTCTGAGTGACTTGCCAAATAGAGTCCATTAATTGTTCTGCGGTCATCCGCTTAGGTACCGGACCTCTGTAAGTGTAATCCTCGTTTGGCCTGGATATGAGACGGTCACTTTGGGATCTGTACGCTTCTGATGTCATCACAAACTTCAAGAATTTTCGCAGGTCATAGCCATCCTTTGAGAACTGTAGGGCGAGAAAATCGAGGAGATCCTCATTCCAGGGCCTGGTGTGCATGGCATCCACAGGATGTACGATGCCGCGTCCCATTAATTGAGCCCAGATACGGTTCACAAGGGTTCGGGTAAAACGTCCGTTATCGGGATGCGTCATCAGATTGGCAAGCTGCTTCAACCGTTCCTTTTTGTCGGCTTTGGGATTAATTTGGCCAATTTCGGGGAACATCCAGCGTGGGGTGGCCATTTTTCCGGTGGGAATGTCGCATCTTTCAAGTTCCAAAGGTTTATCCGAGAACACCGCAGCCAGGTCATAAGCCTCCTGTAAAGTCCAACGGTCAATGAAACTATCATGACAGCTGGCACATTTCATATTGATTCCGAGAAAAACCTGAGAAATATTTTGGGCGAATTGCATATCCCGGGTTTGGCTGGCATTGACAGATCCTCTCCATTTGATCCCATTAATGAAACCCGCTGCATCCGGTTTGGCATCGATGAGTTCCCGGGTCATTTGGTCGTATGCTTTGTTTGAGCGCAGACTGGCATAAAGCCAGTTGGTGATTTGCTTGCGCCCTCCGGTGATAAAACCTGTACCGGTGTAATCGTTGCGCAAGAGATCATTCCAAAAGGTAAGCCAATGATCAGCATAGGCAACATCCCGGGATAGGAGATTATCGATTAATTTATATTTCTTATCGGAAGAAGCATCGACCAGGTAGGTATTTAATTCCTCCGGTGTTGGCAGGATTCCAATGATATCCAAATAGGATCGACGGACGAAAATTCTTTCTGAAGCGGGAGCCGGTTGGTTGGCTTTAATATCTTTCAGGTATTGGTCAATGATTCGGTCTATCGGATGGTTCCGGCCGTTGCTTGGTTGGGGAAGTTTAACCACCCTTGGTTTCATTTTTGGTTCCCACCCCGAAGAGCCCAGGGTCAGGGCTGCATCCCAATCCATCCCTTCCTTGACCCACTGTTTCAAGATTTTTAGGTCTTCAGCGGAGACACCAGGACCTTTGGGGGGCATCCGTTCATCGAGGTCAGTGGATGCAGTGAGTTCCAAAAAATAACTATCTTCAATATTTCCCGGTACGGCTACTTCTCCGCCTTCTCCGCCCGCGAGAAATTCAGCTCTCGTGTTCATGGACAGCCCACCTTTTTTCTTCCCATCGGTGTGACACTCGGCACAATTCTGTTTGAGGATGGGCATCACCTGATGAACAAAGTCAACCTTGGACAAGGTGATAGTCGGCAAAAGAATGATGCTAAAGAAGATGTTGGGCGATAATTTCACAATAAATTTAATGTAATCATTGGATGATTCCTTATGGCTAGTTGGTCAAGAAAATGAAATGACAGTACATCTCACCAAATTGGGTTGGAACTTTTAGTTTGGTAATTATCATATAAAGTTATTTCCAATGTTATTTCAAATGACAATTTGTTGCCCCGATATTATTCGTAGGATTTCGTTACGATGACAATTGGAAGTTCTAGGGGAGCTCCGGTAATTATCGTCGGGGCTGGCCTATCAGGTTTGGCATGTGCCATCACTTTAAACAACGCACAGGTCCCATTTTTATTACTTGATCGATCCGAAAAAGTGGGTGGGCGGGTACAAACTGATCAAATAGGGGGATACCGTTTGGATCGGGGTTTTCAGGTGCTCCTCACGGCATACCGGGAAGCCCAAAATTTTCTCGATTTTGAAGAACTTGATCTGCAGGCATGTTATCCCGGTTCCAAAGTCTGGTATCGGGGCCATTTCCATCAGGTGTCTGATCCGTTTCGTCATCCCTGGGCGGGAGTAAAGTCCCTGGCTACACCTATCGGTACATTGGGTGATAAATTGCGGGTGGGCCTTTTGCGGATGGGATTCCTGTCAGCGAAGACTATGCCTGATCATGTTTCAACCATCGAGGCTTTGCGGAAATGGGGCTTTGGCCCCTCCATGATCGACCGGTTTTGGGTGCCTTTTATGCGAGGGGTTTTCTTGGAGAATGAACTGAGCACATCGGTCCGTAAATTTGAGGAAACATTTCGCTTTTTCTCGAAGGGAGACACCGTGCTTCCACGCAAAGGAATTGGAGAAATCCCTGCACAGTTAGCATCTCGGCTTCCGTCCACTAGTATGATCCTGGGGAAAGATATTTCCCATGCTCAAGTAAATAAAGTACAAGCTGTAACTGGAGAGGTGTGGGAGGGCACGGCCGTGGTGTTGGCTACAGAAAGGGAGCAGGCGGTCAAGTTACTGGGAGGTCATCCGGATAAGGCAGAATGGAACGCAGTGGATTGTTTGTATTTCTCCTTACCCCGTACATTTTTGCCCTGTGCGGACCCTATTCTATATCTTGACGGGAGTGGGGATGGGCCCGTTAACAACCTTACATTTATCAGTAATATTTCGGACTGTGCTCCTGATGGGCAGGCCCTGGTCTCCATGAGTGTGATCGGTCGCAAGGATCAATCGATTGGGAAGATTACTGAGGACGCAAGGTCACAGGTAAGGAAGTGGTTCGGGGAATCAGTCAAACATTGGAACTTTCTTCATGCGTATCGAATCCCCTATGCCGTCCCATCCTGCCCCTCGCCTTTGAAACCTGAACCGTTAGTAACCGGAGTCTACAGGTGCGGAGATTACATAGGGTTGCCCTCTATTGATGCGGCTATGCGATCGGGTAGGGAAACTGCAGAGTCGATTATAAAGGCTCATTTCTCTTAAACTTATTTGTTCTCGAATTGTTGAGAAAATGGGAATCCTACACATGGTTCAACTGCTATGATAAAAAAGGGAATATTATGGTTTCGTAATAACCTCCGTCTTGAGGATAACCCTTCAATTTGTCGTTCCTTGGAGGATTGTGACGAGATCCTCTGTACTTATGTGTTTGATGAGAAGATATGGTCTCCCCCTTCCAGTCAGGATAGAATGGGCACGATCCGGGCAAAATTTTTGCTCGAATCCATCGCTGAACTGAAAGAAGAAATTGAATCCCTGGGTGGGACGATCGAATTCCTGTTTGGCAACCCTGTACCCGAACTTTCCAAACTTATGGAAAGATATGGGGCTGACTCCTGTTATGCCCAGAAAGAAGACGCATGGGAGGAAACGGAGCAGGAGCATACACTGGCTAAAAAACATCGTTTGATTCTCTCCGAGGGGAAAGGGTTGTGGGAAGAAGCAGACCTTCCGTTTGCCCTTGAAGATTTGCCCGGGGTCTTTAGTTCATTTCGGCGAAAAGTGGAGAAGTCTATGAAGGTACGCTCCTCGACCCCGGTTCCTGAAAGGATACCATGTGATTGGAAGCCTTCTTCTGCGATACCGACTCTTTCATCCTTCGGTTTTGAGGATTTCGCCGCTGATTCTCGTTCCGTGTTGGAGTTTCGGGGTGGATGCAAGCAGGCTAAGGCATGGATGGATGAATGGATTTGGCAACGTGATTGCCTAAAGCAGTACAAGGAAACCAGAAACGGTATGGTCGGTGCTGATTATTCCTCCAAGCTCTCCCCTTGGTTAGCAAATGGCTGTATTTCGGCTATTCAGGTTTACGAGGAAATCAAGAAATATGAAGATGAAAAAGTAGCGAATGAAAGTACTTACTGGTTATTTTTTGAACTTCTATGGAGGGAATTTTTTCGTTTTGTGGCTCGTCGCTTCGGTCCCCAAATTTTTCTAAGAGCAGGCATCAAGGATTCTCAAAATCCTGTAAAGAGGGGAGATCGTAAGACAATGAGTCGCTGGAAGGAGGGGAGAACTCATAATTCATTCGTAAATGCTAACATGATAGAATTGGCCGCCACTGGATGGATGAGTAACCGGGGACGGCAAAATGTGGCGTCTTACTTAATTCATGACCTTGGCCAGGACTGGCTCGCCGGTGCCAAGCATTTTGAAAAGAACCTAATCGATTACGACCCCTGCAGCAATTACGGGAACTGGTTATACCTAGCCGGTGTCGGCAATGACCCAAGACCCAATCGGGCTTTTAATGTGAGCAAACAAGCTGAACAATATGACCCGGATTTTACATTTCGTGATCTTTGGGCAAGACATTGATCACTCAATGGGTAGAATACAAATGGGTGAGGGCACATTAATGACCGCTCCCCTTTGGTAGGTAAGCTTTCCTGATCGGGGGTCCACCCGGTGTGCAGAGATTGTGCTGGAATCAGCACCGGCAGCGAGAAGCCAGTCTGCTTGAGGTGTCAGGTTGATGTTTCGGGGGAAAGCACCTCGGATGGGCTGTACTTGTATAACCTGTAATTCGCCCCGGGAATTCTCCTGATAAACCGAGACCGTGTCATGTCCCCGGTTGGAGGAATAAACAAAGGGGCCCTGGGGGTGAACTAAGATTTCCGCCGCAGAGTTAAAGGACTCCATGGATTTTGCTTTCTCACTCAGGGCTGGTGTTGTTGTCAAACGGCGGGCTTTCCCCTTGCTTGCATCCCATGCGAAAGTCGTGACCGAAAGGCTCAATTCATTAAGTAAGTAAATGAACCTTCCGTCGGATGAAAATCGCATGTGCCGCGGTCCTCCTCCGGGAGTAGAGTCAGCGGTTGCATGGGGGAGGAGTCGGGGCTTATCCAAATCCACCTTGTAAATTACAATTTTATCAAGCCCCAGGTCTGGGACCAGGGCATACTTTCCATCCGGTGAAAAACCGACCCAGTGAGGGTGGGGGGCATCCTGTCGTTTTGCTACCACCTTTGAGCCCCCTTTATGTTCCATGATCGTCGGCGTTTTAAGCCCTCCATCTTCTTTCAGGGGGAATACTGCAATGGAGCCTCCACCATACTGGGCGGTAAGCAAAAATTTCCCACTTGGATGAACCGAGAGATGGCAGGCTCCTCCATCGGGGCAGGCCATGCGGGTAAACTCTTTTAATTCACCCGAGGTTCCAAGTTGATAGCCAATAGCTCCAGCCCCTCCCTCCCAACGAGCGACAGCATATATAATCATAGCGTTCGGGTGCTTGGTCAGAAAGCCAGGTGATCCAATTTTTGCGGCCAGTTTGACTGGGCTAAATTTCCCGCTTCGGGAATCAAAGCTGGCATGATAAATACCCTCGGAGCTTCGTCCGCTTGTGCCAAAGAAAAGATCAATAGGTTTTGCCGACAATTGTAAGGCAAAGAATAAAAAGAGTGCAGGTTTTGAGATCATAAAAAATTGACGGAAGAGGAAAGCTATTTTCTGAAGATTATGTTTTGGGATTCCTGTCTATACATTAAATACTTGAATTTCTAGAAAGTAATCGATGGCACTTGAAAAAAACAAGATTTAGGGTCAATGTATGGGTTGTTGATTTAAAACAAACCAAGTAATGTGGAGATTATTTATATATGAGAGAACAAGTCTTTAACCTTTCGGATTCAGTTGCCAATAGTTCGGCCACAGAGCGTGCCGCTTTTATTCGCCGCACCTACGCTCACTTAGCAGTGGCCATTCTGGGCTTCATCGGTCTGGAGTATTACCTTGTTCATTCCCCGTTTGCTGCAAAATTAGCATCCAGTATGACTGGAGGAATGAGCTGGTTAGTTGTTTTAGGTCTGTTTATGGGAGTTAGTTTTATTGCTAACAAATTAGCCCTTTCACAAACTTCTCAGCAAATGCAGTATTTGGGTCTTGGGCTTTTCGTGATTGCGGAAGCAATTATCTTTCTGCCCCTTTTATTTATTGCCACCTTTTATGCCGGTGCCGGGCTTATACAAACAGCTGGCTTGATGACTTTACTACTCGTAGGTGGAATCACTGCCACGGTTTTTATTACCAAGAAAGACTTTTCTTTTATGGGCAGTATTTTATCAATCGGTGGATTTGTGGCAATGGGCTTTATTGTTTGCAGTATGATATTCGGATTTTCACTCGGTCTTGTATTTGCCTTAGTTATGGTGCTTTTTGCGGCGGGTTCCGTCCTCTACACAACTTCTAATATCCTTCACCAATACCGAACGGACCAACATGTGGCGGCGGCTCTATCCCTGTTCGCTTCCGTTGCCCTTTTGTTTTTTTACATCCTTCAAGTTTTAATGAGCTTGGGAGGTGGTGGGGATGATTAATTGGTTTAGAAGGTAATATCCCATTTTTCAGGGGTATCCCTGACAAATCTTTCCTGAAGTCCGCCAAGTGCGGACTTCAGTGTTTTGGGCTCCCATGAAGGGTGCCGTAGGTTTGGGTTTAAATCGAGAAGAGGTCGCAGGACAAAGTCCCGGGTGAGGATCCCAGGGTGGGGTAAAATGAGATCCTCGGATGTCATGGATTGCTCTCCATAGAGGAGGAGGTCGATATCTATAATGCGGGGCCCATTTTCTCGAACAACTTCCTTACCCAGAGCTCCTTCCACAAACTGAAGATTGGTAAGCAATGTTGCTGGTTTCATCGAAGTTGAAATTTGGGTCACAGCATTTACAAAAGGGGGCTGTTCTGAAAAGCCAAAGGGTAAGGATTTGTATAGCCTGGATACCTTACGAACGGTCGAAAACCTGCCAATCAGCGCGAGTGCAAGCTCAAAGGTCTGCCGGGGATTACCAAGGTTGGCCCCAAGCCCAAGATAGATGTCAGTGCTCAACTTCGACTCTAATTTCACGAAGGCCCAATTTTTTGGTATATCTTGGCTTGTCTACTGTAAGCTTTAAGTGGTCCAGGGAAAAGGCATGCCTAAGCTCCAGGGAAAGCAAGTGAGCAAAACGCTCCAGGGTTTTTCCATCATAGGATGCACAAAATTCTCGAACGGCTTTGACTACATCACAATAGTCAATCCCAAGGGAAATGTCATCGGTTTCACGAATATTTTCAAAATTGTAGGAAAGCTCCAGGGATACTCTCAGATCCTGGGGGGCATATTGCTCCTCCTCCAATAGCCCAATCCGAGCCATCACTTCAATTTCATTCAGTATAATCTTTCCCATAGAGGACATATAATATGAATATTAGGGAGGGGGGGCGAGAATCTTTGCCACTTGAATTGCCTGCACCGTTTCCTGCACATCATGAACCCGAAGAATTTCAACTCCTTTGGAAACAGCATCCAAGGCGGATGCAATGGATCCTCCAAGCCTGTCGAGTGGGGAGGGGGCGTTGCAGAGGTGATCAATCCACGATTTCCGGGAAGAGCCCAAAAGGACACCCCAGGCAGGGTCTATAAAATGATCAATTTTTTTCAGTAAACAAAGGTTGTGTTCGAGGCTCTTGCCAAAGCCAATACCTGGATCAATCCATAAGCGAGGCAACTGAAGAAGATTGAATTCCTCCTTGCGATGGGTAAAAAAACTTTTTACCTCCTCAAGCACATTCTCGTACTGAGGGTTTTCTTGCATGGATTTGGGAGTACCCTGGGTATGCATGGCAATGAAACCGGCACCGTAGGCAGAAGCCAGTTCCAGAAGTGGTGGGCTTCCCCCCGAGACATCGTTGATAATATGTACGCCCGCCTCAAGACCAGCTTTGGCAACCTCGGGCTTTGTGGTATCCAAAGATATGACGAATTCATCCTTAGGTAGGTTTTTAAGAACAGGTAGGATCCGGTTGAGTTCTTCATCTATACTCACAGGATCACTTCCGGGGCGGGTACTTTCTGCCCCGATATCAATGATTTGGGCACCTTGTGCCACCATATTCCGAGCATGCTCTAGGGCCGAAGACGGGTGGATGAATTTACCCCCATCACTAAAAGAGTCGGGGGTTAGGTTAAGAATCCCCATGACTGTGGGGTAATCGAGGCTGTGTGTGGAACCGTTAAAGAGGAAAGAAGGCATTTGGCGAGCTTATCATTTCCTCGTAAAGAGATCGTATTTTGGAGAAGTTTTCATGACTGTTTCTCGACCATCCGAGTTCAGGGATTTTTTCCAGAGGGGCGACTCCTCGACCAGTACCACAAAGTAAAATTTCATCAAATTCTAAAATATTTTGATCGTTTGGAATACCCGTAGAGATGTTGAAATCTCTTCTTAAGTAGGGCATTAAGTTTTGAAGTGTAATTCCGTGAAGAATCTTTTTTTCGGGGATAAGGAGGTTTTTATCGGAAGCAAAGATTAAGTTGGAAGTGGCGGTTTCCCTAAGTTCCTGATCTTTGGGGTCCATGATTATCCAATCTTCTCTTTCAATTTCCAACTCCGCCAATTTGCCATAAAGATCTTTCTCAGCCGTGCATTTAATTGTGGGCTCTGGTCGGCGATATTCCAGAAGCCAGCCTTCCACAGGTTTGCCATCTGACTGGGTCATGCGGGCGGAGAGCCCCAAGCAGTCTTCAAATAGGCAGACTCGGAGTAATTGATCTTGGTCCGCAGGTAATGCTTTTATATACTCTACGAGGCGGGCATTGATTTGTTCCGCTGACGGTATCCAAGGAAGGGCAAGCTTTTCCGCATGTTGTAGAATTCGTTGAAGATGCTGATCTTTAAAAAGAATTTTGTGGTCTGGTAAGACCCGAAAGGTTGAAAAAATACCATACCTTCCCCAGGGGGAGGGATGTTCAGTGGGATTACCCGATTTCGTCCAAGCATGCATGACGGATATTTTCGATCAATCTGTTACCGTTACTTGTTAGAAAGGATTCGGGGTGATACTGCAAGCCAAAGAGTTTTCTTTCCAGGTCTTCAAATGATACCGGAACCTTCCGGATAACATCGGTGGCGGTGATTTGTACGCTGGGTGGAAGCGATGCCAGGCTTTCACTTTCAACTTGAAGGGAGTGGTAACGCCCCACACGCAGCGTAGGGGGTAGGCCAAGGTAGGTTTTAGAGTCTGAGGTTGTAGTAATTTCAGTTTCAACTCCGTGAAGTACCTGAGGTTGACGAACAATTTTTGCTCCTTCCGACTCAAGAAGTAGTTGAAAACCCAGGCATACCCCAAGGATGGGAGTTTTACCTTTTACTTTTTCAGTAAGGGCAAGGGTTTCAGGATAATCCGAGGGCGTGCCTGGACCCGGGGAGAGTACAATGAAATTGGCAGACTTAACCAACTTTTCCGGTAGAGATAATCGATCGTGCACTTCCACATGGTCAAACCTTGCCAGGAGGTGTGCAAGGTTGTGTGTAAATGAATCCTGGTGGTCGACAAGTAATATCATTGAAGAAGGTCAAGCAGGGCCTGGGCTTTAATCTGGTTTTCATTGAATTCATACTCAGGAGTGGAGTCGACGACTATACCTCCGCCAGCTTGCACATAAGATTTGTCGTTACTTTGAATCATGGATCGTATAATTAAGTTGAGGCGGATGTCTCCATCGTCTTCGATGGTACCAAAGCTGCCAGTGTAGGGACCCCGGAAGCATGGTTCAAGTCGGTCGATCCATTCCATGGTCCGTATTTTCGGGCAACCCGTGATGCTCCCTCCGGGCAGCATAGCCCGAAAGATTTTCTCTAGGGTTTGCCGGGGACATAGGGTGCCCGAGATGGTGGAAACGAGATGGTGTAAGTGCGAGTAGGTTTCAACTTCTCGAAATCGGTCAATTTGGACGGTGCCGGGGAGGCAGATGGTGGATAAATCATTACGCTCCAAATCAACCAGCATGTTATGTTCGGCAACTTCTTTTGGGTCTTGAAGGAAGCACTCGATCACTGATCCGTCTTGAGCGGTATTTTTACGCTGGTAAGTCCCCCCGATTGGGCGGGTCATAACCCGATTTCCTTTTTTTTCAATAACAACCTCGGGAGAGCAACTAATGATGGCAAATTCTGGGGTTTGTAAAAGGAAAGCTTCAGGGGCGGGGTTGGAGTGGCGAAGCTTCACAAATGTCTCAAGAGGACATGCTTGGCTGCTCCCCTCAAAACGTTGAGAAATCTTAATTTGATAGGTTTCTCCGTCCAGAATAGCTTCTCTTGCCTGCTTGAAAATCTTCTCATACTCCGAAAAGTTCAGGTTGCAGGAGACCGGTATGCCGGAAGCACAGGAGGCTGTTTCTTCGCGGGGGGTGTGAGGTTGGGAAAGGGCTGCCTTGAGCTCTTCCTGTCGGGCTGGTGAAGATGATTCAATTACGGTGTGATCCTGGAAGAAGCGAACCAGGGAACGGGGCCTGCCAAACCAACCATCTGGTAAATGCAGGTCTTTCTCTGATTGTAGATGCAGGCCTAAATTTGATGCCAAAAATTCATAACCCAAAAAACCAACCCAGCCGGAAAAGCTAAGGTCATTTCCGGTCACCGTCACCGGGCTTTTTATTCGGTCAAAAAAGAGAGAAGTATGATGGCGGTCGGGGAGGAGGGTTTCTTCAAAATCCAGAAAAGCAAGAAGGTGGTCTTTTTGGGTCTGGATAACCAGGTTTTCGGTATCTATGGCTTTGAGTGAGCTTACCTTAAGGGGAGGTGACAGCTTAATCATGGCAGGAAGTCAAGGAGCTCTGGGAAGCTAATAATTTGTCTGTCTTCAATTTTGGGTTTACCGAAAAGTAAGGCTGACCACCCAGCGGCAAGTGCCCCTTCAAAATCACGGGAATGACTATCTCCGATATGCAGGATTTCTTTTGGGCTTACCTGCATGCACTTTTCCACATGCCGAAAGATGCCAGCCTCTGGTTTTTCATAACCAATCTCGGCTGAAATAAAAATCTGATCAAAAAGAGAAGTGATCCCGAGTTCGGAGATTACCTGCCTCAACCTTTCATCATTATTGGAAAGGAGGGCCACTTGATATCCACGTTCCCGTATGGTATGCAAGGTGGTTTCTGCCCCTTCTGCCAATTTCCAGTGATCACCCTGGGCAAAGAGATCCCAAAGTTTTTCAAAAATTGGATTGAGTTGTTTTTCATCTCCGTAGGGCCGGAAGGTTTCGCAGACTACAGATCGCCAAAAATCTTTTTCTTCCCCCCTGGTAATTTTTTTGTTCTTTTGTGCTTGGCCAAAAATTTCGTAGAAACGGGTATCAATTTCTTTATCTTTAACTTCAAGGCCATATTCGCGGGCCGTTTGGGCATAAACGGATCCAACCGAGGGCCAGGGCCGGATGAGGGTACCCGCGGCATCCACGGTAAGAAGGCGGTATTTCGAATTCATAAAAAATGGGAATTAAGTCTCGGTAAGTGAATTTTCTAAACCAGGAATAGAAGAGATGCGAGTTTTTCCAAATGGAGTAGGTTTTTCGATATTTCTTGGGATGAGCATTCTCGCCGCGTGGGGATTCCAGGATTTCGCACAAATTTGCGGGGCCTGGGGAGGGGGGGTGTTAAAAGATACCGCGGTCATTCTCATTTTTTTCATACAGGGTTATAAAATAAAGCCTGATTTGCTGGCAGATGCTTGGCATCGTCCGGGAAATACGCTCAGAACCCAACTTGGTATATGGATATGTCCCGCCGCAGTGGTTTTCGGTTTCAAGGCATTGGGTTTGCTTGAGCCTGCCTGGTTTTCCTCTTTTATTTTACTGGCTTGCTTGCCCACCACGATTGCCAGTTGTGTGGTTTACAGTGAAAAAGCGGGTGGTAATGCTAATTTTGCCCTCGCTCAGGCCACAGTATCAAATTTAGTCGCACCCGTTTTCATTTTTTTGGCTTGGGCTTGTCTTCAGGGCAGGAGTCCCGGATTGTCATGGGAGACTTTTCGTGAGCTTACAGCCTCTGTCTTTCCCTCTCTTTTTTGCTTTACCGCCTTGCCATTATTGGCGGGTTGGGTGTTTGCCCAAAAGATCTCCTGCCTTGATGCTACACCCTGGGGAAATTGGATAACTCAAAAAGTACCACTCATCAGCATTGCATGGCTTGCTTACCTGGCGATGGGCCAAGTGCTTTCCGATATCGAGCCTGTTAGCTGCCTGGAACTGTCTCAGGAATTAGTTCCACCTTTAACGATAGGCTGGCTGGGTCTGGCATTTCTGGCATGGCTTTGGTCATACGGTGGGAAGATGAACCAAGCGAATCGACTGGCGGTCTTTTTCTGTGTGTCTCAAAAATCATTAGCGACGGGACTACCGATGATACAAATCCTTGTGGGTGCTGAAAGTCAGGCCTTGGTTTACTGGGTTTTCCCCCTGATTATTTTTCACTTCATACAGTTGATTTTGGCGATCCCTGTTCTTTGTCTTTTAAGGAAAATCGCAACGCCCCGATCTTTTTCACTTTAGCGCTTTAGGGTTGAATGAAATTGAATTTTCGGGGATGAAAGCATTGTGATTTGTAA
The DNA here is from genome assembly GCA_965661905.1 of Opitutales bacterium. Taxonomy (GTDB): domain Bacteria; phylum Verrucomicrobiota; class Verrucomicrobiia; order Opitutales; family Seribacteraceae; genus Seribacter. Next base: position 23,703 of record CBFIFQ010000006.1, read on the forward strand.
AACCTTTAAAGATAAAGAAAAATTAAGAAAAGCAGGTCGTTCGGCAGCGACTGTTTTGGATCGCCTTTGCCGTGCCGTAAAGCCGGGCATGAATACCCTTGAGATTGATGAGCTTGGTGGAGAAATCATGAAGGAAATGGGAGTGAAGAGTGCCTGTAAAGGGTATCGTTCAGGCCACAGAATTTTCCCATCCTACACCTGTCTTTCCGTCAATGATGAGATTGTTCACGGCATTGGTGTGGAGGATCGTGTGCTTAAGGACGGAGATATTATATCGGTTGATATCTGTATCCGGGAAGACGGAATGATTGGAGATAATTGCCGCACCATTCCCGTGGGAAACATATCTCCTGATGTTGAGCGGCTCCTTCGGGTAACGGAGGAATCGATGTATGCGGGGATCAGTCAAGCTCTGCACAAGAATCGAGTGGGGGATGTTTCGCAGGCGGTTCAGCAACATGTGGAGGATGCTGGCTTTGCCGTGATCACAAATTTTGTGGGCCACGGTGTAGGGCGCTCTTTGCACGAAGAGCCTCAGATTCCCAACTTCGGGAAGGCAGGCACCGGTCCCAAATTTAGAAAGGGTATGGCGATTTGTATTGAGCCGATGGTGAATATGAAATCCCATCAAATCCGTATGGGTTCCGACGGCTGGACGGCTCTCGCTGTGGACGGTATGCCTTCAGCTCACTTCGAGCACACCTTGCTTGTTGACGATGAAACGCCCGAAATCCTTACTTTTCCTGATGGATTCTCAAGTGCTGATGAATTTATCACTCACCGTGCCTCCGCCTTACCCAAGTAACCCAGATGCTTAAAACTCTTGCAGACAATGTTTTCTCCTTCGATGTGGAATGGATACCTGATCCAAAATCAGGAGAGATCCTTCACCTTACGGAACCATCTTCAGGGCCTGATGATCAAGCACGAGCTGCATTTGAAGCCCTGTGGTCAGCTGCGAGAAAAGAAACGGATCCTGCAGGTTTCCAGCCTTACCTCAAAACCATACTATGCCGGATTGTTTCTCTGGCGGGTATTCTTCGGGAAGGGCTGCCCGGGGGCAGGGCAAGCCTGAAACTGGTTTCCCTGCCGGTTGATCCCAGTGACCCCACTAAGTCCACGGAAAAAGTAATTCTCTCCAGTTTTATGAATGCAGTAGGCCGACGAAAACCCCAACTTGTCGGTTACAATTCAGCACAGGCGGATGTGCCCATTATTGTGCAAAGAGCAATTGTGCACGGTCTTCCCGGTGCCGGGTTTTCTGAGAGGCCAGCCAAACCCTGGGAAGGGGTTGATTATTTTGACGCTCGCAATTCCGAGTACAATATTGATTTAGCTGATGCCATGGGTCAATTTCGGGACCGGCCCTCTCTTCATCAGGCAGCAACCCTGAGCGGTATTCCCGGGAAGATCGATGTGAGTGGAGATTCGGTAGCCGAAATGTGGCTGACAGGTAAGCTTGATGAAATTGTGGCTTACAATGAATTTGATGCCTTCACCACGCATCTTCTTTGGGCCCGGGTTGCTCATTTCTCAGGATTGTTGACATCCGATCAGTATGATGCGGAGCAAGACCTGGTGCGTTCTTTACTACAATCTGAAATTGAAAACGGAAAAGTTCACTTGAAGAAGTTTGTTGCCGAGTGGGAACGCCTGCAGTCGATCACTGACAGGGATTAATGCAAGGGATAATCTTTTTTGATTTGTCCGTTTGAGTGAAATGTGGCGCAACTGAAGTTTGCCTGCATCACAGAACCGTTACATAAAGATACACATACATGACTACGCAAGAAAAAGCTGAATTCGCCCTCGGGCACATAAATGAAACGCGTGACCGCTTGCTTGGAGAAATTCGCAAGGGTATTATTGGCCAGGATGAGGTGATCAATGAGCTGCTCATTACAATTCTTGCCCGCGGACACTGCCTTCTCACCGGGATTCCCGGTTTGGGTAAGACTTTGCTTGTGAAAACAATTTCCAGGTGCCTGAGCCTTGATTTCAAACGTATCCAATTTACTCCCGACTTGATGCCCGCAGATGTGGTCGGGTCTGAAGTGGTGGACGAAGACCCGTCCACCGGAAGAAAAAGCTTTCGTTTTGCCCCGGGGCCCATTTTTTCAAATATTGTCCTGGCGGATGAAATCAACCGTACACCCCCGAAAACTCAGGCTGCCCTGCTTGAGGCAATGGAGGAGAGGCAGGTTACGGTATCTGGCCAAACTCGTGAGCTGGACGCTCCTTTTTTTGTCTTGGCGACTCAAAACCCCATCGAGCTTGAAGGGACTTACCCATTACCAGAAGCTCAGCTGGATCGTTTTTTACTTAATCCTGTTATTCAGTACCTATCCCAGGAAGATGAAATCAAAATGGTCGGGGAAACCACTGGCGTAGATCGTGTAATTCCTCAACCTGTATTGTCCGGGGACGATATTCAAGTTTTACAAATTTTGACCAGACAGCTTCCTGTGCCGGAAACCGTTGTTTCCTATGCCGTCCGCTTAACTGCTGCATCCAGGCCAGACATGGATGCTTGTGATGAGTGGACGAGCAAGCGTGTAAGGTGGGGGGCTGGCTCACGTGGAGCCCAGGCTCTGGTCCTCGCTGCCAAGGCAAGGGCATTACTGGATGGTAGGACCAATGCCTCCAGTGAAGACGTGAAAGCTCTGGCGAAGTCTGCCTTGCGCCATCGTATATTACCAAGCTTTTTTGCGGAATCGGAAGGGTTGGGCTCTGATGAAATTATTGATCACATCCTTGAGGCAGTAGCGGTCTAACCGGACAAAGTGCCAACACCTAAGGAAGAGTCTTTACTCGACCCGGTTCACTTGAACCGGATCCATGATTTGTCCTTGCTCGCCCGCGTTGTGGTGGAAGGGGCTATGCCAGGGATCCATCGTAGTTTACGCCAGGGCAGGGGGACTGAATTTTTTCAGTATCGTTCCTACGAGCCGGGGGAAGACTTGAAAGTGGTGGACTGGAAAGTTTTTGCCAAGCGGGACGAGCTCGTGGCCAAAACATTTCAGGAAGATACTAATTTCACCGTTTTTATCGTACTTGATGCCAGTGCTTCCATGGGGTACCAGGGAGCACGGGCAGCCTGCTCAAAGCTAAGATATGCCTCAATGCTGGCCGCCTGCTTCGCTTATCTCGCAAGCAGGCAGGGGGATCAGGTGGGGCTGTTTGGCTATGGGGAAGAGACCCAGCAATGGATTCGCCCCGGTGCTGGAAGCGGGCACCTCCAGCGGATAATCTCCGGAATCTCCGCTCTTGAAGCGAAAGGAACCAGTCAGCATGAGCCTGCCTGGGATCAACTTTCATCGGTTTTACCGGGCAGGTCAATGGTGGTGTTCTTGTCAGATTTTTTGGAGGCAGAGGACACTTTGACAGAAAGGTTGCGTTTTTCTCTTTCCGCGCACTATGAGGCTTTATGCCTTCAGGTATTAGATCCCGATGAACTTGATCTTCCAGAAGCGAACGCTTTACGGTTTACTGAAATGGAAGGACGACGCGAGATATCCACTTCTCCAGCTGCCATTCGTAAGGATTATCAACGAAATATGTCAGGTTTTATCGACCGGCTCAAAAATCAGATGCGTTTAATCACCGCCGAATTTGAAAATTTGCAAAGTGATCAAGACTTGGGGCATGCATTGCGCCGCTTTCTGGGTGTAAGGAAGCGATCAAAGTAATGATACGAGTAACCGAAAATGATTGAGTTCGGCCAACCTGCGGCATTGTGGACAGGCTTGGCTGTGGGCCTCCCCATTCTTGCCCACATGGCCTACCAAACGGTCACCCGGAAACATGCCTTTCCCTCCTTGCGGTTTATCCAACCGTCCAGCATCCCCAGGACAGGACGGAAGACACCGTCGGATTTGCTTCTTCTTTTGTTGAGAATCTTACTTTTTTTATTCATCACACTTTTGCTGGCCGACCCTTATTGGCAGGAACCCGGATCCACAATTCCGAGTAATCAGGAAAAGCAAACCGTCATTGCCATTGATGTAAGCCCGAGTATGGCTGGATGGAACGGTTTAGCTGATGCCCGGGATATAGCCCTTGGAATTCTCAAGGATGAAGATGCAGAATATGGTCTGGTAAGCTTTGGGGCGGGTGTCTTGGAAACTCTAGATGTGGGGACCAACCCCGAGGTGATTATTGACAAGATTCAAGGGCTTTCCCATGACTGGCGTAAAGGAAATGCCCAGGCTTTACTAGACCGTCTGCCAGAAGTTTTTTCAGAGGCGGCTCAATCCAAAAAAGTGGTTATTCTGAGTGATTTTCAGGGAAGCGACTGGCAATCTGCCTATCGTGACCTTGCTGCAGATGGAATTTCTTTCGAGCTTGTACCCGTGGGGATGAATGAGAAGGCCGGTGGTCGTTCTCAAAACCAAAGCATCATTGAGGCAAAAGCGGTACCGGTCGGAGCCGATAATATTCGGGTTTGGGTGGTTGTGAGAAATTGGCAGGATTCTGTCAAAGCCGTAGATTTATCTTTGTATGCCGGCGGCGAGAAAAGAGACGAGCAAAGCCTTCAGCTCAATCCCTTGGCATCGGCCCAGGCTCAATTTATTTTACCCGCAGGAGACTTTTCCAGGGCAAGTGTAAGGTTGGAAGGAAATGATGACTACTCCCTGGATGATGAGAGAAACTTGTGGCTCAAGGCACCACCTCCCCGGAGGTTTGGTTTCTGGGTAGGCAACCCAAACGAGGAAGACACGCGGCAGGAGCAAGAATTCTTAGAAACAGCCGTCCTTAGTGCAGGAGATAGTGGCTGGAATCGCTGGGAGCTGAACCAGGATATTGCAGATGGTCAAAGGCTGGGTGATCGTTCTTTAAATATGGAACTCCTCTTCATCCTGGGCCTTGCTGACTGGTTTGATGATGAAAGCCTTGCTGAAAACCTGACTTTTTTTCTTGAAGATGGCGGGGTGGCCCTGGTTACCCCAAGTGAACCTTTTTCGGCTTCAGTTTCGTTAATTAAAAAAACAGAATTAATGGAATTGAGTTTCTCCAAAGTTGCGGGAGGTGCTTCCAGGTCTTCCGAGGTGTTTAGGGTAGCTGCTCTTGCCAAGGATAGTTCGCTCAATGAGTTGTTCTCTGGTACCTCGGCCCGGGATCTTTATCTTACTTCCTTTAAGAGGTATGGTGTGCTAAAAAATATAAACAATACCCTCAGGATTCCCTTACAGACTCGAGAAGGAGATCCTTTGGCGGTGGTCAGGGAATACGAGAGTGGCGGGCGACTGGTTTTTCTCCCTTTTCGAGTGAACCCAAACTGGACAGACCTTCCCCTTCGGAATTCTTTTCTCCCTCTGCTTATGGAATTGGTTAAAAAGGGCATGACAGGATCAGATTCCAGGGCCTGGCCTATTTTGGAACCCGGTGAGTTATGGACAGGAAATCAAGTGTTCGAGGCCGAGCAGCCTGGAACTTTCCGTTTTGAAGATCAGTGGATTGAGGTCATTCCTTCTCCGGCTGAATCTTCTCCTGAAGTGGTTACATCAGCTGAATTGGACTTGGCCCTGGGCGGAAAAAAGGAACATCCTCAAATTGATCTTGGTAAACATGGTTCAGCTTTAGAGCCTCGTCATTCCCTGTGGTTGTGGTTTGCCATTGTTACATCGATCCTCTTGTTTACAGAGATGATCTGGTGTCGACCCAAATTAAAATCTCTTACTGGAGGCAATCAATCAAGTGCCTGAGTTTCTTCAAAAACTAAAGCATGAAGTACGGGTATTTCTCTACTCGAGAAGTATATTTGCACTTGCCATTGGATTGTTGGTTTGGCCGCTGCTTGTTTTTTTGGTCGATGTCTACGACCGTTTTTTCCCCATCATGGAAGCCGAAGCAGGAGGCTGGATATTGTTACTTGCCATACTCTCCGGGCTCGTTCTTATCTTTTCTTTTTACTATTTTTGGAAACAGGCTCCCCAGGTGGCCGAAATTGCCAAGGATGTCGAGCGGGCAAATCCTGATTTAATGGACTCCCTTAACTGTGCCGTTGAATTGGAAGCCAAAGCCAAAGTGCAGGAACTTACCTTTATGGAAAAAAGGGTTGTGGATAGCACCAACACCAGGGTCACTTCCATTGCCTGGGGGCAGGGTACAAGACCTGGAGCTCGGTTCTGGCTTTCATTGGTTTTGGGGGTTGGTTTAGGTTGTGTTTTTACAACCTGGAGTGCAGGCACAAGTCCTATTCGTAAGGCTCTGGATGCCCATTCTGAAGAGCCTGGTTTAAGCCTTTTTACGGCCATGTCCGGAACTAATTTAGAAGAGATTTTTGATGCCTCTGGGGAATTTACCCGTGGTGCTGATATTTCGGTGTTTGCCGATGTCACGCGTGGACACCGCGGGCAAAAAGAGGCTTACATTGAGTTTGAGGATAACGGCAGTGTTGTTTCTCAAATGGAGATGCTTTCCACCGCTACATTGGGGAGGTTCGAGTTTGTTGTCCCTTCCCTCACATCTCCCTTTAAATACCGGGTGATCACCCCAAGTCTTGCCAGTGAATGGAATATATTACAACCCTATGACCCACCTGCGGTTTTAAGCATTAACTGGGAAATTGAACCTCCTTCGTATGTAAAGCAGGATCGTTTTAGTCATCAGGCTTATGGTTATGTTCGGGCACCGGAGGGCAGTGTGATCTCCCTTTCTCTTGCTGTTGAGGAGCTGCCTGCTCATGTCCGTGCCAGTCTCTTCACCAAGGAGAGTAATCAAACATTACCAAAAGGAGATGACGGTTTGTTTCGCTTTTCTTTTCCTCTCCAATCCGAGTGGAGCGGGCAATTGGTGCTCGCCGATGTTGATGAACCGCACAGACCCGAGGTTGTTTCTGATAGCATAACTTTTTCTCCCATTCCTGATGATCCTCCCATTGTGGAGATCACGGAACCTGCCAAAGATCTTCAACTCCCTGCTGATGCCCAATTTCTGGTCGAGGTGTATGCTTCCGATGACCACGGTGTCGCCGATGTGGGCATCCATATTTCCCATGCTGGAGAAAAGATGGAGGAATCTATTTTTGTGGATCCTGTGGAGCCTGAAAAAGCCCAGACCTATATCTTTGATCTCAATGACCACCCGTTGGCTATAGGGGATGTAATTACCTACATGGCATTGGCCATGGATAATAAGGAACCGGAAGGGCAACTTGCACGCTCCGAAATATATTTTATTGAAGTCTTACCCCCTGAAGGTAATTCCACTGATGCCGATGGGGGAGATGGGGGCATGTCGGATACCAAAGAAATCCCGGTTCGTGATTTTATCAACAAAACCAAAAAAATTATTCGGGAATCTTATGACGGATTGCTGGAAGATAATGTTGTTGAGGTGGAAAACCTGTCTCTTGCTATCGCCAATGATGCATTAAGCCTGAAGCATGAAATGACCAAGGTCTATGATGAGAATGAAGGAATGTTTCCAGTGGTGGATGGGATTGACTTGGGTGAATTGCTCAATGAGGCAACTTATCACATAGAACAAACTGAAATTTTTGCGGGTGATATCATGCTCGAAGATTCACTGGAACCTTCCGAGAAGACTTTGAGAAAGCTTGTTCAGCTTTATGCATTGCTTCAAAAAATGAACAAGAAAAAACAACAGGGTAAAGGTGGTAAGCCCAGCGAATCTACAGGTAAAAGTGATAAGCCTCAGGAAAGTGAGAAAGAGCCGGAGAGCAGTGCTGAGCAACTCAGTCGCATGGCAGAAGATTTAAACAAGCTCGAAGATTTACAGGACCGTCAGCGTGAATTGAATAAAGAAGTGGGACGAGCGGCAGGGCTAGGTACCCAAGGTGCTCCAAACAAAAAAACGGCCCAGGAGCAGGAGGATATCAGGCGAGACCTTACTGAGTTGGAAGATGAATGGTACAAACGCTCTGGTAAACTTGGGGATGTGGCCAAATTAAAACAAGCAGGTACTGAAATGAAAGAGGCGGCTGGTAATCTTCGAAGAGATGATCCCCGGCAAGCCCAGCCCCATGGAGAACTTGCGGAAGAGGCTTTAGGCAGTGCGATTTCCGACCTGCAATCTCAAATGGCTTCTCTTGCCGGCAGCATGGTTGACCAACTAAGTGAAGGTGCCGGTGGCTTAGCCCAAAGTGAAAGGAAGCTGCAATCGCAATCGAAAGAAGCCGGTTCCGGGGACGGAGATAAACTTAAGGAACAACAAGATAAGATTAATCAGGGAGCAGATGAATTGTTGAAGCAAATTGATCAGATGGCTCGCTCTATGGGGAAATTTAATGAAAATGCCATGGAAGACCTCCTGGAAAGTGCTCGCGAAACCAGAGAAAAGGGATTGGAGCGCTCGGGCAAGCGGGCATCTAATTCTTTGTTATATGAAAACTTTCCTTCTGCAGAAAAAGAGCAGGGGAAGATGGCAGAAAACCTGGAAGATTTGCAGGAAAGTCTGGATAGTGTTGCGAGCAAGTTGCGCAACCTTGGAAATCAGCAGTTACAGGAGTTGGTGGAGGATTTATTAAAAGCACAAGATCAATTGCCCGGTATGGGTTCCGAGGAAATGAGGGAAAGCTCGGAGGATATTGCCAAAGCTTTGGGGGCCATGCCAAATCAGCAGAAGGATGAAAGACTGCTTAATCTTACCCAATTTTTTGAGCAAGTTGCCATCAGTGAGGACCCCACGCAAGCCAAGTCAATGACTTCTGCTGCCATAGCTGAGGCTCTGCAATTGGCTGAACAGTTTTTCTGGAAGGAAGCGAAGGAGAGTTTGCTTCGCAGGAATCAGTCTGCCACTTCCGCTCCCAGCCGTTACAAAAGGCAAGTAGAGGAGTATTTTCGTCGAATTGCGGAAGGAGAATAAGCATGGGTTTTGACTGGCCAGGATCACCTCTTTTGCTTCTCTTGATTTGTTTTGTCCTTGTTGTCGCCCTGTGGGTACAGGGGAAATCTTTGTTTCAGGCAACCCTGCCACAGGTCGCATGGAAACTGTTGGGTTTGCGGGTGATCACGGTGGGGTTACTTTTTATTTTACTTGTCCGCCCGTTCCTATCCACGGAGGAACCGGACACTTCTCGCATGAGACTTCTGGTGTTATCTGATTTGTCGGGGAGTATGGACGCGAGAGACCTGAGGGATGGGCCGCGCAGAATTTCTGAAGTTGCTCCCTTTTTTGCCATAGAACGGGAAAACTCCTGGATTCAGCAAATGCGGTCGGATTATGGGAAGGTTGAGAGTTTTGGCTTTTCTGACGAGCTAAGCCGTTTAGGGCGTAACTCCTGGCAACTGCCTGAGCTTGGCCATAAAACAGCAATGGGTGATGCACTGCATTTCGGCTTATCTCAGGAAATAAAGGATGCAGAACTTGGTTCAGTGGTTGTGTTTTCAGACGGGGTCAACAACCAGGGCAGGGCAGTATTGGAAGTGGCCAAGGAATATCGCGCAAGAGGAATTCCTGTAAATGTTGTCGGGGTGGGCAAGGAATTACTCCGGGGTGATATCGGTGTATCTTTTACGGACAGAAGCCCCCGTGCTGTTGCCAAAGAAGAACTTTTACTTGGTTTTGAATTGAATAATAAATTTCCCGGGAGTCAACAAGTGCAGGTCACTCTCATGAATGGTGAACAGTTGGTGGAGGATATGTCGATTGATCTAAGAGGAGGCGAATCTAAAACTTTGTCCTTTGCCCCGCTTATTCCCAAATTTGCAGGTCCTCAAAGATATCGACTTTTAGTGGGTACTCCGGAGGGGGATTCGGACCCCTCTAATGATACGGATTCTTTACTGGTTGTGGTTTCTCCCCCTGAGGAGTTTTCCATTTTGTATATATCCAACCAGGTTCGGCCGTTGTATCCATTTCTTAAAAGAATTTTAGGGAATGAGGAAAGATTTAATCTTAGTGCCATTGTTAGGTTGGGTGAGAATGTGTTTCATTCATTCGGCGAAAAGGGTAAGCCAAGCTACCCACAAGACCCCAATGATTGGATGGAATTTGACACCGTTTTGCTCGACCTTGATTCTTTGCCCGAAATGAACGCTTCGGTTGTATTGTCCTTGAAAGATTTTGTCCAAAAAAGAGGGGGTGGCTTGCTTGCTTTTGGAGATCTTGGGGAAGCCCGTAAGCAATTGGGCGGTTTGCTTCCGGCAAAGAGCATTGAAGAAGTCCTGGCCAAAGATAATCTTTCCTTGCGTGTTTACGAACAACCACTTTTTACCCCTAAGGATCGGGTAGGGAAAATGAAACTTTTTATGCCTGACCGCTTGCCTGGGTATTTTGTCAGTGAGCAAAATAAGGGGGCTCGCGGGGTTGTGGTATCCAAATCCAATGGGAAAGCGGTCTTGTCCTTACAGGCATATGGTGCGGGTAAATCAGCTTACTGGGGCATGCCAGCGGATTGGCGGCGTGCGATTGGAGATGAAAATGGGGCAAAAGAATTTAGGAAATTTTGGCAAGCTGTCACCCAATGGCTCGGTGAGGGTGGAGAAGACCGTTTAAAGATAGATGAACAGGATGACATTCTTCCCCGTGGTCTTGATGCCACGCTTCAAGTTGAGGCTTTAGGGGCAGATTTTGAGCCTGCGATGGATGCCATGGTAAAAGCAGAAGTACTGGGGCCAGATGGCCCTGCTCAGGTGGTCCAGCTTTATCCGCAAGGAGCAGTGGCAGGACAATACAGTGGATCTTTTCGCCCCAAATTTCCGGGGGCCTATTCTGTAAAGTACAACCTGCGTTTTCCGGATGGGGAAGAATTAAATGCAGAATCCTATATCCGGGTTTCAGAAACGGGAGAAGAATCTCAGGATTTATCCTATGCTGAGCGTGACCTTAAGATGTTGGCAAAATTAACGGGGGGGCAATTCTTGCCAATCAATGAAATGAGTGATGACTGGCGACCCACTTTTGCTGAATCCATTCCCACTTTACAGAAGCGGGCAAGCCTGGCTGACCTTTGGCCTGTTTTCCTTATCCTTTTTCTCGCGGCTGGTATTGAGTGGGTAATTCGGAGACAGGCAGGGCTAAAATGATGAGGATTACTGGATTATATATTCTATTCCTGACCGCTTTGATTCCTTTGGTGAAGGCGGAGGACCCGGTTACTACACAAGACCAATCCTCCCTGCAGGGAGCTACCTTGGACCGAAGTACATTGGTGGATGCCAATACCTCAGGGAATAAAGTGCCTGCTCGAACATCTAAAACGGAGACCCTTCGCAAAGCGGGAAATGATTTAAAAAGTGAAGAAGAAGGCCTTCGTGTGGGTGCGGCAAAACTGCTGGGGAAATATCCGGGATCAGGCTCCGCCCTTATGTTGGTGGGTGCTTTGGATGACCCAAGTGCACTGGTTCGGCGTGCGGCGATTGTATCTTTGGCCGAGCAGGCGAATAATGGCTATCCACTCTATGACCGGTCCTTGCTTGAGAAAATATTTTCCAAGCTGGATGACCAAGATGTTGAGATTCGGCGGGAGGTATCGGCCATGATTCCCCGGCTTGCGGGAGGGCTCATGCGTTCAAGTATGGAGGCGGTGGAAATTAATGGTCGGAAAGTGTATCGCACGGTCCCCTCTACTCTTCGTCCGGATCTCTTTGGCTTGGCCCAAAAGGCGATGCTCGATGACGATGCAATTGTCCGGCAAAACATGCTCAAATACTACCAGTATCTAAGAATAAGTATGCCAGTATCTTCTTTTGAAAAACTCTTAAATGATAAGGATCAGGGAGTTTTGCTGGCTGCATTAAATCGTGTATCTGTCAATGCACGAGACCCTAAAGTCATCAGCCGAATTGAGCAGCTATCCAAGCATCCCAGCAAAGGGATCCGCCTAAAAGTTGTGGATGTTGCCAGGGATTGTAACCGCCATAACGCCAAATATCGATCGCTTCTCAGAGCCATGACCCAGGATCAGGATCCTGAAGTTACCTCGATGGCCGCGGTGGAGTTAGCCCGTCTGGGGGAGCGGCTGCCTTCAGCTACTATCGACAAGATAAAGAACTACCTGTTGAATGCTCGCGGTATGACCGCCCAAGTAACGACAATCCTCTATGCGGTTTCCTCCATGGGAGAGGATGGCGTGAATATTTATAAATCCCTGACGAGTCACAGTAGTTCAAAAATCAGGACTATTGCCTGGCAGAGACTCCTGAGTTTAACCTCGGGTTGGAAGGAACCATCGACATGGTTGCCTGCCACTCTTGATAAAGCGAAGGAAGTGAGAGATACAGTTCTGATGAACTTACGGGGTCGTGTCGGGGCCTTATCGCCAGAGCAGATGAGTGGCCTGGTTGCCAGCCCTTACGCGGATGTCAGGATTTTTGCCGGGCAATGTTTAGTGAGTGCACCCGAGGAATCGGTTCAGGAGTTCGCATTCGAATTGTTAATTGATGAAAATGAAATTGTCCGTTCTACCACCATTCGTGCTTTAGGCGGGAGAAAATTTTCCGGCTGGTTGAAGATTATGTCCCGTTCCCTGCTGGATGACAATTACGCTGTTCAACGGGCTGCGATGGATGTTTTACTTTTGTACCCGGAGGAAGGAGTACCTGTTTTGCGTGTTCATATTTCGAAGTACCCCGGTAGTAAAATAAGTTCCTTAGCCAGAAACGAATTGCAGAGAGTGCAGGGAGGGCAATGAAATATCGCTTGTACAGTCTTTTCTTTGTTTCGGTTTGGTCATTTCTTTTTCCCTCTACCTTCCATGCACAGGTAGAGCTTCAGGGGGGAGGCATACGGGTTATGCAGTTGATGCGAGTAGACAATGGATCGAGACGCTACCCTGATGCCTTACCCAGCTTGCTGAAAATGATGAATGAGCAAACCACTGCCCGTTTTGATACGGATCCACTATATATCTCCGAGCTTACAGATGAGAGGATGTTTGAAAATCCTATTCTCTATATTAATTGCGATGATCAGCCAAATTTAGAGTTTCCTGAAGAGGAAAGAGATGCCTTGCGACGGTACATGGAGCAGGGCGGGTTTGTTTATTTGGATGCCGGTATAAAAGCATCTTTTCTAGGTCGTGACTTGGGGCACAGTTATGCGGCTTGGGAAGAGAGACCAGAAGTGCGGGAATTATTCTCCCAAATTTATCCGGAGAAATCTTTTTTACCTCTTCCCCGCAATCATGAAATTTTTAGAACCTTTTTTAAAGGATTGCCAAAAAACAGTGATTTGCAGATCAAGCAGGACCAAAAAAGATTGCCCGAGACAGTTCTTACCTTTGTTGAGCAGGAAAAATGGCCACAAGGTACTTATTCTTTTGTCGGGCTTAAAGTGAAGGGGCGTCTTGCCTGTGTTGCCTCACCCATTTGTGCAATGGGTTGGGGAAAGGATGAGTTTGGTGCCTGGATTCCTCCTATTTCTTTTCGGATTCGGGAATCAGCGGAAAACTTTGACCAAGAACTTAAACTGGCTTCATTTGCTGGAAAAACTTATGAGGTTACCCGGGAAGATGGACTTAAAGATGTGATTTACTCGGTTCAGGGACAGCGACCTTTATGGGTGAAAGAGCCCAACGGCCGATGGCGGATTTTTAAATATTACACTGGGGAAGAAATTAGTAATTATGCCCATGCTTTTTACGCTAGACTGGGGATGAATGTCTTTCTTTATGCTTTCCTCCATTGATCTGATTGTTTTTGCTAGGATTATATCATGAAGAATTATCCTTTTCCAGATCCTCCGGAAGCCCCTGACCTTCCCTGGTTTCGCCGAATTCCATCTTTGTATTACTGGTGGTTGGGTGCTTTTGTTTTCTTGGGCATAACCGTTGTTTGGCTGCCATCCCAATGTACTTTGGATAACCTGGGGCTTCCTGAAAGAGGGAATTCAGAAGAAAGTGGTTACAGTAAACTTGACCAGGATAAGGACTTAGAGTTTAGGAAGGATGGGCTGTGGTATGAAATTGATTCGAATGTTTCTTTTTCAGGATTTGCGGAGTCTTACCATCCCAATGGTAAGATCCGGTCACGCACTAAAATAAAGGATGGTGTGGCTTATGGATTGATTGAAGAATGGGACGCGAATGGTACGAAACTGGGAACGCCGTTTAAAGATGAATTCCCCCAATGAATTCATTGCCTGAATTCACTTTGATTTTTTCATTCCCTTGCTTGCCGGCCACTAAGTCCGGGTTGCCTTGTATTTAATTGTGGGCAAGCCCAGCCCAAGCACTGAAAATGGAATGTGGAGATTGATGACTCGGGTTTGTGAGGTGGGAACCGCCTAAAAACGGGATCAAATAATCCTAATAAAGTGGCATGCAAAAGGCAGGAAGTAAGCAGGCTTTCACTTCGTGATTTGCTTGGATGCTTTCATTTGAGAGTGCATCACTGATCCTGCCAGGAGAACAGGACCGGTTAAATTCAAAACTGGCACCATCCAAATGCAGGATGCAAGGACACCTTCCCTTATGTGCCTATGCTTTGCGGAGGAACTGCTTCCAAGCCTCATCCTGCAAAGAGAGCCGTATTCCTTTCCTAATAAATATCCATTTACCCCGATTTGCATGGATATACCCAAGGGGGGGATGAACCATCCAAGTAAATAAAAAGGAAGGGCGATGAAGTTTATGAGGAGGCTGAAAAAAATGAAACGGACCGAGAAAATAATACCTGTTAAAAGAGAAGGAGGGGGGAGCAATTCAGATTCAGGGTAATGCCTCTTTTGGATGGCATCGAAAATGTCATCAATAAATATCCCAAGAAAAGCTGCATGTATCCCGCTAAATGTAAAATAGCCGAGCAGTAAGACAAAAGATGCTGCAATCAATTGAATGACCCATCTGAAAATGCCAGTCGCATTACCGAACCATTGGTTTAGAGTATGATTAAACAGGTCGAGAACCCAGCTGATAGTTCCTGCTCCAATCAGTAATAGCCCTAAAATGCAAACAGTCGTGAAGAGGGTGGCGTAACACAAAGGTTTAAAGATTTGGGGGTCTTTAAGTTGTGACAGGGTAAGCAAATATGCTTTGATCATGGCAGTAGATATCCGAGAGGAAACCCTAGAATGAAATTTTTTTATCAAAATGCAAATTTTTCCAGTCGACAAACTAAGATGGGAGCCCCATTACTAGAGTGTGGAATGGATGAAAGGGATTGATGGCTGATCACAATTATACAGCAGACAGCATAAAGTCGCTCGATTGGAAAGAGCACATCAGGCTACGGCCAGGGATGTACATCGGGAAACTTGGCGACGGTTCCTCCGACGATGATGGTATTTATGTGCTACTTAAAGAAGTGCTTGATAATTGCATCGATGAATTTGTGATGGGCTTCGGCAAGCAGATCGATATCACCTGTGATGGGCAAGCGGTTGAAGTTCGTGACCATGGTCGTGGTATTCCCCTTGAAAAATTACTCGACTGCTCATCGAAAATTAATACCGGAGCCAAGTACGACTCGGAAGCTTTCAAAAAGTCCGTCGGGCTCAATGGGGTCGGGATCAAGGCAGTCAATGCGTTGTCCACCACTTTTAATATTCAGTCTTTCCGGGAAGGTGACACTCGCCTAATCGAATATTCCTGTGGCGAGCCAAAGTCGGTCGATAAGAAAAATAAAAAAACGACCGAAGAAAACGGAACCTATATTTCCTTTGTTCCGGATGATTCCATGTTTAAGAAATACAGGTACCGCAATGAATTTGTTGAGCGGATGCTTCGATATTACACTTACCTAAACAAGGGGCTCACCATTCGCTACAATGGAAAAAGATTTCGTTCAAAAAATGGTTTAAAAGACTTACTCGAGGAAAATCTTTCCGAAGACCCACTTTATCCAATTATTCATATTGAGGGGCATGATATAGAGGTGGCTTTTACTCATATCGAGCAGTACGGGGAAGATTATTTTTCTTTTGTCAATGGCCAGCATACAACACAAGGAGGAACCCATCAGGCTGCTTTTCGTGAGGGTCTGGTGAAAACAATTCGGGATTTCTCCAAGAAGAACTTTGATGCTCCTGATATCCGTGGGGGTTTGGTTGCGGTGATCAGTGTTAAAGTGCAGGAGCCCGTTTTTGAGTCCCAGACCAAAACTAAACTAGGTTCTCTTACCGTTGCCCCGGAAGGGGAATCTATTCGTTTGTTTGTAGGAAACTTTCTCAAAGAAAAACTCGATAATTACCTGCACAAAAATCCGCAATCGGCGGATGCGATGCTTGAGAAAATCCAGCGTAGTGAACGCGAGCGCAAAGAACTGAAGGGAATTCAGAAAATTGCCCGCGAACGGGCGAAGAAGAGTAAGGTACACAACCGTAAACTTCGAGATTGCCGGGTTCATTTAAATACCAAGGATAAAAATCGATTCAAAAGCACTCTGTTTATTACAGAGGGAGATTCGGCCAGTGGATCCATTACAAAAGCCAGGGATGTACAATTTCAGGGGGTTTTTAGCTTGAAGGGAAAACCTCTGAACTCATTTGGCCTTACCCGAAAAGTTGTTTACGAAAACGAAGAGTTCAATTTAATACAGGCGGCCTTGGGAATAGAGGACGACCTGGAGAACCTTCGTTATAATCAGGTCGTCATTGCCACCGATGCAGATGTGGACGGTATGCATATCCGTCTTCTTCTGATTACTTTCTTTTTACAGTTCTTCCCAGAACTTATCAGGCAAGGTCATTTGTTTGTTTTGCAAACCCCTCTCTTTCGGGTGCGCAATAAAAAGAAGACGCTTTACTGCTATGACGACGCAGAGCGGGAAGCGGCTCTCAAAACTCTTGGTCGAAACCCAGAAATTACCCGATTTAAAGGACTGGGGGAGATTTCGCCGGATGAATTTAAACATTTCATTGCAGACGATATTCGCTTGGACCCCGTAAAAATTGATGTACAGGAGTCATTGAAAGAAATGCTCAAATTTTTTATGGGAAAAAATACCCCGGAAAGGCAGGAGTATATTATTCGTAACCTTCGTTTTGAGGTTGATATTGTTGATTCCGAGGAGGAAGCCAAAGATAGCGAGCCCGATGAAAAAAAATCAGCTGTCACTTCCAGTGAAAAGAACAATGAAAGCGAAGCGGCTTAGTACATAGGGCATGGCGGAAGAAAAAGAGGAAATGAAGCCGGAAGAGTCTGAGGCTTCAAGTAAAAATGAACCACCTAAGTCCGAGGTGAAAGAAATTCGCCGCTTCGACCCTGAAGCTATTGCTCATAGTACCAATACCGATAGGGACGAGGGCGATGATGCCATTTATGTCGATGATATGTATGGCGACTGGTTTCTTGATTATGCATCTTATGTTATCCTGGAGCGTGCGGTACCCCATGCAGATGATGGACTGAAACCAGTCCAGCGACGGATTCTTCATTCCATGCGGGAATTAGAAGATGGTCGGTATAACAAGGTGGCCAATGTGATTGGGAATACCATGAAGTATCATCCCCATGGAGATGCTTCAATTGGCGATGCCATGATTCAATTGGGCCAAAAAGATCTGTTGATTGATCCCCAGGGGAATTGGGGTAATGTATTGACCGGGGACTCCGCCGCCGCACCCCGTTATATAGAAGCACGGTTGACGCCATTTGCATTGGAGGTCATTTTTAGCCCTAAGATTACCACATGGGCATCTTCTTACGATGGAAGAAATAAGGAACCCGTTACTTTTCCTGTAAAGTTCCCACTTCTTTTGGCGCAAGGTGCTGAAGGTATTGCCGTTGGGTTATCCACGAAAATTTTACCGCACAATTTTAATGAGATCCTAGATGCAATGATTGATGCATTGCGAAAGAATCCAGTCAATTTACTCCCTGATTTCCATCAAGGTGGAATTGCTGATTGCACTGATTATAATGGGGGTGCCCGAGGAGGTAGGGTTCGTGTTCGGGCCCGTATGGAAAAAGTTAAAAAGCATCTTCTTAAAATTACTGAAATCCCTTTTGGCACCACCACCACCAGCTTGATTGATTCAATTTTAGGTGCCAATGATAAAGGAAAAATTAAGGTTTCCAAAATTGAAGATAACACCGCGGAAAAAGTTGAGATTATGGTTCATTTGCCCTCAACTGTTTCAGCAGAAGAATCCCTGCCTGCCCTTTATGCTTTTACTGATTGTGAAGTAAGCCTGGCTCCTAATGCCTGTGTGATTCAGCATAATCACCCACAGTTTCTTTCGGTAAATGACTTAATCAAGTCATCGGCTGAGCTTACAAGGGAATTGCTCAAGCAGGAGCTTGAAATCAGGCTTCATGAATTGCAGGAGAAATGGCACTTTGCTTCCTTGGAAAAAATATTCATTGAGAAGAGAATTTATCGGGATATCGAAAAAGAGGAAACCTGGGATGGAGTGATTTCAGCGGTTGATAAAGGGTTGAAGCCTTACATTAAAATCTTTCACCGCGAGATTACCCAGGATGATATCCTTCGGCTTTTAGAAATAAAAATAAAACGGATATCCAAGTTTGATTCCTTTCGTGCCGATGAATTGATTAAAGGCTTTGAGGATGAGATTGAGGAGGTCGAGGGGCACCTAGCTCAACTTACCCGTTACACGGTAAGGTACCTCAAGGATCTTAAGAAAAATTATGGAAAGGGCCGGGAGCGGAAAACCGAACTTTCTGTGGATGAGAATGGGAATTTGATTCCATTTGATAAAATTGTTGCTTCGAAAGTTGTGGTTGCAAATGAAACTTTGTACCTGAACCGCAAGGATGGCTTTGCAGGTTATGCTCTTAAAAAAGATGAGCCGATTGAGAAATGTTCAGATTTAGATGATGTTCTTGTTATCGGTAAAGATGGGGTTATGAAAGTGATGAAAATTGCCGACAAAATGTTTGTTGGCAAAACCCCACTAAAGGTTTCCATATTCCGCCGGGATGACCAAAAGGTTTACAATATGGTCTATCGTGATGGTAAAAGCGGCAGGTTATATGCGAAGAAATTCAAAATCGGAGGAGTCACCCGCGATAAAGAATACCCTCTTTTCAAAACCCATTCAAAATCCAGGATTTTCTTTTTTGCCGTTCATGATACGGAGAAGAAAAATAGCCGTATTCTTGTTCATCTCGATCCAGAGTTGAAGAGAATCAAAGAGATGGTGATTGAGTTTGATTTTGCCTGGCTCGAAGTCCAGGGAAGGTCCGTTAAGGGAAGTACGCTTACCGCACATAAAGTCGATCGGGTAGTCAATGCTCCAAAATCGGACGAGACTGAAGATGAGGTAACGGACGAGAGTCCTGCCACTCGGGGTCAAGCTCCTAAAGCTGCAACTCCCAGAGAAGAGCCAAGTCCTGCTTCTAAAGAAGAGCTTTCCCCCGTAGTTGATAAAGTTGTGCCCAAAGATGAAGGAAAAAAAACAGACCCACCTCCTTCGGCCAAAGAGCAGGCAACTTTTGACTTTTAGAGCACCAAGCTCGTGATTTTGCTTCATTCATAAATAGCCCCAAATTTTGCATGGCAGGAAAACTAACGAAGGAAGAGGTAAATCGTAAGTTACTCCACATTATAGCGGTTGCTTTACCAATAGGTATTTATTTTGTACCTCTACATACTGGTTATAGTAGGTTTGGGGTGACATTAGTTGTTTTTTCCCTTTTTCTGCTTTCTGTACTCGTTGATCTTCTTAGGTTGAAAGTAGGAATTTTGGGGAAATTATTTACTCGTTATTTGGGCTCGATGATGAGGGTTGCTGAAAATAAGCAACTCACGGGTGCAACCTATGTGATGGCAGGTTCTTTGATTTGCAGTTGTCTTAGCCTTTACCATGAGTCACTTGCCGCATCCGCTTTTATCGGTCTAAGTTTATTTATCCTTGGAGATGCAGTGGCTGCTCTGGTAGGTAAGGGGATAGGGCGGGTGAGGATTGGAGACAAAACACTGGAA
This sequence comes from Opitutales bacterium, assembly GCA_965661905.1. Taxonomy (GTDB): domain Bacteria; phylum Verrucomicrobiota; class Verrucomicrobiia; order Opitutales; family Seribacteraceae; genus Seribacter. The sequence goes on from CBFIFQ010000006.1 coordinate 43,496, forward strand.
GGGGCCCTAGGTTGTTTTTCTTTTTGCTTCCTGTTATCCTACTTCATTTTTCCTTTTGTTCCCCAACTTGAGTCAAATTGGGGAGAAGGTTTTACTGTTGTAGCGTCCCTTTCTGTTTCAGCCGCGGTCGCTCTTTTAGAATTATTCCCTTTGCGCTTCGGCAAGGTAACACTCAATGACAACCTTTATGTTCCGGGAGTCGTCAGTTTACTTGCATGGATTATTGCCTGATACGTTCCCTGAATGACCCAAGCTTGAAATGTTTTAAAGAATTGCAGGAGATTAATTCCAGGCTGTCTCCTTGTACCCAAAAGATCGCATTTTGCTCAAACTTTTGGGCAAGATTTATCAGGTCCTGCAATGCACCCTCGATAATAAGGCTAAGCTCTTGGTGTTGAAGGTCTGCTGAAGCCCCAATAATTTTTGTGCCTAGCACCATCGTTTTTTTAATAGATTTTTGTAAGCACCGGTTTCGCTTTTGGTTTTCCTGTTCAGGCAGGATAACATCTTTTGGGTTCCAAGCTGTAATGATCGCAAAAGTTTGAGGATATTGGTATGAAACTTTAATTTCTTTAAAGATCACATCAAAATAATGGGGGTTGATCTCCTGTGTGTCATCAACACTGGATGCAGCTTCCATGTCTTTAAGCCTTTTGGGTTTGGAGTTGTTTTCTAAGAGAGAACCCAACCGTCAGCCAAGACCGTCAACTTCCCAGCCTTTTCGATATTTTCTGCGGACCAAGTCGGTTGCCCGCTCATTTCCCTCAAACGAGAGGGATTCTGCTTTCCAATTAAGGGTTTGATTTGGAAACCTGGTGGCAATACCCCCTAATAGGACTGTTTCAGTAAGCGGACCAGCATAATCGAAATTTGCAGATGGTTTCTTCCCTTGTTCACAAATGGCATCGATAAATTGGTGCCAATGATTTTCTCCATTCACCACTGTTATGGAAGAATCAGAAAAGTCATTGGATGGATAAAGCGAAGGCATTCCAACATGGGGTAAGAGCATGACACCTTTGGTGCCGATTACAATGGAGCCTTGACTGGGACATTTTTGCCCTTCCAGTAAGTCTAAAATTTTCTGCGGGGGGCGATTGAAACCATCGTACCATGTAACTGGAAGTTCTTTTACCGCAGAAAACTGAGTCTGCGGAAAGCGGTAGTGAATCTCTGAATCAAGACCCCAATTATCTTGATTGGGGGGAGGGCCTGCTGAGTGCACCGACAGTGGATAAGTCAGCCCCAATGCTTTAAAAATAGGGTCATAAATGTGACATCCCATATCGCCAAAGGTACCTGTGCCATAGTCCAATCTTTTTCGCCATTGCCCCGGGTGATAATATCCCTTGATGAAGTCTGTGAAGGGTGCTGGGCCAATCCACTGATCCCAATTAAGGCCTGTGGGAACTGGGTCTTTGCGAGCCGGTTTAATTTCGCTGTCTCCCCACCGCTTGTTGCTGAACAAATGAGCCTCTTTGATTTTACCAATCATCCCGCTGTGCACGATATTAACCGCCGTCTTATACTCTTTATACGAATGTATTTGGATACCCATTTGGGTGACTAACTTTGTTTTTCTAGCAAAATTACGTAACGCCCTAGCTTCTGCAATACCATGAGTTAGTGGCTTCTGCCCATAAACATGAATACCTTTTTGCATGGCGGTCATTCCCATTACTGCATGCATATGGTCTGGAGTGGATATATTTACAGAATCCAAAGAAGAGCCTTCCTTCTCTAATAGTTCTCTCCAATCAGAATAGATTTTAATGCCACGAAATTGTTTTTCTGCCCTTTTTCTTCGTTCTGGGTCGATCTCTGCAATCGCCCTGACTTTTACTTTTGGGTGTCTTTTGATTTGACCAAGATCAGTGCCAGCCATTCCTCCTCCCCCAAAGCCTGCATGATTAACTACTTCATTGGGTGAAACTTCAGCCCATGACTCCCGTGCGATGAATGGAAATGCGAGGGAAGAAGTCAATAATTTCAGCTGAGTTCTACGAGAAATATAAGATTTGGTCATCAGATTATCTCACATGAGTTTCCCACTTGTGGAAACAAATAAATTAAAACAAAAGCAAAATAAATCTATTAAATACAGCGATCAGGTTTTATATTTTTACGAATAAACCAAATAGATCTGCTATTTTTTGTACTGCTTTCTTTGTCTGTGTATCGGGACATTTTTCTGACCACTTCTGGAGATAATCCTCAAAGGCTAATTGATTTTTCCCCTTGATTGAATGTAAATAGGTGCAGGCTTTCCAAGCACTTGGATTCTCTTCAAATACCGGAATTAACATTTTCACAATTTTTAAATTACGACGATAATCAAGAGGGTTGGTTTCAATTTCTGTCCGTTTTCCCATGAACCACTCATTGAAGTTAAAGTTGTGTTTGGATTTCGCCAGGGCTAAGCGCCTTTGAGCGTATTTGGCAAATTCAGGGGCATATGTATAAAGTTCTGGAGAAGGAGGGTCAGTAGTCCAGTCGACGGTCATTTTTCTTAAGGCAATTAAAGATGAAATTTCACAAATGGTTTCCTCAAACCACAAATGTTTTTGGTTCGAAGCTTGAAATCCGCAGATGATATGACCGAGCTCATGTGCAAACTGAAAGACATATTGGCACCAATATCTCCCTGTGGTTTTGAGATGAACAATATTTTGGTTATCGCTACCTTTTTTAAAAAAAACAATGGGTCCGGCGGAGGAGTTACTGACAACGATTGGTCGCCACTTTTTGGGACCAGTTTCTTTGAACAGTAAATTGGCAGTAGACTGAAGAACAATTCTAATTTCTTCAGTGGTAACATCGCCCCAATCAGACTGGGTTACCGATACGAAAGGAATATTTGAAAGTTGCTTGTTCCCCTGGCTTTTCTCGGGAAAGAAACAAGTGAGTAGGCTAATTAAAGCAAAGCAGGAATTCACCCAAGGTGAGCGTTTATCCCGACTGGTAAAAACCTTAAGCAGCCTAAAATGGAAGCTTTTATCTATTGGAAATAATCAACCGGAGTATATTCGTAATGGTTGTTCTCATAATTATAAAAGACAGGCTTTCCATCTATGCTTTTTATGAAATACAGCCATGTACCCAAGTCATGAGAGTAAAGAAATGGCCAGGTTGTTTCCTGTGTCCATAACCAACCATAGGATTCAATCCACAACCAATGACTTCCAAATGAATCAGGTTGCACATAGATCCAACCAAGTTCTCCATGGTACATCCAATTATTTTCCATTAGAAGATAAGCACCAAACCATGGTGATTCACGCCACCCTCCTGCAAGTTCAGGGTTTGCTTTCCATGGGCTGTCAAAATCATAAAAGCCTGGAACTTTAACTCGTTTAATACTGCCTAAACTTTCACCTATTTCATTGATTGCATAGGCTCGGTAGTAGTAGGTGTTACCAGGAATTAAATTGTAAGGCTGTGCTTCAAAAGTAGTGCTTGCGGGGTCATCGTAAAAAGAGGGGAGCCGCTCATGAAAATCAAAGCGTATATTTTCACTTATCAGAAATCCTTTTTCGTAGATTGGAGCATTTCCGTCACTCATAATTTCAGCAGACAAAATGATCATATCACTACCCATATGATCAAGATGCTTGTGGGTTACAACAATCGGTGCATTAATCTCAAAGCCTTGTCCAGTACCTGGATCGGAGTTCGGATCAGTAATGTCATAGATAAATCCGATGGGGGTAAGACCCTGCTCGACCAGATAGAAGTCGAGATCCTGAACAGTAGGGAAGAAAGCCGAAGAGATTGGTGTGGAAACGGGTTGCTCATTGTAATCGAGTACCGGTTCCCATCCAAATCCGTGATCATAGACTTCGACTAATTGCATGGATTCTAGATATGTGAATGGATCCATGAACACATCGATGGCAAAATTGCCTGGATGCAAGATCACCGTGTCTGTTAAAAATGAGACCTGATCAGCGGTGAGAGAAAACACAGGTACACCTTCTCCCGTGCCTGGATCGATACCGGGGTCGGTGCCTGGATCTGGCAAGTTTTCCACAAAGCCGATAGGATGCAGGTCTTGCTCAAATATGTAGGAATCCAAGTCATCTAGTGATTGGAAGTAGGCGGGAGAGATTTGGGTAAATGAGGGTTGTCCATTGAAATCGGGAACAGGTTCCCATCCAAATCCGTGATCATAGACTTCGACTAATTGCATGGATTCTAGATATGTGAATGGATCCATGAACAC
>CBFIFQ010000007.1:0-45238 GCA_965661905.1 Opitutales bacterium
CTGGATAAAAGGGCAAATTTTCGGGCACAATTAAATTTCGGCAATGTGGCCGTGATTGAGTATTCGGGCTGGTATATAATGTATGCAAATAAGGAAGAATTTAATCTATATTCACATTAGCATCTTAAAGAAAAAAAATACGTTTAAATTAAAAAAAAACAGTGTTATTTTTAGGTTTTTGGTAAATTTAATATAATTTCATGATGATTTGTAATAAAAAATCCATCATTTTTTTGCTGAGTCTTTGAATTTTTGGACAAGTTAAGAGATTTATAAAAAATTTGCTGTTAACTTTAGCTTTTTGAGAAAAGGTATCATAAAACGTAAATATTGATGTCAACTCGCTTGACTGTATCAATCATTTGGGGCACTGGGTATTGTCCTGTAATGATCTCAAAATGATTGTAATTGTGCCCTGTAAAGTAATATTTATAATCTTCTATGAAATCTGTTAAGCACAACCGTCTAACCCGGATTTTTACAACTTACCAAGTTTTTCTTGCCCAAATTGGTTTATCTATATTTTCCTTTCTAGAGGTGGGATGTACAGAAGACCTAACGGTTGACTCTGGGGAATTACAAACTGATGAGATTATAAAGGCGGATCTCAATGTCTCTTTAATTAATCCGGAAGAGGTACATCTGGAGGAAGTGAACATAGAGGAAGTCACTTTTGATTTTACCAATGTGGAATTTCAAAATCTATCAGAAATTGTTGTTAATGAGGATGGCATTCATTTTACAAACGGAGGGAGTGACCTCTATGACGGCGGAATTATTAGTTTCTATGAGAGCGGGCAATTATCCCTGAGGTATGTCGTGGAAAGTGGTTTGAAAAATGGTCCTTACGAAAAATATTTTGAAAATGGAAACCTAAACCGCAGAAGCGTTTACAAAGATGGAAAGCTGCATGGCAGGTTTTACAAGTGGTTTGCGAGTGGAAGGCGGGCGAACGAAGGGCAATATTTAAATGGACAGGAAGTGGGAACCTTTACCTGGTGGTATGAAAATGGGTTTCGTTCGGAACAAGGTGGCTATAACCGAGGAAAAGAACATGGGGCATGGATGTATTATTCTGAGTTTGGCACGGTGCTTAATAAAATTATCTTTTATGAGGGGGATGAATTGCTTGTTGAGGATGGGTATTAAGGTATTTAGCTAATCAATTTTCTATTTGCTTGCAGGTGCCGGCAGTGGATAACCTAAGCGAGATGAATCACTCCCTTTTTCGTTTTTGCCTCCTGATGTTCTTTCAATTTTTCACCTGGGGTGCCTGGTTTACCACCCTGGGTTTATGCCTTGGTAGTAACCAGTTTGGTATCTACACAGCTGCGGCTTACGGTGCCGCTCCCCTAGGTGCCATGATTGCCCCTTTATTCCTTGGTTTGGTTGCGGATCGTTTTTTCCCATCGCAGGTCGTGATGGGAGCTCTTTTCATTATTGGAGGTGTTTTTCTTTTGTTTGTACCCACGGTTCTGAGTTCTGGTGATGGGGATCTCATGATCACCCTCTTACTGGGAAATATGTTGTGTTTTATGCCAACTTTGGGCCTGGCAAATTCGATTGCATTCGCGAACCTGGACAGACTTTCTTTCCCAAAGGTACGGGTTTGGGGGACGGTCGGGTGGATCGTGGCTGGTTTTGTAGTTGGGCTTTTAGGTTGGTCTGCCAAGTTTGAAATTTTTTACTTAGCTGGCTGGTCTTCCTTAGTACTCGGCCTTTTTTCCTTTGGGTTGCCCCACACGCCAGCCCCTGCCAAGGGCAAACCGATCAACCTAAGAGATTTGTTGATGCTCGACGCATTTAGCCTTCTCAAGCGTCCCGCATTTTGTGTTTTCATCCTTTGCTCTATGCTTATTTGTGTACCTCTGGCATATTACTACGGAGCCATGAGTAATTTCTTAGGTAATACGGGCTTCTTGCAACCGGCTTCGACGATGGCCATTGGTCAAATATCTGAGATTTTCTTCATGCTCTTGATTCCTTTCTTCTTCCGGAAGCTAGGAGTGAAGAAAATGATTTTAATTGGGATGTCTGCCTGGATCTTGCGATACACTTTGTTTTCTTTAGGTGCCCCCGAGCAGGTACAATGGATGATTTTTCTCGGGATTGCCTTGCATGGCATATGCTACGATTTCTTTTTTGTTACCGGATTTATGTATACAGATAAAGAGGCACCGGAAATGGTGCGAAATCAGGCACAAAGTATGTTGGTATTCTTTACGCAAGGGCTGGGCATGTATGTCGGATACGGGGTATGCTTTGGGATTTTCTACCAAGTCCCGTCTTCGCTATTTGGTTTATCTTTTGATTTTACTTCCTGGGGTAGAGGAGTCCCAGGTTTTAGTGAACTTGATCAATCGTTAACCAATTTACGAGAAGAAGGAATTTACAGCTTTTTTGAACAATTTGGACAAATGTTTTCCGTTGATTTGCCTACCGGCTTATCCGCAGAACTTATTGGAACAACCATGACGGAGTGGAAGGATTATTGGATGTTTCCAGCCTTCATGGCACTGGCCGTTGCCGGGGTGTTTATGCTTTGCTTTTGGGATAAATCAACCGATGGCCTTGATTAGCCTGAAGTGGGGTAGGCAAATTAACTCACAGTTAGGTCGCCTATGCCGCGGTAAGCTTGGCAAAAGATTCGATCTGCGGAATCATAGAACGCACTTCACTGCTCATTTTATTGAGGTTACTCTTTGACATCTGAATTTTTTCCTTGGCTGCCTGTTGTAGTTCACCGCTTATTTCATTAAGTCTTTCAAGTAATTGTTCCAAGGATGAGACAGTTTGCTCGATGATGTCATTGGCCGAATGGCTCAACAAATCTTGAAATTGAGCGAGCTGATCATTTATTTTTCGCTTCGTTTCCCGGGTCTCTGCCAGTAGAATTCTCTCGTCAGCAACCCGTTTGAGATCGCTCGCTAAACCGACTTTGGAGAGTGTCCAAATGATCCATTTAGATGGGTCAAGTTGCCAGGGCTTGACCCCATTGCGGTAGTCCCATTGAAATTCATGATGATAATTGTGATAGCCTTCACCCATCGTGAAAATTGCCGCAACCCAGCTATCACGGGCGGAGTGACTTGTCGAGTACGGACGGGTGCCGATCATGTGACAGAGGGAGTTGATACAGAAGGTGGCATGCTGTACCATGACTACGCGGGCGACTCCGGGGATAAGCAATCCTCCCAAGGCACCAGCAGTAGGGCTAAGATTACCTGTGTAGACAGCGTAAAGGTAACCGATAAGGGTGGGTACTCCGAAACTTACAATAAATGAAATAGGATGGACCCACTTGAACTGCCACATGACCAATTTATCCTTTTTGAGATCAGCAACATTGTCAAAAGGTGGTTCAGGCTTAAGTTTAAACATGAGCCATCCCATGTGTGCCCAGAAAAAACCTTTGGATATATCGTAAGGGTCATCATCTGTATCCACATGTTTGTGGTGTCTTCGGTGTTCAGCACTCCACCATAGGGCGGCGTTTTCAAAGGCGGCGGCACCAAAGAGTAATACAAATAATTTAACAGGCCATTTGGCTTTGAAGGCTTGGTGCGAAAATAAGCGATGATAACCCAGGGTTATACTCATGCCAGTTGCCAAATAGAAAAAAAGGAATACACCAAAAAGGAACCAATCCCAACCAAAGGTCCAGAAATACCACGGGACAGCGGTGAAAGTTAATATAGCAGTGGAGATAAGAAATGTGCTAGTTACCCATTCCACACGATTAAAAGGTATGTTTTTGAACATGGAATGTTCATACCTACATTTCCTTCAGATGGCGAGACTTCTTTTCGCATTTCTTTGAAAAGAGATTTTGTGGCTTGAAAGTTTTCTCTTGTCGGTTTCCAAAAATTGAATGTAAATAATTGTGTATTAACTTCAAACCTAACTCGCTTATGAAAATAATAAAAATTGTGACCTCCGTATTCCTCCTTTTGAGCGTTTTGTTTTCCTCGGGGTGCTTTCTTACGAAAGCTGGTAGCTATGTGGCTGATAAGAGCAAGTCCGCTTACAATTCTACGAAATCCGCACTCGGGTTCGATAAAGAAGAAAAGTAAACCCCTACCAATACCCACATGAAAGTTTTATCCTTATTACCTTTTTTTCTTCCTCTCTTTCTGTTTGCAGCTCACCACGACATTTTGCATTTCCCGGGCCACGATGACCCTCAAAAAGGCAAGACGATTGTTTTGGTCGCAGGGGATGAAGAATATCGGTCGGAAGAAAGTATGCCCATGCTTGCCAAGATTCTTTCCCACAAGCACGGCTTTGAGTGTAAGGTCATTTTTTCATGGGATAAAACAGGGAAATACATCGACCCGAATAATCAGATGGGCGTTCGTGGATGGCATCATTTGAAGGACGCAGATTTAATGATTATTGGGACCCGGTTCAGGCAACCGAATCCAGGGGATACCAAGCACATCACCCAATTTTTAAATGCGGGAAAACCTGTCATTGGAATCCGCACTTCTACCCATGCTTTTACTGGCAACGGTAGCTTTGGAGGAAAAATCCCTTTTGGTCAGTTTGGGCCTGTTATCATGGGTGAAGGCTGGGTGAGCCACCATGGAAAGCATAAAGTTGAGGGTGCAAGAGGTGTGATTGAGCCTGCCAACGCGGGACATCCCATTCTCTCAAGCGTCACAGATGTCTTCGCTCCTTCAGATGTGTATGGCATTAACGCTTTGACCAAACAGGATACAATACTCATGAGAGGAGCAGTCACTGAAAACCTGGCTCCTGATTCTGCTTTCGTTGATGGCAAAAATGACCCCATGCAGCCTCTTGCCTGGCTCCATCCCTACACAGCACCCAACGGGAAAAAAGGAACAACCTTTTGCACCACCATGGGGTCGTCGGTTGATTTGGTAAGCGAGGATTTGCGGAGAATGCTTGTCAATGCCGCTTATTTCCTGACAGACCGTGATGTGCCCAAGAAAGCGAATGTATCCTATGTGGACCCTTTCTATCCCTCTTTTTATGGATTTATCAGGGAGAAAAATTATTGGAAAGACATGGACATGCAGCCCAATGATTATGGCTTGGGTAAAAGCCCATCTGCCCCGGATCCTAAAGGCTCTCCAAAATGGGAGTTCCGGGATTTTCCTTCCAAGAAATAATCATCCTCCGCAGAGCTATTTCTTGGCTTCCGGGGAGGAAAGCTTGGAAAGTTTCTTTTTCTCCTCCATGGCAAGTATCCGATATTTTTTTGCTTTCCTTAGGTAATCCTTTCGTAAGCCCGTCTGGGGGTATTTGTAGTACCCGGCAAAAATGTTTGATGAGTATGGGGGAGAGAGCCGTTGTAAATCTGCCAAGGTTTGAAAGGTTCTAGCCTTTGATTGGTAACCTTTAATTTTTTCTGCACCGGTTGGTCGAGTTTGGGTGCAACCACTGTGTAAGAGAAGGCAGAAGCAGATAATTATAAACTTCATGCTACATTGCCAGTCATTGAATTCATACTGGAGGCGAGTAAAAGGTATTAGGGTTATGTAAGCCAATTCTAATTTCGATGGATTTGGGGTGACCCTGTCATAATAACTTGATATTGTTAAGTTCCATATGAATCAAGGAACCCAAATAATATTGATCAGGCATGGAGAAACTGAGTGGAACCTATCGGGGCGCTGGCAGGGGCATGCGGATTCCCCGCTGAGCCCAAGGGGAGTGTCTCAGGCAACTGCATTGGGTGAGCGCATGAAAAAAGAGGATTTAAATTTTTTTTATTCGAGTGATTTAGAAAGGGCCCAGCATACCGCTCGCTTGGTAGGGGGGCCGTCGGGATGGACCCCAACCATGATGGAATCCTTGCGCGAGCGTGATCTTGGGGTGCTTGAGGGGTTAACCACGGACGAAATGCTTGTAACCAAGCCGGAGGAGTATCAATCCTTCCGCGAGGATGGCACTGATTATCAAGTGCCCGGAGGTGAAAGTTTTCGGCAGTTTTACAACCGTTGTTCCCAAGCTTTGGAAGATATTGCCAACAAGCATCCCGGTAAAAAAATCGGGGTTGTTACCCACGGAGGGGTTCTGGGGGCAATTTTTCGTTATGTCCTGCAAATTCCGCTCGAAGCCGAAAGAAATTTTGTCCTGCTCAATTGTTCGATAAACCGATTGGAAAAAACAAATGGGGGCTGGAACCTGGTAAGTTGGGGCGATATTGCCCACCTGGACGGGTTAGCCGTACTTGATGATACCTGAGGAAATTATTGCTTAATTTGAGCAAATTGGGCCCGGCAGTAAGAAAGACTTTTCTGAAGTTCCTGTAGCTGATAGGCTTGCCTTTCCTTTTCCTGATCTGCCCCCGAAGCAGGGGAAAAAGTAGGTATTTCCTTTCCCTGATGGGCAAGTCTCAAAAAGCTTGCAAAATCAGCGGCGTAAATCGTCGAATAAGCACTCCAAAACTGCTTTTCAAGAAACGGGAACTCTTTAGCGAATCCTGAAATAGTTTCCACCTGGACTGGGCAGTGCGGGCATTTTTTTGCCCATTCCTGAAAAATGCGCACCAAGTCTACACAGCCTTCTCCCAAGGCCGTCCATTGAACTTTTGCCCCCCGGTCGCTCTTCCAGACCATGGAGTCCCGAACACCGCTGGAAATTGCATAAGGAGCCAGGGCACGGAATGTTTCGAGGGGGTCCTCAAGAGTCCAGGTGGCATTGCCAGTATCAAGGGTAGCGCCCACAAATTCTGGTCCTGCTTTTTCGATCAACTCAATGAGTTCCGAACTGTGCATATCTCCCGCGTGATTTTCAATAGCCAGTTTGATACCCATATCCAAAGCATAGGAGCGGACCTTTTTGAGTTCTTTAAGTGTGGCCTGAATGTGGTGCGAAATACCCAGGGGGGGCATGCGGTCTTTTTTTGATCCAAGATAGCAGCGAGCAACCGGAGAACCCAAGGAGGAAGCGGTTTTAATGAGCAAATTCAAATGTTCCTCCGCGGATCCATATTTCTTGGAAAATTTTTGAGAAGTGGGGCAGATTGACCCTGTGCCTACTTGCAGGATGATTTTTTGTTTTTTTACCTCCTGTTTTAGTTCCCTGAGGTATGCGGAATCGAGTGATTCATAGACATCGAGATCCGATAGAAGTAAGCTGTCCACTTTTTGCTCCGCGGCAAATTCGATAAGGCGCGGAGCTTTCCATTGCAGTGCTCGAATGGAGAAATTATCGAAGCCTAGAAGTAGGGGCGAGGTCTTAACAGGCTTTGCCGTTGAGAGCTGGGGTGACAGGGCGGTGGCTCCAATGATTCCTTTTTTGAGGAAAGACCTACGGGAGTAGGGAGGGTTGTGAACGATGGGGTCTTGGTTGGTCATGAATAGAGATGGGGTTACCCTTTTTTAGTGATTTTCCGGAATTGAAACCAAGTTTTGGCTCTCTGGCCTGGCTTCATGGTTGAATGAATAGGCCCAAAGTTTTTTGTCACAGGTAACACACCCGTCCACGCATACCACTTGTCCGTTTACCTTGGGTATGCTGGGAGGTAAGCAATAATGACCAGTAAATACAGGTTTTTCAGGGAAAGCGTAGGGCTCCACTGCCTCGACTTCATTGGGGGCAGGGAACCTGTCAGAAGGGGCCGGATACATCGGAGAGAGGAGATAGTCGGCAAAAGATTGCCCCTGTGGGTCTTTCCACCATTCGATTCGACCTTTGGTACGGAGTATCCCAAACCGGTCTTTCATATCAAGCTCTTTGGGTAATCGAACTTTGATTCCGTAAAGAATGATCTGAACCGCCTTTTGGTAATCGGATCCTTTTTGTAGGGTTTCATGAATAAATTGATCATCGTTGCCATGTTTATTTTCAAGCAAAGCGATCGAAGAAAAGTGCCAAGCGGCATGAACAACCCGGAAAGTGGGGAAATCTAAAAAGAGAGGCCAAGACCGTATCCAGGGCATGAAGGGCTCCAATACTTTGTTTTCCGGATACCCGTTTTTGACAACTTCCTGAATAAGCCTCCATTCATGGTTTCCCAAAGTTACCTGGGCATTTCCATGGAGGTGCATTTCCCTGACAATTTTTAGGGTACCGGCGGTATCGGGCCCTCGGTTGATCAGGTCTCCCACAAAAACCGCCTGGCGCTCCTCTGGGTGGGAAAAACCGTTTTGGCCCCTTGTGTAACCCAAAGAGATTAAAAGTTTTTGGAGGATCCCGGCATGACCATGGACATCCCCGATAATATCGTACCCATTGATTTTTTGATCGCCCACGGAACCGATCATCTCATTTGCAAAATAAATTTCAAGTTTTCTCTAGTTTACCAATCCACGCAATTCAACTATGGGTAAGATATCAATGAAAACGGTAAATAAAGAGCTTACGTCTGGCAATTACACTCTCGACCATGTCTTGGAGTCGGGGGCTAGAGCCGGGACACTCACTTTGCCCAAGGGGAAGGTGCCAACCCCGGTTTTTATGCCTGTGGGTACGCAGGCAACCGTAAAAGGGATTTTACCCAAAGACCTGCATGAAACCGTGCAATGTCCGATTATTCTGGGAAACACCTATCACCTGAATTTACGCCCCGGGGTGGATGTGATTGCCAAGGCAGGAGGGCTGTCCTCTTACATGAACTGGAACGGCCCCGTCCTCACCGACAGTGGTGGCTTTCAGGTTTTCAGTCTTTCCAAGCTTCGTAAAATGACCGATGAAGGCGTTCGCTTTCGTTCCCACTTAGATGGTCGGGAAATTTTTCTTGGACCTAAGGAAGCCGTGCAGGTCCAAGATGGCCTGAAGTCAGATATTGCCATGTGCCTGGATGAATGTCCTCCTGCCGAGGCGACCCGCGAACAAATGGACAAAGCAGTCAGCCGGACAAGCCTGTGGGCCGGACAGTGCAAGCAGGCATGGCAGGAGGGACAGGCTTTGGAGGATGGGCGGAATTTGTTTGGCATCGTGCAGGGCGGCAGGTTTCAAGATCTTCGGGTTCGGTCTGCTCATGAATTAATGGAATTTGATTTCCCCGGGTATGCCATCGGCGGTGTAAGTGTTGGAGAGACGGAAGAGGAAATGCTGGAGCAGGTAAACTGGACCGCTAAGATTTTACCAGCAGAAAAACCTCGCTATGTCATGGGAGTGGGGACACCCCCACAATTGCTACAGATGATTGGCATGGGTGCGGATATGTTTGACTGCGTCATGCCCAGCCGTGCCGCCCGGCATGGTATGGCTTTTTGTTCCCAGGGGACCCTGAATTTGCGTAATCAAAAATTTAAGGATGATTATTCACCGCTGGATGAAGAAACTGATTGTTTTGCTTCGCAGGAATTCTCCAAGTCCTACATCCGGCATTTGATTCAGGCAAAAGAGTCCCTTGCCGGGGTAATCTTGACTCTTCACAACTTACGATTCTATGTCCGCCTGATGGAAACCGCCCGATCTAAGATTTTGGACGGCAGCTTTCAGGCATGGTCGGATGATTGGATTAAGCGATATGAAGCCGGAAAACAGGGGAGCGTATAGGTTTTTGAGCTGGTAGGGCTCTACCGGTCTAGGTTTATTTGGCCGATTTTTTGGCAGCCGTGCCTTTCCATTCACAAACATAACCTTTAACTTTTGCGGAAAAGTCGGTGGTGTCTGCCCATTTTCCACTTTTTCCGTTGAGGATCAGGAAGTTATGACCTGAAGTGGCAGAGGGTTGGTTTTGGTCCCAGTTTTTAAAAGAAAAATCTTCTCCATTGTCCCAAGTCCATGTACCTTCTTCGAATTCATCGGTACCGCCCAGCCACACGATGTTTTCCTTAACAAGTTTGCGGACAAATTCATTTTCCTCGGCATTGTTGATCACCACCAGTTCTCCCCCAATATCATCGCAGGCAAATTTGGCTTCCCACCAGGTACTGTTGGTCTCCAGGAAAGCTTTGTAGTGGTTACCTTTGAAAGTGAGGGCGTCTTTGGGTGGTTCCACGGTGTTGGCAAGTAAAGAAGAGCAGCTAAAAGAGAGAAACAAGAGGAAGAGGATGCTTTTTGTAGATGGTATCATGCTGGTACCTTGCTGATTCCCTTTTTGATTCGCAATCTATTTTCTTTCTTTGCGGCGAAAATTTTTTCTGATCAATGAACACGGGGAAGAAGGGGGCTTTGTCTTGACTCATTTCACGACATAGAGCACGATTGAAATCTTGCAATTCGTTGCATGTTAGGTCGGGCCGTAGCGCAGTCTGGTAGCGCACTACGCTGGGGGTGTAGGGGTCGCGAGTTCAAATCTCGCCGGCCCGACCAGTTTTTTTACATGTTATGATAAAGAAACCAAGGATTGGATGGATTGGTACAGGAGTAATGGGATCTCCCATGGCTATGCATCTTCTGAAAGCGGGCTATGAGCTTTCTGTTTTCTCGAGAACACGGGAGAAAGCGTCTGGCTTGGAGGCTGCCGGTGCAGGGTGGAGAAATTCCCCTGCTGAACTAGCAGAAACATCTGAGGTTATTTTTACAATGCTTGGTTTCCCCCATGATGTTGAGTCTGTCTTACTTGGAAACAAGGGGGTTATATCGCGAGCTCAACGGGGGTCTGTCGTGGTCGACATGACAACCTCCTGTCCTGATCTTGCGGTGCGGTTGGAGTCCAAATTTAAATCTCAGCATGTGGACTCGATCGATGCACCGGTAAGCGGGGGAGATATTGGGGCCCGGGATGGTACCCTGGCAATCATGTGCGGAGGGTGCAAAGAGGGGTACCTGAAAACCCAGCCTTTATTAGCTATTATGGGGTCGGATGTGCAATGGTTTGGCCCTGCTGGGTCTGGGCAACGCACTAAAATGTCGAATCAAATACTAATTGCTTCCACGATGATGGGTACGGTGGAGAGTTTGCTTTATGCGGAGCGGGCCGGTTTGGATCTTTTAAAAGTTATTGCACTGCTTAGTCGTGGGGCGGCAGGTAGCTGGTCCTTGTCGAAACTTGGGCCCCGAATTGCCAAGGAAGACTGGGAGCCTGGATTTTTTATCAAGCATTTTATTAAAGATATGGAAATCGCCCTCGCCGATGCATTTCGCATGGGTTTGAAACTGAAAGGGCTTGAGCTGGCACATGAATTTTATCAGGAAGCCAAGAAAAGAAACTTGGAGGAGAAAGGTACTCAGGCTCTTTACCAAGTTTTGCAGACCATGAATAAGTGCCTGTAAAACAATGCGAAAAGAAGGTTTCCAAATTTCTGTTTCATGATAGGCTAATTCCATCATGGCAACTTTAGTTACAGGAGGAGCAGGTTTTTTAGGCAGTCATCTTTGCGAGCGTTTACTTGAGCAGGGTCAAGAAGTGCTTTGCCTGGACAATTTTTTTACCGGAAGGAGAAGAAATGTTGCTCATTTGCTTGCCAACCCCAACTTTGAGCTCATTCGGCATGATGTGGTGGATCCATTGAAGGCGGAAGTCGATCGAATTTATAACTTAGCCTGCCCCGCGTCCCCAGTGCATTATCAATACAATCCGATCAAGACGGTTAAAACCTCGGTGATGGGAGCAATTAATTGCCTGGGTTTGGCCAAAAGAGTGGGGGCGAGGGTTTTGCAAGCCTCCACCTCGGAGGTCTACGGTGACCCTGAAGTGCACCCCCAACCGGAAAGCTACCGCGGGAATGTGAACCCGATTGGGCTGCGTGCTTGCTATGATGAAGGGAAACGCTGTGCTGAAACTTTATTTTTTGATTATCATCGTGAAAATAAAGTCGATATTAGAGTGGTTCGCATCTTCAATACTTATGGCCCCCGTATGCTTCCGGATGATGGGCGAGTGGTTTCCAATTTTATCGTACAGGCTCTCAAGGGGGAAGATATTACTCTCTACGGGGATGGTTCCCAGACCCGATCTTTTTGCTTTGTGGATGATTTGATTGAAGCGATGATGCGAACCATGGAGCAAGAGGAAACCGTGGGACCCGTCAATATTGGCAACCCTGTGGAATTTACCATCCGGGAACTCGCGGAGGCCGTGCTCGGGAAAATTAAGACTGATTCCAAGATTATTGAGATGCCTTTGCCCTCGGATGACCCCACCCAGCGGAAGCCTGATATATCTTTGGCCAAAAAAGTTTTGCATTGGGAGCCCAAGGTGGAGCTGAGTGAGGGCCTTGATCGCACAATTCCTTATTTTAAAGAGCGCATCGGCGCGTAAAACCTGATTTTTTTAATTCATGAATCCATTTGCTCCCATTCAGTCTATCTTCCAGTCCTTTAAAGGAAGGCATCATCGCAAATATTTAAAAAAATGTGCCCCGATTGTTGCTAAGATTAATGAGCTTGAAAAAGAATTTCAGAGCCTGAGTGAAGAGCAGTTGAAGGCAAAGACTCCAGAGTTTATGGAGCGATTTCAAAAAGGGGAAAGCCTTGAATCCATGCTTCCCGAAGCATTTGCAGTGGTCAAAAATGCAGCCCGCCGAATGTGTGGAAGTACGATTTCTGTATGCGATCATCCCCTGGACTGGGAAATGATCCACTATGATGTTCAGTTAATTGGGGGCATGGCTCTCCATGACCGACACATAGCGGAAATGGCCACCGGTGAAGGGAAGACCCTTGTCTCCACATGCCCTCTTTATTTAAATGCCTTGAGTGGTAAGAATTGCCAACTGGTCACGGTGAATGATTACCTGGCCCGCCGTGATTCCCATTGGATGGGCTCGCTTTTCGAATACCTTGGTTTAACCGTCGGGTGCATCCAAAATAATATGCCGGCAGCGGAGAGGCGTGAAATGTACCAGAAGAATATTACCTATGGCACGGCTTCCGAATTCGGTTTTGATTACCTTAGAGACAATGGTATGGCCACCTGTGTGGATGATCAGGTGCAAAGAGATCATTACTTTTGCATCATTGATGAGGCGGATTCCATTCTGATTGATGAGGCCAGGACACCGCTGATTATATCCGGCCCTATGCGTGAGGATCATCCCTTACCCTTTAAGGAAATGAAGCCCGTGGTGATGAAGGTATTTGATGCCCAGCTTAAGCATTGCAACAAGCTGGCAGAGGAAGCCAAGCGGGCCTTTGCCCAGGAGGATCTTGAAGAAGAAGCCGCGGATGAAGCCACTGCCAAGCTTTACCAGGTAAAAAGGGGAATGCCCACTCATCGCCAGTTTCTGCGGATGATGGAAGATGCTCAAATCCGCAAGCGCTTTGAAAAGTTTGATCTGGAAATGAACTCCGATTACAACAAAGAACGGGCTCATGAGCTTAAGGAGGATCTGCATTTTGTAATTGATGAGAAAAACCAGCAGGCCGATTTAACCGAAAAAGGGAGAACCTTGATCAGCCCGGATGATCCCGAGGGCTTTGTAATCCCCGATCTTGCAACCATGTATGTGGAGATTGACCGCAAATCAGACCTATCCGAGGATGATAAGAGAAGAGAGCGTGAGGAAGCGGAGCGTAATTTTCAGGTCCGGAGTGAAAGGATTCATACCGTTTCCCAATTGCTCCGCGCCTACGGCTTATACGAAAAAGACAAGCAGTATGTGGTTCAATCCAGCAAGGTAATGATTGTGGATGAAAATACCGGGCGTTTAATGCCCGGACGCCGTTGGAGTAATGGTCTGCATCAGGCAGTTGAAGCAAAGGAAGGGGTGACGATTGAAAAAGAAACCAAGACCTATGCCACGATCACCATCCAGAACTACTTTCGAATGTATGAAAAATTAGCGGGTATGACGGGCACTGCTGAGACTGAAGCCGGGGAATTTCATGATATTTACCGCCTCGGTGTTATGGTTATACCTACCCATCGTGCCTGTGTCCGCAAGGACTGGAATGACCTGATGTTTAAGGGACGGAGGCAAAAGTTTAATAAAGTGATGGAGGACCTGACAGAGGCAAACAAAACAGGTCAACCTGTGCTGGTGGGGACGGCATCTGTGGAATCCTCCGAAGTCTTTAGCCGGATGTTAAAGCGGGCCAATATTAGGCATACCGTGCTCAACGCGAAATTCCACGAAAGAGAAGCCGAAATAGTATCTCAGGCTGGACAGAAAGGGGCAGTTACCATTGCCACCAATATGGCGGGTCGTGGCACTGATATCAAATTGGGTGAAGGAGTGAAGGAGCTTGGCGGGCTGTTGGTTCTGGGCACGGAAAGACATGAGTCGAGAAGGATTGATCGCCAACTTCGTGGTCGTTGTGCCCGGCAGGGAGACCCCGGGGTGTCCCGGTTTTATGTTTCGATGGAGGATGACCTGATGCGTTTATTCGCCAACCAGGGTGTGATGTCGAAAATGCTTGAAAAGTCTTTTGACGACAATGAGGTTTTGGAGCATGGAAGCTTGGACTGGTCGATTCAAAATGCTCAGAAGAAAGTGGAGCAGCAAAATTATTCGATCCGTAAACGTCTGTTGCAGTACGATGATGTATTGAACCGGCAAAGGGAAATTGTTTACTCGATCCGTAATGATACTCTTGTTGAGGATGACCCAAGCAAAATCCTTCTCGAATTAGTTGAAGAAGAGCTGGAATCCCGCCTGGGAGCCATTCCTGAAACCGAATTTAAGGCAAATAAACTTGAGAATATGCCTGAACTCGAATCGTTGGTGGCCACCTGGCTAAATGTGACTTTCCCGGTTTCCTTTAAGGCTGAAGACTTACTCGGTAAAGATGAAGCAACCGCCAAGGACTTAATCCTGGAAAAGATTACCAATGCTTATCAGGCTAAGCGAAAACTGGAAGACCCCGAGCAAATTTTAAGCCTGGAACGCTATGTTGTGGTCAATGCAGCTGATTTACATTGGCAGGATCACTTGACCGAGATGGAGGAATTGCGCCGAAGTGTTGGGCTGCGGGGATACGGGCAAAAAGATCCGTTGAGTGAGTACAAAAATGAAGCCTTTCGTGCTTTTGAGGAAATGATGCAGGCGATGAGATCGGATATATGCTCGGGCATGTTTCGCTCTTCCACCAACCTGGCCGCTTTTGAAAATATGCTTTCTTCCCTTTCAGGTGTCGCCAAGACCTCCGGGCCTGATCAATCCAGTGCCCAGGGCTTTGACCGTTTTACGGGCCCCCAAGGCCGTGCACCTCAAGCGGAGGAAAGTGATGCACCTGAAATCCCCAAGATTGCGGTGCCAGTGGTGAGAGATGCTCCCAAAGTGGGCCGAAATGATCCTTGTCCCTGCGGAAGCGGAAAGAAGTTCAAAAGATGCTGCGGGTCCGGGGCCGGGGCCGCTGCCTAGCCTGGAACCAATTGAGCTAATTTTTGCCAATTGTCGGGCGATATTTGTTCGGCCCGTAATGTTCGGGGCAGGCCTGTATCCATTAGCCATGACTCGAGAATTTCCTGCATAGGTTGGGTTTCCTGTCTGATCACAGCCCCCATTTGTTTTCGGCGCTTTGTGAAAATTCTTCGGATTAAAGACCGCGCTTCTCGGGGATACAGGAAAGGCTTGGTGACTCTTTCCATATGAATAAGCACAGAGTCTACGGCCGGCACCGGATAAAAGCACTGCCTGGAAACCGGATGACTGGCATCAAGTTTATAAGCAGCGTGTAGAAATATACTTAGGGCGTTGTAGTTTTTGTTGGCTGGCTTTGCCCACATTCTATCGGATGCTTCTTTTTGAAGCATAAGGGTCATACTTTGCGGTATTTTTTCTTTGCCTAAAATTGATTCCAACCAGGGAGATGAGATGGCATAGGGGAGGTTGGCGACAATACGGAAGGTGTTATTTGTTAGTTCCAGTGATCCAGTTGGTTGTTTGACCGCATCACCTTCGGTGAGTGTAAGGGCTTTACATTCAATTTCTTTTATGAACTTTTCCCTGAGGAATGAGGCAAGCTTAGGGTCAAGTTCCACTGCGTGTACCAGGCACCCGTGACCAAGTAATTCTTCGGTTAAAGTACCCAAGCCAGGTCCGATTTCTACGATGGCATCGGACTGGTTGAGAGATGACATCGCCAGAGACTTTTTTACAATATTCCCATCAATTAAAAAATTTTGCCCAAGCTTTTTTTTGGGTTTGTGCCCGATGGAATCCAGGACTTGATGGGTTTCAGAAGGAGTGAGAGGCATAGAGGTGGCAACCGGGAGGCAATAGATAATTTCTTACATTTGCTTCATTTCTTCGATAAAAGCCTCTGTATCCTCGGCTTTCATGAGTGCTTCCCCACAAAGAACTGCATCCGCCCCTGCTTCTCTTACCCTCCAGGCATCTTCCGGTTCCATAATCCCACTTTCACTGACCTTGATGATCCCGTCAGGGATCTGAGGGAAAAGTTCTTCCGTGGTGGCAAGATCGGTAACAAAGCGGGTGAGGTCCCGGTTGTTGACACCCAAAATTTTCGGGTCATGCCGGAGTGCTTTTTCCAATTCCTTCTCCTCATGGATTTCATAAAGGCAATCCATTCCGGCCGCATCCGCATAGGCACGCAAAGATTTAAGTTCTTCGTCGTCGAGGGCACGGACAATAAGAAGAATCGCCCGGGCCCCGGCCTCCAATGCTTCGAGGATTTGAATCGGGTGAACCATGAAATCTTTTCTCAAGGTGGGCACAAACCTTTGGTGTTCCCGTAGGAAGTCATTCACCTCCCACAGGTCTTCAAGTTTACCACCGAAATATTTTTCGTCTGTTAGGACCGAAAGTGCATCGGCTCCAGCGTTGTAATAGTTTCTTGATTGCTCCAAGGCAGAGGCACCTTCGGCAATCATGCCCGCGGAGGGAGATTTTCTTTTGATTTCCGCAATAACCGATAATTCATCGGGCTGGGCCAGGGCATCATGAAAAGAAATGCCAAAGGTAAGTCGCTCCCCAAGCTTGTGTAGTTCTTGTTCACTCACAGGACGTTCACGCAAAGATACCTCCTTACGCTTCCAATTCATAATTTCCGCTAATTTATCCATGGATTTTTTTACTAACTCTTAGGTGGTGTAGAATAGGTTGCCTCCTTTTCTACCTTTCTTCACAATGCGCGAGAGTGAGCGAAATACAACGACTAAGAGAAATTGTGGCAAAACTACGGGCACCGGACGGATGCCCCTGGGACCAGGAACAGACCCATCAATCTCTGGTGAAATGCCTGATCGAGGAGACTTCGGAGACATTGGAAGCGATTGATCTGCTGGATTATGTTTCGATGGAAGAGGAGCTTGGGGATCTTCTGCTACAAGTTGTTTTTCATGCTCTTCTGGCCGAGGAAAAGCAAAAATTTGACCTTGAGGACGTTGCCCGCGGAATCAATGAAAAATTAATCCGCCGGCACCCTCATGTTTTTGGGGATGAAGATGACCGGATGAAGACAGCTGAAGAAGTCCTTGACCGCTGGGATAGAATCAAAGCCGAAGAGAAAAAAGCCCGAGGTGTAGAAACCAATGAGTCCAGAGTTTTTAAAGATCTCCCCCCTCAATTACCCGCCCTGATGTATGCTCTCGATATCTACAAAAGAGCGAGCAAAGCAGAAGTAGAAGACCTGGGAGATTGGGACCAGGCACAGGTAAATGCCCGAAGTGAAGGGTTGGATGAGGAGAAGGCAGGTCGTGTTTTTTTTGAGTGGGTGGGTGCCTGCAGGAAAGCCGGCATCGATCCTGAATCTGCCTTACGCAAATTTTCTTCACAGCAAGTTAACAAAATCGAAAGAAGTAATGCCTGATGGCTGGCAAGGTGGAGTCTGTTTCCTGGGATTTTGGGGATGAAGTCTTTCACTTTGAATGCTTGATTCGCCGTTCATCCCGGGCCAAAAGAATAAACCTTAAAGTACTGGAACCCCGAAAGGTAATTCTGACGATTCCACCCTGGTCTTCGATTGCAGGCGGCAAAGAGTTTCTCGTTCAGCAAAAGAAATGGGTGCGTGAAAAATCTCTTCAATTACCCCAACCCAAAACTTTATCAGAATATTTGCTGGAAGGCGGTTCGGTCTGGCTTGATGAGTCTCCAAGGCAAGTAACTTGGTCATTGGATGAGAAACAAAAGCGCCCAACTCAAACTATCGAGCCCGGGTCTGTATGTTTCGTCTTCCCTGATGGAGTTGACCTGGAAACTGTCTTGTTAAAAGAGCTGATCCGTCTGGCACAGATACATCTTAGGAGAAGGTTAGCCCTTTGTGAAGAAAATGTGCAAAAAAGGCCTCTCAAGTGTAGAATCGGAAATCAAAGTTCGAGGTGGGGTTCGTGCTCGGGGAAGGGGACCATATCCCTGAATTGGCGGATTCTTTTACTGCCTTTTCCCCTGGGCAATTATGTGCTTTACCATGAACTTGCTCACCTTGAGCATATGAATCATTCAGGCCATTTCTGGGATTACCTCGATTCCCTGGTTCCCGGGGCCAGGGGAATTGATAAGGAACTGATGAAATACGGTAAGGAAATTATCAGGCTGGGGCTGGGCAGAAAATGGCCAGGATAAGTTTACGGACGAACCGGGGCTAATTCCCAGGAAGCTTTTCCGCCAAAGGATCGCAAATAGGGCAGGGCTTCCTGTTTGTCCTCGGCAACATCCACTGGTGTAATGCCATCTTTCCCGTAACGGGGATTAACTTCCAGGCCGAAGGACAGAGCCAGTTTCACCATTTCCTTACTTCCTGAAAACGCGGCCCCGTGCATTAAGGTATAACCGTCTTTGGCACAAATCTTCGGGTCCGCTTTCCGGGAGAGTAGAAATTGAACCACATCCATCTTACGTGAGACCACCGCAATGAGCAGAGGAGTGGCCCCAAAAGAGTCGGGCTCATTAACATCATGGCCATTCTTGAGCAGTTCTTTCACCCTTTCAAGTTTACCGAGCCCCGCGGCCACATGAAGAGGATGTTTTTGGGCGACTTTCATTTGGGAAAGCAAATCGACAATATCTTCATGCCCCCCGGCCGCAGCAAGATCGAGCATGTTGGAGCCGTGGCTGTCCTGGGCATGAGGGTCGGCTGAAAGAGCAAATAAAACCTCAAGCATCTCTTTCTCACCGCGTAAGGCCGCGGTCATGCCAGGGGTTTCTCCCTCATCGGTGCGGGCGTTCACATCAGCACCATCCTCCAGCAGTACCTCAAACACATCCATATTTCTTCCCCACGCTGCAGAGTGAAGGGGAGTGGAGTGATGCCTGCCTTTTACATTGGCATTGCCTCCATTGCGTAAGAGGTAATCAACCAAACGGGCATTTCCTTTAAAGGCGCAATAGTGAAGCGGGGTATGCCCAAATCGGTCATTGGCGTTGATCAAGGCACCTTGTTGAATGGAAAGAGCCACTGCATTGAGATCGTTCTGGGCAATGGCCCGGTACAGGGAATCGTTGCGGGCATCAATAATCTCCTGCCCCCAAAGGTCTAAGATAACTTGCAGTCCCTGAAGCGTGGGCTGATTAAGGTCTAATTGAAAATGCAATGCATCCGGTTTGCTATGACACTTTAGATAAGTAAATTTATCGAAGGTTTGAAGAATTTTATTTTCTTCAAAAAATAAGTTTCCTTCATCCCTTACATTTTGGGTGAAGCTGGATATATTGAAATCAAGGGATAGAGGAGCAGATTGTAGGTTTTGCCTGCGGGCTTGCGATAAGGGGTGGATTGGCTTTTGGGCATTCAATTCTCTTCGATAATCCTCAGAACAAAGCCAAAGCACATTTCCTGATTCAATGATTCTCAGCCTGTTTGCCTGGATGATTGAAAGCAAGGCACTGGAGGACCGGATGCCGGCAAGCAATTGTTTGGCCGCAAATGGCTTGTTGATTTCGCACCCGAGGAGAAAGGAAGAATTAAACCTGGCCAAAAAGGAGTCCGGAGGCGGAGGCATCGAATTGGGTTTCAGGGAAAGGTCACCTCCTGCTAAAATGAATTTTCCGCTAAAAGCATCCAATAATTCTGAAAAAGTAACACCAAAGCCGGGTAAGGGCTTGGTGACCTCAAAATTTCCTCCACTGAGCAGGTTCAAGGAAGAATCGATGATGGAAGACATCGTTTTCTTGAAAGCAGGTTGAGGGAAGTCGAACTTGGCGATTAGTGGTATATCTCCAGGGATTTGATTGTTCAGCCTGTCAGGTTGGATTCGGGCTTCGGGAACAAGGGATGAGTTTTGTTCACTGACAGAATCTGTATAATCCAGTAAAGAAGCCTGAAGTTTACCCTGGTCTGAATGAATATGCACACCCCATGAGCGATGGGCGAGAAAATCAAAGACTGGAAGAATGTGTTTAAATGAATCCTCGATAAGGAAATCTTCAATCAGTTTAGACAGGCCAACCCCTTCCAAGTAGACCGAGGCATCGGCGGAGTGGGTGAAGTGAGATTTCAGAGACTGAGGGAATGAAACCTGTTTTCTTTTTTTGAAAATGTCTTGAACAATCTGGTCTATTTGTAATTCAAAATCGGGAGAGGGTGGGTTTCTGGGGTTGGGGAGCAAGCCAAGGATGTAGCCCCATTTCCCTTTTCTTCCGACTTCAAATGGAAGCGTTTTGTTTCCTAATCGTAGGTTGTTTCCACTCTTTTCCTTGAGGTTGAATTTCTCCGCAAATCGGGAAAGCAAGGAGTCGATCTTTGGCTCATCCTCCACGGATGCCAAGACTCCCCAGACAGGGGAGGGGTAAGGGTTTCCCTGTAATCGGACAAAGAATTGAAGGGGGACATCTAAGTTAAGACCGCTATTTTTAGGGTTATCCAATAACTCCTCAATATCAGTATTCTCAGTCCGCCATTGGTCGAGAATGGGTTTCCAGGTTTCGCTCGATAAAAAATGAGATTTTTGAAGCAAAGTCCGGGAGTTAAGGGAGACGACAACAAAAGAGTCCGATGGTATACGGTTTATACTTGGAGAAAGCTGGGTGCGTTTACCTTGGCATATACTGAAGAATCCGTTTATTAAGAGGATTGCACAAACAGTGGTGTAGATGGAATTTGTCATATTTACTAGTACAAGTTAACTTGCGTCACCCATGAATCAAATTATCTTACCAATAATAAAACCCCATACTACGCGAGACTAAAGCATTATGTTCACAGGCATTGTTGAAGAAGTCGGTCAGGTTATATCCTTCCAGGAAAAAGAAAAGGCCTGGGAGTTGTGTATGACCAATCCTTTTCAAGACGGCAGTGGTGTCGAGGCCGGGGCCAGTATATCGGTGAACGGATGCTGCCTTACCCTCATTGAGCAGGCCACAGGTAACGCCAGGTTTGAACTTTTGGAGGAGACTCTCCGTAAGACCAACCTCGGTTTTCTCTCGGAAGGAAGTGTGGTAAACCTCGAGCGTGCTTTGGCTGCAAACGGCCGGCTTGGGGGGCATTTTGTTTCGGGCCATGTGGACACCTGCGGAGAGATTGCGGTTTTTGAGGAACAAGGGAAAAACCTTTACCTCCAAATCACTATACCTCCGGCATTTTCTAGGTATTTAGTGGATAAGGGGTCTATTGCGGTCAATGGCTGTTCTCTCACAGTTTGTGATGTACTGGAAGATTCCTTTGCGGTCTGGTTAATACCTCACACCCTAACCAAAACCAACCTCGCTGATCTTTCAAAAGGAGATGCCATCAACCTGGAGTTTGATATGCTTGCCAAGTATGTGGAGAAATTATCCAGGCCTGCAGTTGGCCAAAATCAGGTATGACACCCGAGGAAGCAACAACTGCTCTGCTCGAAGAGCTTAAGCGGCAGCGGGTCGAGGGGATCCGGGAAGTTTTTGTCGAAGAAGAAAGCCTTGCCGCTTTGGCTGCTCAAGTGAGTCCGGTTTCTTCCCCTGAAGATGAGAAGATCAAGTCGGTGATTCCTCCTCCCTCTGTTCCTTCCCCCCTCAACAAGGATAAGTCTGTGGTTTCTAAAACAGATGCCGGGTCACCCGACTTTTCAATGCCTTCCAGGGAAAAAGAAATTCTCGCTTTTGAAACCAGCCAGACTACGCATGCCTTCCCTTCTCCTCCTGATTTTACTCTTCCTGAGGGCGACAAGGATAGCCAATGGAAATGGCTTAAGGAAAGAGTTGCCTCATGTGAAATTTGTAACCGTGAGCTCAACCCCGGCGGAAAGATCGTTTTTGGCTCCGGTAATCTCGACGCAGAATTATTCTTCTGTGGCGAAGCCCCCGGACCTGAAGAGGAAAAGCAGGGTGAAGCATTTGTGGGACCTGCTGGTGATTTGTTAAACCGGATTATTGAAGCTATGGGGACATCCAGGGAATCAGTCTACTTTGCGAACATTACAAACTGGCGCCCACGCCACAATCAAGTTGCAGGAAACCGTCCCCCAACTCTGGATGAAATGGCGTTTTGCCTGCCCTACCTGAAAGCCCAAATTGAGATTGTGAAACCCAAGGTCTTGGTGTGTCTGGGGAAAGTGGCCACTGATGGGTTGCTAGGCCATGACCCCAAAAGAAGGCTAGCTGATTGCCGAAGCCAATGGAGTGAAGCCTGGGGGACTCCTATGATGGTCACTTACCATCCCTCCTATCTCCTTCATAACCCCAGTAAAACCAGTAAACGAAAAGTCTGGGATGACTTGTTGTTGGTTATGGAAAAATTGGGCATGCCCATTTCCGAAAAGCAGCGTGGCTTCTTTCTTGCCTGAGTAAATAATCCGGTGGAAACAACCCTCATGGTATTGAATGGTGCCCCTCCATCTGAGGAGTTGCTCCGCTGGCGTGCGGAAGAGGCGGATCATGTTCTTGCCGTGGATGGTGGGTGGCATGCCTTACGCCATGCGAATCTTCTTCCGGATGTGGTGATTGGGGATTTTGACTCTTTTGACGAAGCTGTGCGGGTGAAACAAGAATTTCCATCCATTGCCTTGCATCATGTGGAAAACCAGGACCGCACCGATTTTCAAAAAGCGTGTGATTGGGTTGCGGATTACACCCAGACCAACTGCCTTACAGTCCTGGGCGGTTTGGGAAACCGGAGTGATCACTTTTTATCCAATCTTTTTGCGGCGATGCAGGTGGATGTTTCCTGGGTTGTTTCCTTTGACGACGACAACGAATGGATTCGGCGTATCACACCTTCAACACCCTTGGTCTTAAACGGACGAAAAGGTGCAATCATTAGCCTACTTCCTTTGGTTGAATGCTCTGGAGTTCAATCTTCAGGGCTTAGTTGGGAAATACCCAAGGCTGACTTTTCCCCTGTAACTTCCTTTAGTCAAAGCAATCAATGCAAGACCGATCAGGTTACAATTAAGTGCGCTAAGGGTACTTTATTTGCGGTGGTGCCCAAAGGTTTGTGAATATAAATTTAAATATTTACCAAAAAAAACCACTCCGTAGAGTGGTTTTTTTGGGGGGATAAAATAAAAACTTACTTGTACTGAGGCAGGTGCCCACGGTCCATCGCTTCTTTAAAATATTTTTCCGGATCTTTCTTCCAGCGGCGCTGGGCACTGGAAGACCAAAAGTAGATAGTTTTTCCGTTGTATTCGATTGATTTGGACTCGGGGTTTACAATGCGTTCCGGATAAATTGGGCAAAATCGTTGGTCAAGCAGTGTAACTTTATCAACGCCCAACTCCTTCTTTTCCGCGTCTGAAAAAAGTTTGGCAAGGGCTGGAACTGCTTTGATGTAGTAGGCACTCGCTTTGTCAAAAGCTTTGACACAGGTGCCGCAGCAAAAGAATACTTTCTTTCCGAGAATTTCAGAATATTCTTCAGGATCAATTTCATCTCCCTTCATGATCGCACATTCTTCGTTGGCAAAAAGTGCAAAGTTAAAAGTGAGAGAGAAAAGTAGTGTACTTAGAATATATTTCATAAATTTATTAATGTCCCTAAAGCATGACAGAATCAAGCCTTTCAGCAAAAAAATAAAAATTTCTTTATGCAGGTCCAAGTTCAAAAGTTGACGGATTTCTCATACTCGTCATCAATAGGAAGTGGATTTCCTTACAATGAATGATGCCCAAACCCAACATTATCAGAAGAAATTAGAAGACACTCTTCAGGAAATTGAAAAATATTTGGCCAAAAGTGAGGCCTCAGCGGAAGCGGTGGCACCGGACAAAAGCTTGGGAAGACTTTCGAGAATGGAGGCGATGCAGGATCAGCAATTGGTATTGGAGGTAAGAAGAAGGCACAAAAGAAGAAAACTTGAGATTATCCAAGCCATTTCACGGTTGGAGCAGGGGAAATACGGAAACTGCTCCTTTTGTGGCACAGTAATTTCTGAAGATAGGCTGAATGCGTTTCCTGAAGTTCAAACCTGTGTAAAATGTGCCTAAGCCTGCAGGTAATTTTCTCTTGTTCGCTGGAATAATTTTCGGTGCTTGTGGCTTTGGTTACTTGCCCGGGCACGCCAAAGTTTAAAACTATTGGGTTTGAGTCGCTTCCTCATAACCTTAACGACCTGACCCTCTGGAATTCCGGTTTTGCTCTTAATTTCTTCAAAAGTTATACGATCTGCCCAGGCGGCCCAGATGATCCAGTCTTCCGAACCTATCGGAGATTCTGGGTTTTTAACCCGGGTGACCGGAAATTTTTGCCATTTCTTACTCATTGGAAAGAGGGTTAAGACAGGCTGTTCATATCGATTACGAAACGATATTTAACCTCACTTTTTACCAACCTCTCATAAGCATGGTTGATTTGATCCATCTGGATAAGCTCCACTTCAGACACAATTGAGTGCTCTGCACAGAAATGAAGCATTTCCTGGGTCTCCTGAATTCCCCCAATCAACGATCCGGCCAAACTTTTTCGGCCAAATATTAACTGGGCCGCATTGACCTGGGTCAAAGGCTCGACTGCTCCAACCACGCACATTGTACCATCAGTTTTGAGGAGATCCAGGTAGGGATCAATGTTGTGATTAACCGGAATGGTGTTGAGGAGGAAATCAAATTCTCCGACTTGTTTACTCATGGCTTTGTCATCGCTGGAAATGAGCACATCATCGGCTCCAAGGAGCTTGGCATCCTCGGTTTTGGACTCTGAGTTGGTAATCATAACGGTGTGAGCCCCCATTGCGTGAGAAAATTTTACGCCCATGTGCCCCAGTCCCCCAAGCCCAATGATTCCCACCTTCATCCGTTCATTCACCTTCCAGTTTTTAAGAGGAGAATAGGTTGTAATCCCAGCACATAGAAGGGGAGCAGTCCCTTCTATTTTGAGCGATTCGGGCATTTCTAAAACAAAGCTTTCATGAGCCACAATGCGCTTAGAATAGCCACCATATGTCACACCACCCGCATCCTCAGTAGGGCTGTTGTAGGTGGCGGTCATGCCAGCTACGCAGTATTGCTCATTGCCTCCTTTGCAAGACTGACAGGAGCCGCAGGAGTTGACCATGCAGCCAATTGCGGCTAAGTCGCCCTCCTTATATTTTTGTACCTTTTCACCAACAGCGGATACCCTCCCCACAATTTCATGTCCGGGGACAATGGGGTACTCGCTCATCCCCCAGTCATTATTTACGAAGTGTAAATCGGTATGGCATACCCCGCAGTATTCAATGTCAATTTGTACATCATAGGGGCCTGGTTTCCTTCGCTCGATGGAAAAGGGACTGACTTCACCCTTAGGTTTGTGGGCGGCGTAGGCGGCTGTGGTATGCATAGAGTTTACAGTAGATTAGGGTGGAGTGTGGAGGGAAAATTTGGATGTATTAGAAAATCATTTTAACTCCCATACTATCTGAGCTTACCCAGTAATCAATTCCGAGGAGGATAGAAAATCGGATTCTTGAGCGATGCAGTAAATAATGTCATCTTCTTCAAAACAGACATCACTTAAACGGTGAGAAATAAGTTCATTACTCCGACTAATGGCCACGACCTGAATACCGGTTTCGTCCGCAAGGTCCAATTCCTTCGGGGTTTTTCCCAGGACCGGGCTTTCCTTGTTAACCAGCAAAGTTTCGACTTTTAGTTTTTTCAGTTGAGTATGTTGATCTAAAGGAAGGGGGGTGCTTGAAAAATCCCTTTCTGACTTCATGGTTTTATCGCGTGCCCGGTTGATTTCCCGGGAAATTAAATTACGGGGAATTTCCAGTTTTCGTAAAACGCGAGAAAGTACTTCCAGTCCACCCTCCACCTCACAAGCCACCACTTCATGGCGCCCCTGGTGACTAAGTTTATCACTCCCTCTCATGAATTGAGTCCGCACAAAAACCGGGGCGGTCACCTTCATTCTTTCTATAGTGGAAAGTACTCGCTCGGTCGCCTGATGGTCATTGATCATAATGACAATCGCCCGGCAACTTTCCACATGGGCATGGCCGAGGGCTTCTTCACTGGTGGCATCGGCATAGTAAACCGGATCTCCCATCTCTTTACCCTTTCTTACATTGTCGGAGTTCATTTCCAGGGCAACCACCTCAATCTGTAACTCATTGAGGCTTGATGTTAAAAACTGGCCAGCCAGGCCGTACCCGATGATGACCACATGGTCACTGTGGCCCACGGTTGACTCTTCCAGTTCCTCGGCACTCCTAGCCCTTAAAAGTTTGGCAAGGGGGTCGAGGGCCCGTTCACCGGCAGTGAAATGGGGGGCTTTGTATACAAGGAGCGGGGTAAGAAACATACTAATGATCCCTGCATTCAAAAGAGGCTGAATTTCAGCACTTGAGACCACGCCTTCCTGCGTGGCTAATTGAAGCAAAACAAAGCCAAATTCACCAAACTGGGCTAGGCCGACTCCAGCCAACCAAGCGGCACGGGGAGGGAAGCGCATCAGGGAGGCCGCCAAAATAGCCAAGATTCCTTTCCCTCCGAGAAAGGCTAAAAGTAACCAACCCACTTGGTCTGGTTTTTCCATCATCACATCGAAGTCAAAAAACATCCCCAGGGATACAAAGAAAAAGCTTACAAAGACATCACGCAGGGGAAGAATGTCTCCCATTGCCCGGTGCCGAAAGTCGGTGTCAGCGACAATCATGCCGGCAAGGAAAGCACCGAGGGCTAGGGATAAACCGGTGAGGGATGTGAGGTAGGCGGTGCCAATGCAAAGGCAAAGAACGGTAAGAATGAAGACTTCATTACTTCGGCTTGCATCCACCGCCTTAAATAACCACGGGACCAGTTTCCTGGAGCAGGCAAATAAGGCGACCACCATGACTGTGGCTTTGAGCATGGCCATACCTAACGATTTCCATGTTTCTGGGTTGTCCAAACCCTGACCCAGGAGGGGAATGATCAAGACCATGGGCACAATGCAAAGGTCCTGAAAGATTAAGGTTCCCACGATGAACCTCCCGTGAGGTGCATCCAATTCATTACGCTCGCTCAAGGTTCGCAGGACCAGGGCCGTACTGGAAAGGGCAAAAACAAAACCGTAAGTGATGGATTCGGGGAGAGAACATCCAAACCATAGAGCAATTGCGATGGTGACTGCTGCGGTTACACTCACTTGAAGCAATCCACCCAGGGCAACCTGCCTGAAAATATGCCGCAACCGAGAAAGGGAAAATTCCAGCCCGATAGTAAAGAGCAGAAAAACAACACCCACTTCAGCAATGACTTCAATAGCCTCGGGGTCATGGGCCAATGAAAATCCTTTGGGTCCCACCAATGCTCCTGATAACACCAACCCGGCAATCACCGGTAATTTGAACCTACCTAAGACCAGGGTTACCAGTACACTAATGGTTGCAATTAAGGTGATTTCCTCAAGTAGGTGCATACTCAATCATTACCTAGTAATTTTCATTCCAGCATGACAATAGACGGAAGAAGAGTGGCATTAAAGCTCTTGCTTTTGTTGATCCACAAGTTCTTTGATTCCTTTTTCAGCCAAGACTAATAACTGGTCAAGCTCTGCCCGGGTGTAAGTGGCTTCTTCCCCTGAGGATTGTACTTCCACAAATTTACCTGATCCCGTCATGACCACATTGGCATCCACGGTGGCATCCCTGTCCTCCGGGTAGTCAAGGTCGAGAATACAGCGATCATTGTAGACGCCCACACTGATCGCAGCTAGGTGATCCACAATCGGGTCTTTTTCAAGTTTTCCACTCTCCAGCAGTCCGTTGATTGCGATACGGGTGGCCAGCCACGCACCAGTGATCGAGGCAGTCCGGGTGCCTCCATCGGCCCGAAGCACATCACAATCAATCCATAATGTTTTGTTGGGCATATTTTTCAAGTTGAGCACCGCCCTGAGGGCACGCCCAATTAAGCGCTGGATTTCAATATTTCGCCCATCCTGCTTGCCCTTACTGATGGGACGGTCTTTTCGGTACAGGGTGGAGTAGGGGAGCATGCTGTACTCGGCGGTGAGCCAACCGCCCTCCACTTTCTGCTGCCTCATCCAACCGGGTACGCGGTCTTCAATCATCGCAGCACAGATAACCTGAGTATTTCCAAAAGAGCATAGAACGGATCCATTGGCATGGGGGGCAATCCCGGTTTGAAAACTTACTTCTCTCATCTGGTCGACCTCACGACCCGAGGGTCGTGTGAAGACTTGATCGAGTTGCTCGGCAAGTGAAGATGGTTGTGGCTGGTCAGGTTTCATAAGTTTGCAGTGGTTCGGGGTCGATGATACGGGCACCCGTCTCGGATAAAGACTGGGAAAACCAGGCACGGGCATCGGGGTCTCCATGGTGTAAAAAAATGTTTTTCGGCGACAACTTCCTAGCATAGGCCAGCAATTCTTCGCGGTCGGCATGACCACTGAGGTCAAATTGGCGAACTTGTGCCTGCCTGGGTTCAATACAGTCCACCACTTCAAAGTCAAAATCCTCCCCCTGCGGGGTATTCAAAAGCTTGCCGCCGGGGGTATCGGGGTCGCAATAGCCGACAAAAAAGATAGCATTTCGGTCATCCCGTAAAAGCCCGGAAGCGAGGATGTAAGATGGGGTGTGCTCCACCAGCATACCGCTACTGACTAAGAAGATTCCCTTCATGGGAGGGGTACGCCCGGGTTCAATTTTTCGGGGAAGGGGCCGGGCTCCCATAGACCTCAGCACTCGTCGGTTAAAACGCAGGCGGTTGGTGTTTTTGGAAATCTCATGGAAATGGTTAACCAGGTCCATACCTAAGCCCGAGCAAAACACAGGAACCTGAGGGAAGGCATTTTTGCGAAAGGCTTCATCCAAAATAAAAAGCATCTCCTGCATCCGGCCGAGGGCAAAAACAGGAATTAGTACGGAGCCTCCACGATCCAAGGTTTTCTTTATTCCCTGCAGTAGAGAAACAATTTCGGCTTCGCGAGTACGGGCGGGGTCCCGGGCAGTGCCCCCACGGGTTGTCTCGGTGATTAAAACATCAAACTTTCCGGCAGGGACTTCGGCCCCATCCAGGGTTCTTTGTTCATTAAAAAGCATATCTCCGGTAAAAAAGATCTTTTCCTTTTTGGTTTCGAATGCGACCGATACCGCACCCGCTACATGTCCGGCATGATGGAAAGTCACTTTGAGAACCTGACCCTCTTTTTCCACTTCCAGGGGTGTTTGAATAGCCAGCGGCTTCATCCGGTCATAAAGGGAAGACAGGTCCCCGCGCCCATAGAGTGGAAGTTCCGGCAGGTTGAGGTCGTTGCGTTGGCGCCGCATCACCGAGATCGAATTGGCCAACATCCGGCGTGCCAGGATAGAACTGGCGTAACTTAAAAGTACCGGGGCATCCGGATGCTCCCGGGAAAGTAAAGGCAGGCTCCCAAGGTGATCCAGGTGGCAATGGGTCAGTACAATAAAGTCCAGGGAGTTTCTCTCTAAAAAATCG
Organism: Opitutales bacterium; assembly: GCA_965661905.1. Taxonomy (GTDB): domain Bacteria; phylum Verrucomicrobiota; class Verrucomicrobiia; order Opitutales; family Seribacteraceae; genus Seribacter. The sequence continues at coordinate 29,549 of CBFIFQ010000007.1, forward strand.
TGACTTGGTGTCGAATCAAGTCCTGCATACTTGGGGTGCAGGCCGGAATCAATCGCGATTCGAAAGGGACCGATTTCCAGGAGCGTACAATTGGCTCCAATACCCCCGTGCCTGTTTAAGTCCGTGAATTTCATGACAATGGGTTTTCTTCGGGATTTTCGGAAGGAGGAATTTTTAGACGAAAAGGTTGGAGGCGTACATGCACCTTCCTTCCAAATTCATCCATCCCATGAAAGGATCCGGATGCCTGTGCGGATAAGTGAGTCACATGATAACTATTGTAGGAAAAACTTTCCCCTGGTGGAATGACCGGGGTTTCCCCCACAATCTTTTCTCCCTCCACCACCGTGGTGGTCCCATCGTCATTGGACAAAACCCACTTTCTGCCCTGCAGGGTAACCGTGCAGTCAGAGAGGTTTTGGATGGAGATAAAATAAATGAATGCATGAAGGTTGAGCCCTTTGACTTTTGATTTTTCACGATGATGGACTAGTTTATCCAAGGTCGCTTTCAACCCCTCTAATTCTTTACTTTCTTCACTCACACTTTCTTTTTCCCCTTACCATAGCATGTCTGGGTAAAAGACCAATTCTTAATTAAGTCACCGGAGAAAATGAAGATTTCGCTTGCTCAGAAGCTAGATCAAAGCACAAGGGAATGAATGCAAAAATATGCTCTTCTTTCTGTAAGCGATAAATCTGGATTGGTCCCTTTCGCCCGATCTTTGGTGGACCAGCATCAGTTCTGCCTGCTCTCCACCGGCGGAACCGCTCAATTACTCCGGAATGAAGGGATTCCGGTTGCTGATGTGAGCGAGAGAACGGGATTCCCAGAGATGATGGACGGACGAGTCAAGACCCTGCACCCAAAGATTCACGGTGGGTTATTATGCCTTCGCGATAATGAAGAGCATGTGAATGCCGCGAAAAGTCATGGGATTGAAATGATCGACTTGGTGGTTGTAAACTTGTACCCATTTGAGGATACCATTGCCCGTCCTGAAGTAAGCCTGGAGGAGGCGATTGAACAAATTGATATCGGAGGTCCTTCGATGCTCAGAAGTGCGGCCAAAAACTACAGGGATGTCACCGTTGTTTGTGACCCGGTTGATTATGAACGGGTGTTGTCTGCACTGGAACAGGGTGGTGAAGAATTACAGCAGGTTCGTTCTGAGTTAGCCCTGAAAGTTTTTACGAGAACGGCGACCTACGATCAGGCCATATCCACCTACCTTGAGGGGAAACAGCAGATCGAACCTGACCTTGACAGCATTTCAGGCTTTCCCAAAACCCTTGAGCTTAAAGCGGAAAAAGCCATGCCTTTGAGATATGGGGAGAACCCCCATCAACAGGCTGCTTTATACGGAGGTTTCCTCGATCACTTCGAACAGCTTCAGGGGAAGGAATTAAGCTACAATAACATTTTGGACATTTCTTCCTCGGCTTTCCTGATTGGAGAGTTTGAGAAACCCACGGTTGCGATCCTGAAGCATACCAATCCTTGCGGGGTTGCCAGTGCAGATAATTTGGTCGATGCCTGGGAGCATGCTTTTGCCACTGACCGCCAGGCTCCTTTTGGGGGAATCATTGTGGTTAATAATACCCTGGATATTGATTTAGCTGAAAAAATCTCGGAAATCTTTTGTGAGGTGATCATTGCTCCAGGTTTTACTGACCAAGCCCTTGACCTTTTTAAGCGGAAGAAAAATCTTCGCCTTCTTGTTTCCAAGGCAGGGTTTGGGGCTGAAACTTTGCAGGAAATAAAAACCGTACCGGGGGGGTATTTAGCCCAAGACCGGGATCAGAAAAAAATCAACCCCAAGGCTTTTGAAGTAGTCACTCAAAGGCAACCCACAGATGTGGAGTGGAGGTCCATGATTTTTGGCTGGCGGGTTGTGCGTCATGTCAAAAGCAATGCCATTGTCTATGCAGGAGACGAGCGGACACTCGGGGTTGGGGCTGGCCAGATGTCCAGGGTGGATAGTTCTCAAATTGCCGTATGGAAAGCGGGTGAGGCGAAATTAAGCCTGCAGGGTGCCGCGGTTTGCTCCGATGCGTTTTTCCCTTTCTCTGACGGCTTACTTGCGGCCGCCGATGCCGGTGCCACTGCTGCGATTCAGCCGGGTGGCAGTGTCCGGGATGAGGATGTAATTGCGGCAGCCAATGAAAAGGGTATGGCCATGGTGTTTACCCATACGCGGCATTTTAAGCACTAGGTTCTTGCCCCTTGTTAAAATTCCGATTGAAAGATTTGCATTATTGATGACCAAACGGTTTCTTCCCTCGTTTCTTCTTTGCACTAGCATCCTGTTCAACGGTTGCGGAACGGCCATGCTTTCAGATGAGCATCTTGCCCGTAGATCAAAAAGCCAGTTCAGTAAAATGAAGGCCAAGGAGCCGATCTCAACAAATTCTTCGCACCAGGCCATGATTGAAAGAATTGGGAAAAGAATAACCAAAGTGGCCCGGGTGGATCTGCCGGGAACGGAGTGGGAATTTGTTGTTTTTCAAAAGAGTGAACCCAATGCATTCGCGATGCCCGGAGGCAAAGTTGGAGTAAATAGCGGATTGATAGATTTAGCCGGCGGTAACGAAGATGAGGTGGCCGCTGTAATTGGGCACGAGATTGCCCATGTGGCTTGCCGTCACAGCAATAAAAAAATGACTCAAGCTATGGGAATTGCCCTGGGGGGAGTGATTTTAAATACCGCCATGCGTAATAAAAGTTCAACGGATCGCCTGCTAGCCACGGGTGCCTACGGTGCTGGAACTACCGTGGGCATGGCTCTTCCCTTCAGCCGATCGCAGGAACAGGAAGCCGATCACCGTGGTCTTTATTATTCCGCAAGGGCCGGGTATGACCCCCGGGCTGCCATAAGTTTTTGGCAGAAAATGCAGGGCAGGAAAAAACGCTACATGCCGCAATTTTTATCTACTCACCCCAACCCGGGAAATCGAATTCAATTTCTCCAGTCTCACATGAATCAGGCCTACAGCCTATATGTTGAGGCGAAAAAAGCTCGGGGTGAAACCCCAAACCCATGAACTCAATATTAGAAAACCCGAAGAAAGCCCTTGCTGAATATGTTTCTTACCCAAGCGTCTCCGCTGATTCCAGTTATGCCGAAGGAGTAACCGGGGCCCGGGATTTTGCCTGCAAACGCCTCCGTGAACTTGGCTTTGATGTGGAGCTGGTGGACACGCCCATCAATCCTATCATTTTAGGCACCCGGGGTGATCCTTCATGGCCAAGGTTGGTGATTTATGGCCACTACGATGTGCAACCACCTGATCCACTGGACCTTTGGACAAGTAAGCCCTTTGAGGCAGAAGAGAGAAATGGCCGTCTTTATGGGCGTGGTGCCGCCGATAATAAAGGGCCTCAAATTGTGCATATGGCGGCACTCTATCAAGTCCTCAAAAAGAACCCCAACCTGCCTTTACACATAACCTACCTGATTGAAGGGGAGGAGGAAATCGGCAGCCCGAGTTTTCGTGGTTTTTTGGAAAGCCATAAAGAAAAATTAAAGGGTGACCTGCTGTTGGTGTCTGATACCGGAAGCCCCGGGCCTGAACAACTGGCTATTACCACAGGTTTACGAGGTTTAACGGCCATGGAAATTAAATTGTCCGGCCCCGGGCAGGATCTTCACTCGGGTGTACATGGCGGTGCTATCCTCAACCCCCTGCAGGCATTAGTGAAAATATGTGCCTCTTTGCATGATGATCAGGGCAAGGTTGCGGTCCCTGGGTTTTACGATGATGTTCTGGAACCTGAAAATTGGGAGAGAGAAGAGCTGGCAAAGCTACCCTTAACAGAAGAGCAGTATGCCGAGTTTTTAGGTATTCAGAAGTTTTTTCCACCGCCAGGTTATGAGCCCTTGGAGGCGATTCGTTTCTGCCCAACCCTCGAGTTTAACGGAGTGGGCGGTGGCTACCAGGGGGAGGGTTCAAAAACGGTAATCCCTGCCGAGGCATTTGCCAAGATTACCTGTCGCCTGGTTCCGGATCAGTGTGCGGAGGATATTGCGGTGAAAGTGGAGAAATTTATTGCCAGCCTTTGCCCACCTGCTGTATCTGTTCAGGTTGAGATTAAAGGGGGAGGCAACCCCTATGTGGTGATTCCACCCAACAAACCAGGGTCAAAAGGGGACGAATCAAACTTAATGAAAAAAGCCTTCCCCGCCGTTGAAAATTGCGTCAAATCTTCCTTCGGTTCCTCTCCTTTATACCTAAGAGAAGGGGGCAGCATCCCTATCATACGCGATCTCAAGGAAGTCGCTGGCTTGGATGCCTTGATGCTCGGTCTTTTTACCAATGAAGATAACCTTCATGCTCCGGATGAAAGCTTCCATCTGGGTATTTTTGAAAAGGCAATCAAAACATTCAGCGAATTTTTTGAAGGGCTTACATAGCGTGCACTTTACTATTGATTAAATTTTGTGCAGGGTTGAATAATCTATGCTTATTAGTTATCAGACTTTATCAACTATGAGTAAGAGAATATTAAAAGACCCGGATACGGGTGAGATTATTGGTGCAACTAACTTACCTTTCAGTCAATCCACAATGACAAAAGCCAAACAACCTGATCATCCGACGGGAAATTTAGGAAATTTTAAAGAATATAAAGTTGAGTGGGTTGCGGAAGGAGGCTGTGGAACTATTTTACTCGGAGCTTCGGGTATCCCTATCCAAAAAATGGAAGCGATGATTAACCAATATGCATCAGATGGTTGGCAACTTATTTTTCAGGTGATTGAAAAGAAGAGGTTTCTTCTGTTTTGGACTCGTGAGGCGGTGATTTTAACCTTTGCAAGATAAGAATGGGTTTTTGGGCGAAAGTAACAATCAAAGCGATTAACTTTTATCAACACTCCGGGCTTATCCAAAACAATTTCGTAGATTGTAATTTTGAACCTTCTTGTTCAAATTTTGCTAAGCAAGCGTTGGGCGTTCATGGATTTTTCAGTGGGATCAAATTAAGTTTTCTACGGATTATGCGTTGTAATCAAAGGGATATTAGCGGGAAAATTAATGATCCTGTACCCTGATGCTTAGCTATGGTAGACCCAAAAGCATTAAAAGCGGAAGAAGATAGAATCAAACAGGAAGTATCTAAATTAGACCCGCTATCCCGCAAAAAGTTTCATGCTTTTTGTGCAGAGAACCTTAAAGATCCTGATACTTATGCGACATTGGCTTGGTCTCTTCCTGTTGGGTTACACCATTTTTATCTTGGAAATAAAAACAGGGCTTTTCTTGATCTTGGACTCTGTTTTGCCGGTCTTTTATGTATGTTTATACTTAGCCTGCCTATGCTTGGTTTACTGATTATCATGGGTGTAGTGATAACAGAGTTAAAATCACTCTTCAGATCTCAAGTTATTGTGCAGGATTACAATGTCAGGTTAATGAAGTATGCTAAATCAAAAGTAATTTAACATCCTTATTATAGCAGAATCCTCAATGAAACTAATGAAGCCTATGGAGACTTGGTCACAACAAAGGAAGCTCTACGGTCTAGCTTTGCCTGCTGTCCATCCGCGTTGGGAATGGCAGATTCATCTCCAATTGATACGGTCTCAATTCTTTGGCTGTCTGCTCCCAGTTCCACAAGGTACTGCTTGACGGAATTAGCTCTTCTTTCCCCCAGAGATTTGTTGTAGGCAGGCGTGCCTTTCCAATCGCAGTATCCTTCGATGAGTACACGGGCTTCTGGGCTTTCCATGATAAATTCAGCGATCTCGATAAGCTTGGCTCTTTCATCCGCGACAATGTTGTACTGGTCAAAGCCAAAAAATACGGGTTCGAAGGGGCGTATGACATTTAAGGGGTCACTGAAAGCTTCCAGGGCGGGGTCACGGGGCGAGAGAGGATCATTAAAGTCAAGCTGATTGGAATCCAAAGCGGTTCCCACAGGAGAAAACTCTTCACCCGTGGCATTAGGTCCACGACTCGGATCAGAGAACTCAGAGGTGGCCGCTTCCTGACCACGGTTCAGAGTGCTCTCAGGTTCTGCTTTTTTTGAGCAGGAGGAAATGGCTAAAATAACCCAAGCGAAAGCCAGGTACGCTTTTAAATCTCGCATGGTTTATCAGGAATCCCGCAGGACGAGAAACTGGGCTTTTCTTTCCAAGCCTGCAGTTGCGGGATCGGCGTTGGGAGTGGATTGTTCATCCCCAACTGATAGAACCTCAATCCGGGCACCATCAATACCCAAGTCAACAAGGTAATCCCGCACACTGGAAGCTCTACGATCACCAAGGGACTTGTTGTAAGCAGGGGTACCTTTCCAGTCACAATAACCTTCCACCAAAATTCGGGCGGTCGGGTTTGATTCCATGAACGACGCCACATCCTGCAATTTCATCCTTTCATCTGAGCCTATGGCGTATTGATCAAAACCGAAATAAATAGGCTCAAATGGGGATTCGGCATTGGCAAGAGCATCGGGGTCTGACCACAGGGAGTCCTGGGGGAGTAACTCACCGGAGCCATCCAGTCCGGAAATTGTTGCCCCGATGGGGGAGAGTTCCTCCTCATCGTTGGCCAAGGTCCCGTCTTCGAGGGAACCCACAAAGGTGCCCCGGTCTGTTCCTTTAATGAGAGCCGTATCTTCCGGAGAAGGCCCTGTATTTTTTGAGCACCCCGTATAAAATATTGCCAAAGCAATCACACCTGTAATCCACAACTGATTCTTCATAACTTAATTCCCGCTTTAATTTTTAAGGATCAAATTCCCATATCTGATCTTCAATATACGATTTTTCTTGCGCGCGTGCTCGGGTTCGTCAATGGGAAAATCATTGAATGATATAAAATATTTCCTGGTCGACAATGGTTCGCTTAACCCAGAGGCTACGCTCAACCTCCGTAGAATTGCCAAAGCCCTGTCCAGTGAGACCGGTTTGCCCATACGCCCCGTGGGTCTTATGCACTCCCACAAAGTGAATGCCCAAAAGCTTGATGGTATAGCAGCTGAAACCATGGAATCCCTTTTCCAATCTCCGGAGTGTAAGGAGTGGAAGCATGTGGTAATGATCCCTTTATTTTTTGGCCCAAGCCTGGCGATCACGGATTGGCTACCCCGCAAGCTTCAGCAATGGCAGGCAGAGGACTCGACCCGATCTTTCCGCATTCTTCCCTGCCTGCATTTTTTGGGTGATGACCGAATTGCCCGGGCTTTGACGGAGCGAACATTGGATGCCATTTCTGCTCATGATTACAACAAGCCATTTGTGGCTCTGGTGGACCATGGAACTCCTCTGCCGGAGGTAAATCAAATCCGGGAGGATGTAGGCCGGCAGATGAAAAGCTTGCTGCCTGCAGAAATATCTGGGTTCTCGACTTGCTCGATGGAGAGGAGAGATGGGCCGGAATATGATTTTAATGACCCGCTATTGGAAAATAAACTTCGGGAGTTAGCTGGGGAAAAAGTGGAGCAGGTGGTGGTGGCCCAACTTTTTTTATCTCCCGGCCGTCACGCCGGCAAGGGAGGGGACCTGGAAGAGATCTGCTCTTTTTTCCCAGGTGCCATTGCCAGAACAGAGCTGTTAGGGATGCATCCACTAATCCTGGAAATTTTGGTGGAGAGACTCAAGCATCGAGAAGAATAATAATACCTGAACTTCACTGGAGACTGGTCAACCAAACTCCAAGAAGTAATAAACTGGCACCAATACCTCTACGGATAAAGGTAGAGGGGGATAGTATGCTTTCGGTAAGAAGCATTTTTTTCCCAAGCCAGGCAATTAAAAGAACTGCCCATAAGCCCCGGCAGGCGTAGAAAATATTGGCCTCGGTTGGGACTTGGTAGAAACCTATGGCCATGGACATTAAAATAGCCTGACCTCCCATGGGTACAGCCGAGGCCCACATCCAAATGTCTGCCTTCTGGCGCGGCTTTAAGAAATTTCCCTCGGTGTAGGGAATCAGAAATAGAGAATACAGTCCCACGGATCCAAAAACAAAAAAGAGAACATTGACCGGATTCGACTGGTGAGTGAAGTGAGGGACTAAAGAATCAAGTAACCCAAAACTTGCAGCCGTGGCCAGGGCAAGGAAAAGTCCAGTCCAGGAAAGACTTGAATTTCTGGACGGCCAGCACAGCAAAGCAACGGCGAGGGCGGAAAGCCCGCAAGCTACCCATATTTTCCCTGATACCTGCCCGTCCGACAAGCCATGGATGAGGATAAAGACCGCCACAAATATGGGTTTGGATCCCATGATGGGAGTGATCAAGCTGGCTTCACCATTTTTTAAGGCAAGGAAGCAAAAAAACTGACCGAGGAAAAAGAGAAGGCCCAGGGCGGCACCAGACTGGATGTCCTCTCGCACGATACCATCGACTGCGAAGAAGGGGTAGGGCAGGAAGCACATGGACATCAAAATATTTGAATAGACCAAAGAGCGAATGGTGCCAGCCCCAAGTTCCAAGGCTTTTTTGCAGAGTACGGCACTGCATGCATAGAAAAATCCTGCACTCAGTGCGAGAAGAAGTGGGGTGTATTCAGTTTCCAATAAAGTAGAAGTTTGACTTGTTTAATGATCGCAAGCGGGCCTAGTTACATCGACGGGAAAAGCGCAGGCAGCAAGGGTTTTAGTAACCCGGATCAACTTGTTTTCCAACTGCTATCTTTTCTCTTTCCGAAACTTTTCTTGGCCACATGAGTTCTAATGGCTGGTCAACTTACTGTATCATCATTTATCTAGACATTATGAGAAGACTTTTATTTTTTTGGACATTCATCGTTTCCGGTCTTCCTTTTTCAATGATGGCAGTGGTGGATTTCGAAAAAGAAGTTTGGCCTATTTTGGAAGACAGGTGCGTGGAATGTCATCGGGCACCCTATGAGCAGGCGGGAAGAATCAAGAACCCCAAAGCTGGGCTCAGGCTCGATGGGGCTGCCTTTATTATGCACGGAGGCGATCACGGCCCGGTGATCACTGTGGATCACCCCAGTCAAAGCTCTCTTTACACAAGAGTCACCCTGCCTTTTAGTGATGATGATCATATGCCCCCCAAGGGAGAGCCCCTCACTGAAGATCAAAAGGAGACACTTCGGAAATGGATTGCCCAGGGGGTAGATTTCGGAGCATGGGTTGGGGCAACCGATGGTTTGGATACCCTTCACCAGCGGGGGGGAGAAAAAAAACAGTATATCCCACCCCATATTACTTTTTACCAAGGACTGGCCAAGGGAGTTCAGGCCTTGCCGGAAACTCTTATTGCTGGCATAAAGGAGGAAACGGGCTTGCTTATTCGCCCCATCGGTATCAGCAGCCCTTTGCTTGAAGCACGAATTGTTTCCTCGAGTGTGGAATGTAACACCGAAACATTGCGCAAGCTAATGCCTCTCGGGGGGCACCTGGCCAAACTTGATTTGCGAGGAGCGAAGTTGTCGGAGGAAGGATGTTTGGTAATTGCCGGCTTTGGTAAGGTGACCCATCTAAATCTCCGCGATAGTACAGTAAATGATGAGGGGGTAAAGGCCTTGGCGGGCATGAGCAATCTTATAAGTTTAAATCTTTCGGGCACCCAGCTTTCAGATTATGGAATTGGGCCTCTTCTCGGGTTCGAAAACCTTACAAGTCTTCATCTTTGGGGAAGTGCAATATCTCCGGGCCGGTTACAATTTTTGAAGAACCGACTGGATGGGGTTACCATCACCCCCTGAGTCCGATCCCCGTATATTTACTCGCTGAGCTTCCACAGCTTGCTGTCTGAACGCACGAGGATTGCATCCTTTGCAACCGCAGGGGTGCAGAGTATGGTGTCACCCAGGTTGAGGGTGTGAATAACCTCTGGCTTCTCCGCCTTGATGTTGACCACTTGCCCAAGTCCATCTTCGCTGAAAATATAGAGGTGGTCGGCGGTGATCAAGGGCGAACCGCTAATGGGACCCTTGAGCCGTAACCGCCACTGGATCTCTCCGGTTTCAACCGATGCACAGCTCAGGACATTGGCGTTGTTCACGACATAGAGAAAACCATCTTGAGAGGATGGGCTCCCGGTGCCTGGTTTCAATTTGTTATCCACCCAAATGGATTCAAAACTCTGGAGGTCATGGGCAACCTGGAGGGCGGTAATCCCATGGGAAGGAAGTAAGAGAATACCCTTTTCCGTCCAGGTGCTGGAGGGAATGGTGGAAGCCCCATCCTGATAGTCCCATACTGTTTTCCCCGTTGTGGGCTCAATCGCGGTCATGCCTTCCTTGGATTGCAAACCCACGAGAGAACGGGCTTTTGTATTTATAATAACCGGCGATGTCCAGTTTGCAGCTTTGGGCCGCTTCTTCTGCCAGAGGGTGGAGCCGTTTTGTAAGTCGAGCCCGAAAGCATAGGAGTCTGCATCATTTTCAACCTGGATGACCGCCACACCTTGGACCACCACTGGTGAAGAAGACATGCCCAAGCCATTGGCAATGTTCGGGTGATCAAAGGTCAGACCCCGTGCCCAAAGTAAGTTTCCTTTCAGATCGAAGGCAAAAATATCATTCGATGAAAATTGGGCGACCAAGCCCTTTCCGTTACTGGCCAGAGTGGAGGCGGCCACGCAGGTTTTTTTGTGGCATACAGTCCGGCCGGTAGCTTTTAGGGTTCTTTGCCATAGCTGTTTCCCATCGGAGGAATCATAAGCCAGCACATGCAGGTCTTCCTGAAAAGGACCACTGGAAGCCGATAGGTAAATGGTGTCTCCCACGACAACCGGACTGGCGATACCCCGTCCCGGTAAATCCTGTACCCAGCTCTTGTCTCCTTGGGTTTTGATAGTGACGGGGAGGGAGCGATGGGTTGATCCGTTACCATTGGAACCCCGAAACATCAACCAGTCAGCACGGGCCGGTAGAAGTGAAAGGGTGACAAAAAATAAACTGGCTATGATTTTCATGGCTTTTGGGATTTGCATCTTATGGGGTGGGTGCTTCCTGAATTACTTTTCCCGCCGGGTCGGTTATCCGAAGGCAAAACTCCCAGTTTTTGGTCCATGGTTGAGTTTGTTCATTTTGACAGATTTTTAAAAGGATTTGGTTTTCTCCCTTTTGTAAGGCGCCATCGAGGATGAATTGATCGACCCGGGTACCTCCGCGGTGATATTCATCCCGGGAAAAAAGTAATGCCTGGTTTACCCATATTTTCCAGGCATTTTTCGATCCAAGCCTGAACTGCACTTTTTGAGATTCATCGGAATAAAAAGATGTGCGGGCATAGGCTACCACTTCTTTGAGTTCGCCGTAATGTAGGTTTATATTAAGCAGGCCCAAGGGATCCTTTGTGGAGAATGAACTCCATGAGACTTGGCCGTTTTTCCCGGGATAGGAAGCGTTGGTTGTGAAATTTTCCTCAGGATCATACACCCTGTTGAAACCTTCTCGATTGGTGTTGTCAAAGGGGCCGATCATTTCCCACTGCGTTTGGAAGCCCAGTAAAGTAATCAATTCTACATTCTGTCCGCGGCTCTTCAGGGCCTGACTTGCCTGCTTAATTTGATCAACATCCCGGGCATGTTGGAGCCCTTTTTGAAAAAGGGCTATGCTTCGAGCCGGAGGGGTGGCTGTTTCGGCATCTTCAAGGATAAGCTGAATCGCTTCCCTGCGCAGGGAAGGTTCTCGGTCGTGAAGAAAAGATGGAATTAAAGCTTCGGCTTCGCCGCGTTGATGTTGGCGAAGGATTTCAAAAGCGGCCCTTCTGGTGCTGCCTTCATTTTCAGGGTTTTGGATGATGGCTTTTACAGAAGTTTTGGGAAAAGCAGCCGCATCCGAAGTAACGGTGATTTTTGCGATGGCTCCTCGTATCCAATTATCTCCCACCGGGTTTGCCCGGTTCATTGCCTGAAGGAGGGCAGGGATGGAATCAGGGCTGAGCTTGTCAGCCAATGACATGGCTTGGGCCGCGTTTACATTACCCTGACCATGTTCATTAAGCTGGGTAAAGGCCTCGATGATCTTCTTTTCATAACCTGCTCCCACTTGGCACACCATTAAGAAAAAAAAGAAGAAATTCGCTTTCATTTCGTATTCCTTGGTCTAGGAAATAACTTCTGCCAACAAAAAAGATCTTAAAAAATCTTTTTTGTTTTGCATGTTCCCTGTGGATTGAAACAAGTAGCGGGATGAAAATTGGAAAATTATTTATTTCAATCCATCTTCTTGTTTTACAAGTTGCCGCATACGATCCCGTCGAGGTTATTGATCTTTGGCCGGGTGAGGTCCCGGGTGAAGTGAATGGGGAAATTGGGAAAGAAACCATAAGCCCTCCCTCTTCCCAGAGCGGTCATGTTCTCCGGATTGAAAATGTTTCCCATCCTACTCTTTCCTTTTTTCCGGCATATTCAACAAAAACGAAGAATACTGCCATAATGGTCTGTCCGGGAGGTGCCTACAATATTCTCGCTTATGAACATGAGGGGCTGGATATATGTGAGTGGTTAAATGAACTGGGTGTCTCAGCTTTTTTACTCAAATACCGGGTGCCCCGTCGTCAAAATAGGGAGAAGCATGAGGCCCCCCTTCAGGATGCCCAACGTGCCATGGGTATCATTCGGGGAAATGCCCAAAAGTGGAAGATCGACCCTACTAAAATTGGGGTCCTCGGCTTTTCTGCCGGAGGCAACCTTGCTATGATGACAGTTACCTCCTTTGCCAAACGAACTTATGCTGATGTCGATTCTATGGACCGTGTTTCCTGCCGTCCTGACTTTGGGATTCTTATATATCCTGCCTACCTGGTCGACCGTAAGGACCCAAGCCGACTCTTACCCGAGATGCAAATAAACTCTCAGGCATCTCCCTGTTTTTTTGCCCATACCGGGGATGATCAGGTACCTGCCGAGGGTAGTGTGCTTGCCTACCTTGCCTTAGAAAAAGTGGGAGTGAAGGGAAATGAACTTCATGTTTATCCCTATGGGGGGCACGGTTATGGTATGCGAAAGTCGAAGCACCCGGTTTCGGCTTGGCCCGATCGGGCAGAGGAATGGATGAGAGCGGGTGGTTGGATACCCAAAAAGAAGTAAGCGGATGAAAAATTGTTTTATCCAATACCGAGAGCGGGGTAATCCCCTCGATGTTTTATCCTTGGAGGAAGGACCAAAGCCTTCTCCAGTTGCCGGGGAAGTCCTGATTGAAATGCTCGCTGCCACCATCCACCCTTCGGATGTTGGCCTTATTAACGGGTCCTACGGAAAGCTTCGGGATCTTCCCGCGGTTGCCGGCAGGGAAGGGGTGGGCAAGGTTGTGGAAGCGGGATCCGGGGTGGATGACAAAATTATCGGCAAGCTTGTGGCTATGCCAGATGCCCTCGGAGCCTGGCAGGAATATGTGACCTCTCCTGTGGATGATTTACTTTTGCTTCCATCCCTGGTTCCGGCCGATCAGTTGGCCGTGGCTATCCTCAACCCCATGACTGCCTGGCGATTATTGCATGATTTTGAATATCTTAAGGAAGGGGATTTTATTATCCAAAACGCAGGGAATTCAGCAGTGGGGTTGGCGGTTGTTCAATTGGCCAAGATGTTAGGTGTTTCCTGTATAAGCCTGGTTCGGACCCAAGAACGGCTTGAGCAAATGCTTGAGTTTGGCGCGGAGCATGCCTTGCTGGATGAGGATGAAGCTCCTGCCAAAGTAATGGAGCTAACCGGTGGCCAAAAATGTGCCTTGGGTCTGAATTCTGTGGGAGGCCGGAGTGCCTTGCGGGTTGCCCGCTCCCTGCGGACGAGCGGTGTACATGTCACTTTCGGTGCCATGGATGGTGCTCCCATCCGCTTCCCTACCCGGGAATTAATTTTTGAGGATATTCGATTCGTGGGTTTTTGGCTCGATCGTTGGAGAAGAAAGCAGACTCCCGCCGGTCTACGCAATGCCATTGAGTATGTTTTACAACCCCTTGCCCTTGATCAGCTTCGCTACCCGATTGACCGGGTTTACGCCCTCGAAGATTTCAAAAAGGCACTGCAGCGCAATGGGGAGTCGAGGTGGGGTAAGGTTTTACTTTCTCCCAATCCCCAGAGTATCGAGAAGGTTATGAAGAAATCCTCTTGATTAGGCTGGTCAAGGAGAAATACTTTCCAGGGCAAACGGTATGGTTTTTGTGGAGAATCTTGTGCGTGGTGACCTTTGACTTGGGGATATTACATCTCTTTATTAAGTATTCACACAAGCCTTCCAGGGAATCCATCTGTTTCGAAGTGGGAGAGCGGAGCTCAAAGTTCCCAATAAGGCAGATACCAATACTTTCCTTATTCCATGAAAGCTTTTTCATGTGTCCTCCATCCAATTGGCTTTTCCAACGGCCTCCAAGGTAAACTTCGCCGTCATAGGCCTTCCTGGAGCCGTTGGAAATGACAAAATGGTAGGCGAGCCCATTTCTCATTCCCCGGGCTTTATGCACCCGGTGCATGTTTAAGGCATCGTCTACTGGCGTGGCGGAGTGGTGGATGACTATTCTTTTCCATTTCCCTGACTTTGCCCTGACCGCGTTGAGTGCTTTTACGGTCGATGAGCTAAGCAAACTTGGGGGAGGGGTGTAGGTGCTACCTTGAACGGGAATCGTTAATTTTTGACCCACCTTGATTAAATCCGGTCTTTCAATTCTATTGATCAGGGCAAGGGTCGAGGTTTTGACCCGAAAACGGCTGGCGATGCTGCCCAGGCTTTCCCCTTTTTTAACCACATAGGTGATTTCACTCGATGCACCGGAGGGAATCTTTAATTTCTTCCCAACATAGAGAAGGTTTGGGTTCGAAATGCCATTAATTGCCTGCAATGCACTGGTGGAAACTCCATATTTCCGGGCTATACCTCCAAGAGTTTCATTTTTTTGCACCACATGGGACTTTTCGGCCAATCCCGAAAGTGTACCCAGTGCGAAGACTAATATTATCCAGATTTTCCTCATCTACCGTTTTACTTTCTTTTCGAATCTTGAAAACTTGGCAACCTATATCTTGTTTGGCACAATTGTAATCCTCTGTATAAATGACCTAACTTTTATATCCACCTCGCAATTCAAATGACATTAAAAACAAAAATGTGGCTGGTATCGCAGGGTCTCTTGCTTGTTACGGCCCTTATTATACAGCTTACTTTTTATGGAGGCATTAAGGTTGGGCCGATTCTAGGTATGGCTAAACGACCCTACCTTGATATCATTCAGGGTGTTGAACCAGTGGTGCCGGAATCAATTTTATCTCAAAAATTGCCTCCCGAAGCCTACGATGCCCGAATCCCGATGTCTCGCGAGCAGGTTGTGAAGTCAAACCTTGGAGCCTACCGAAAGGCAGCCCAGCAGGAACACGGCTTACGTACGGCCTTAATTGGAGGCGTTATCGTCAATGTTCTGTACTTTTTCGCCTATCATTTACTGTTTAGGTTTTTTAAAAGAAGCGTGGAGAGGCACAAAAAATCAATGATGTAAGAAAGTTTTTTTCTTTAGGGTTGCTTAAAGACAAAATCCTTTTTGCATAGAGATACCCTTTCAACCTCAACCAATTATGTCTAAGAAGTTCGCAAGTTTTCTGACCGCTTATTCTTTTATCCCTGTCTTTTTATTTGGTCAATACGACAGGGGTGACTCTTATTCTGCCTTATCTTCGGAAAAACCAGTCACTGATTATTTTGACAGCGTAGATGATAAAAGCTTTTATCAGCGCCAACGCATTCATGGGATGAAGCGTGAGATTAATGAGTATTCC
>CBFIFQ010000008.1:0-41572 GCA_965661905.1 Opitutales bacterium
AGATATTTTCAAGGGATACAACTCTTTTTAAAAAATTTAACAAAAATTTAACAAAATTTCATAATTTAATTAAGGTAAAACCGAATTTTCTTTTTTACGGGCATTAGGGCCTCTGTAAATTCGGCGCCATTCTTCTGGCATAGGCTCAGGGAAAGCACCGAGGCTTCTTAAAAGTCTTTCAGATAAAAGTTTTTTTGTGAGTTCCTTTATCAGGGGCTTTTTATCTGTTTTATGAAAAATATTAGTTTGTTCTAATGGATCTTCAAGTAAGTCAAATAATTCCCATTCATTGAATTGATGATAATGGATAAGTTTGTATCTATCTGTTCTTATACCGTAGTGTTTTGCTACCATAAACATATCTGGAAAGTTACTATGTTCAAAATATACAGTTTGTTTTTCATTATTTGTATTCAATAATAATTCATGATCCGGTTCTAGGCCGGAATCAAAGGCTTTCTCCTTCAAAAGAATAGGGTAGATGTCTTGGTTCGATATAGTAGCATCTGTTTTTTTATTTTTTGGGTATCTATCACTTTTTATGATGAAAGGAATCCTTATCGATGGTTCATACATCCAATTTCCACCAAACCACCCATTCTCACCAATAAAGTTTCCCATGCATGCTGTGTAAATAAAAGTCCAATCTTTAGAGTTTAATTCACTGTTTGTCTGGTCATACAACCTGCCAATATTTTCATCGATTGCACGAATACATCGTAGGTAATTTTTTACAAAGCGTTGGTACTTTAGATTTAATGCATCATCTGTATCACCAGAAAGGCGCGAAAACGCTTCATTTTGGGGTCGAATACCAAGTTGCCATGCAGAAAATTGCTCAGCATTTAGTAGTTCGTTGGTTGTACCTAGACCTTTTCTTAATTCGTTCGTATCTGATTGTGTTTTTTCATCAAATTCTACAAAAAGATCAGAGGTCAAGTTAAGATTCCTATTGATTTCAACCTGTTGGTATCTTGAAGGCGGGGCTTTAGATGCATAACCCGCCCTTATTGTTTTTGGTTCTGGAAGCAGTTTGTCGTTATATAATTCGAGGAAACGGATGGGCGGCATCCACGGTTTTAGAACTCCTTGAAATTGTAAAATGACAAAGACAGGTTGTAGGTTTCCTTTTCTTTTATCAAGCCATGATAGAGTACGATCCGTAATGATATCTGTGGCATGTCCTTCAATTTCAACTTTGTTCTGCGAAGAAATTATTTTTGGATTATAACTCTGATCGGAATCAGCCAAAATCTCCCAGTAATCAAAATCTTTGGGGAATGCTTCAAAGGGCCAGGCCCCAAAAAAAGCTGTCTCGTAACCTGCTTCTTTTAATTGTTGTTGAATAGTTAGATTTTTGCTCAAACCATTTTTCAGTTTTGTTTCAGTCCAAGTTTTGCCAGTAAGTATTGAAGCTAAAGTTAATTTTACAGAACTTTGTGATGTAAATGCATTTTTAAAATAGACACCATCAGACGCTATGCGATCAAGGTATGGGGTTACCTTAAATTCCTTAAATCTTCCACCATAACACGAAATTGATTCGGTGGAATGAGATTGAGACAGGCAAAGAAAAATACTCTCTTTGCCTTCAAGTACACCCGTTAGAATCATCGCTATAACGAGGGTACTGAAATTGATCTTTCTAAATTTTATCAATAGTTTTTCATTTGAAACATTCCTGGCTTATGGTCGAGCTTAATATAGTAAAGTAAACATACTGAATCTTTTTAAAAGAGACTGTCATAAGTTTATTCTTCCAATAATTATTGCCCAATTTAGCCATATATTTTTGATTTAATTTAATTGATGTAAGTTAATTATTTCACTACTTAATCAACTCATGTGTGGTATAGTTGGTTATTTAGGTAACGGAGTAGCTCAGGATTCACTGATAGATGGTTTACGGAGGCTTGAATATAGGGGGTACGACTCTGCAGGAGTTGCATTTCATGAAGGCGATCGCTTTTCAATGTCTCGTGAAACCGGCAGGGTTCAAAATTTAGCAACAACCGTTCAACAGAACAGTTCCTCTTCTTCCTTAGGGATTGCCCATACCAGATGGGCTACACATGGATCTGTTACCGTTTCGAATACCCACCCCCATATAAGTAATGATGGAAAGTTTGTTTTGGTCCACAATGGTGTAATTGAAAATTTTAATACCCTGAAAAAATTTCTTACTGGAAAAGGCATTGAATTTTATTCCGAAACAGACTCAGAAGTTTTATGTAATTTGATTGCCTATCATTATTCCGAGCTTGAACCCAGTGATGATCGGTTTGTCGAAGCAGTACGTATGGCTCTTCCGCAGTGCCGTGGTGCTTATGGTATTGCTGTTCTTTGTTTGGATCTGCCTGATACCATGATTGGAGCCCGAAGAGGTTCGCCACTGGTTGTAGGACTTGGGGAAGATGCAAATTTTATTGCCAGCGATGCCTCTGCATTTGTTGGCCGTGCCAAGGAAGCTGTCTTCTTAAACGATGGTGAGCTTGCTATTTTAAAGGGTACCGAGTTTAGGATCACTACGCTCGAAGGTCACGAAGCTCAAGCGGTGGCTCACCCTGTTGACCAAATATCTGAGGAGGTGGATTTAGGAGATTTTGATTCTTACATGGAAAAAGAAATCTATGAGCAACCATCCGCTCTAAAAAATACATTGCGGGGACGCTTTGGTGACGATGGCACGACGGCAAAATTAAGTGGACTGGAAGGACATGAGAATGAACTCAGAAACTTAGACCGGATTATTTTTGTTGCTTGCGGAACAGCTCGGCATGCCTGCATGGTTGGGGAGTATTTAATTGAACGGTTAGCCCGGGTGCCCGTTGAGGTGGAGCATGCATCAGAATTTCGTTATCGAAATTCTCCTAAAGCAGGCAAATCTCTCGTTATTGCAGTTAGTCAATCAGGAGAAACCCTTGACACTTTGGAGGCTGTTCGTGAAGCGAAAACAAAAGGCTTGCTCACGCTTGGGATTACCAATGTCGTCGGCTCTTCTTTGGCGAGAGAGACCGATGGCGGTGTCTATCAAAGAGTGGGCCCGGAAATTGGAGTTGCATCAACCAAGGCATTTTCATCCCAGGCTTGTTTATGTGCTATGCTTGGCTTAGCCTTGGGTAGGATGCGTGAGTTGTCACCTATGGATGGACAGGCAATTGTCACAGCACTGAGCTCCCTTCCTGCCTTGGTTGCTGAAGTGCTTCAGCAGGGGGAGCAAATCCGAGAGCTTGCGATTAAATATTCCAAGGCTGAGCACCTCTTATTTCTTGGTCGACAAAGTCTGTATCCCGTAGCCCTTGAGGGTGCTTTAAAATTAAAAGAAATTTCATATGCTCATGCCGAAGGATATCCGGCTGCTGAGTTAAAGCATGGACCCATTGCACTGATTAACCCGGACTGCCCCTCGGTCTTTATTGTCGAAGGCACTGAGCTTTCAGCTAAAACTATTGCCAATATGCAGGAGGTAAAAGCTCGAAAGGGTCCCGTAATTGCAATTGCACCTAAGAGTGTAGAAATCCCTGAAGAGGCAGCTGATGATATTTTCCGTCTACCTGACGCCCATGAAGTTATTCGACCAATTCTAGCTAATTTACCCCTTCAACTTTTTGCTTATCATTTTGCCCGTTTGCGAGGGTTGGATGTGGACAAGCCCCGGAACCTAGCAAAGTCGGTAACGGTTGAATAGCCGTTCTTTACATGGTGATTTAGGTAAGTTGTTCATACTAAGTTTCTTTTTTCGCTTGGAAGATTTTAACGAGGGAGTTGTATTTTTAACTACTGGTTCCATAGCAAGTCTTTTATCTCAAAGTTTAGTGAAGGATGAACGAGTTAGCGAAAAAATCATTTATTTCCAATTGTAACAGAAGACGAGAATATCAAAAAATATCTCGTAAGCGTAATATGGTAATTAATTTTGTTTTAATGAATTACGGCAAATAATGGTGAAACTTCTGAAAACTTTAATAACAACATTTCCCATAAGTTAATACCCTTAAGGTAGAAATATTTATTAAGCTTTTATTTATTGATTCTAAGTCCTAGGAGGTAAATTTCAGTCAAAGTGTTTTTCGACGGAAGCTTTCATTATTTGTATACTTTGATGTCTTTTATCAAAGGTTTTGATCCCGTATTGCTTGAAGTGCTCAATGATGGCGTCGCTATCGCTTTGAAGCCCTTGATCTTGGCTGTTTGCAAGCCAGTCCTCTAATTGACTCTTAAGTTGATGATGAACTTTTTCAAAACTAGTTTTCCCTATTAGATTAACGGTTTCATAGGGGTCGTTCTCAATATCATACAATTCTTCACTCTCCAAGGGCGTAAGTAATTTTGCCTGAACTGGAGTCAGTAAATTCTTTTCTCCCATTATATTTAACAAGTGGTAAATCGGATGTGTTGATCTGCGGTACGCGGTTGTATATTCGTTGATTGATCCTAAGGTTTTGAAATTACGAATATATTTGTACTTGTTGGATCGGACAGACCGACTGCAGATATCCACATCACCGAAACGATCAGCAGCGGAGTGTATGAATTTGCGGGGCTTCGAATTTTCCTGGAGGAAGCTTCTTCCCTGCATCCAGTCAGGAATGTTCCCTCCGGTCATGAGTCTTGTTTCAGCCACTAGATCAATGGCACTTATCAGGGATGAGTTTTTGGTGCCTGATTTGTATCCAAACGGATGTTTTACTCCCTCGGGATAGAAGATGATTAGAGGGATATGAGTCCCACTATCGTAGAGCCAGTTCTTTCCACGAATCATGGGTCTTCCATGATCTGAAAGAATGCAGATGATCGTATTCTTTTCGAGGTTGTCAGCTTGAAGCTGCTTAATAATCGCTCCGACTTGTTTGTCGAAACGGTTGATGCTCTCAAAATATCCGGCCCAATCATTTCGGCTTACCGGGTGATCTGGGTAGTAAGGAGGGATTACGATCTTCTCCTTGGGAATATTTTTCGAAGGATAGAAACCTCTGTGGGACTCTCTGGAGTTGACTTGAGCAAAGAATGGCTGGTTTTTGACTAACTTTTTCCATGAGTGAGTATCCCAGGATTTCCTCGATGTTTTAAATTGCCAGTCATCCTTTCCCGTTCCACCAAAGCCTTTAATATTTCCTGTGTAATATCCTCTTTCACCCATAAATTGAGGTAATGTTTTCACCACAGGAGGGAGGGTAGGCATGAGTTCCTTGCTGTAACGCATGTGATGAGCACCAAGTGTTGTTTGGAAAACACCAGTGGCAAGGGCTGTTCTGCTTGGTGAACAGGCAGGACTGGTGGTGAAGACATGGGTGAATTGCATCCCTTTTTCTGCTAGGCCGTCAATGTTTGGGGTTGTGACTACTTGGTTTCCGTAGCAACCGAGATCTGGCGACATATCTTCTGCGATAATCCAGACGATATTTGGCCGTTCCGAATCTTCAGCATGTAAGATTGATGAAGAAAATAACAGGGCAATGCCTGTAACAAAAAAAATAGACTTACTCGTTACAATTTTTTCCCGTAGAAGTAACCTAAACATTACAACTAACTTCTCTACTCCTTGAATTATTTTTCAATCTTAAATTTGAAGTTACTGTTAAATCCCGCAATCAAATGCAATTGCGGTGGCAAACGATGTTATTTGCACATAAAAAAGATACATACATAAAGTTATGCCAATACTGGCATTCCTAACTTTTTGTTTCTCTGCACCTCTTTTCTTTAACAAAAATTTGTAAACGGTTGTTATTATTAAAAGTACAGTGTGTAAGATGAAAAAGATCATAAACCATTCCATACTCGCGTAGTTGAATAATAGTAGAAATTGCCAAAGCCAGATTACTGCTAAGAAAATGATAAACCACTTGATCCAAGCCGTTGAGGTGATTGTTTGGTCGATTCTTTTCCTCGCCGTTTTCAGGGAAATGGTAAACCAAAATATGAATCCTAAAGCTTGGATAATAGCATTAGTAAGTTGCCCACAATTCATAAGGGAAATGACACCACCTGATGCACAGATTTGAATTGATGTGATGAGCAAGTTTTTCTTGTTCCAAAATGTAATTTCCCGATTGTACTGGTTCCTGGCAGTGAGAATTCCAGCAAGAATTCCTAGCCATGAGAGTTGAAGGAAAAAAAGGATTGGTAAGAAGAAGTAAATTTCGGACATCAGGAGATTACAAGTCCTCAGTTTCTTCTTTTAATTCCTGAATATATTTTTCAGGATTTTTCTTAAATTTTGGGATGCAAGGTTTGCAGCAGAATTTAAATTCCTGACCATCATGGATATAGGAAACGGGTTCTCCCATGTCGCCCAGATCACTACCTCCAACCAAGCAATAATCCAACAGATATGGTTTGGCATCTCCCTGTTGTCCGCAGTTTACAAGAAAGGTAAGTGGACTTAAACTGAGAATTATTAATAAATGGACTTTTTGTTTCATAACTCCAACTCTACTCGTACGATTTTCAAAAGGTCAAATGGAGAATCTCAAAATAATTTTTAAAAAAACTGGCTGTTAAACCGTTGATTTTTATACCTAGCGGTAGCTATACAGGCAGCAATGGTTTCTAGTAATCATAATACCCCAAATAATGAGGCTTTTTTAAAGCTCTTTCTAAAGCATGAGAGTGGTTTAAGGTCTTACATTCGTTCCTGTGTCATCAGACCGGAGGAAGTGGACGAAATCATGCAGGAAGTAAGCTTGGTTGCCTGGAGAAAATTCGAAGCGCTTGAGCAACCGGAAAAGTTTGGGGCTTGGACCTGCTTGATCGCACGGTTTGAGGTTTTGAAGTTCAGAAGAAAGAAGGCCCGGGATCGATTGGTCTTGGATGAGGATATTATCACAAAAATTGGCATCGATGCCGAAGAGCAGGTATCCCGCAGACAGTTGCAATTGTCGGCCTTGGATAAATGCCTGAAAAAGTTAAGGCCACCGGAAAAACAATTGGTTAGGCAAGCGTACACTCCCAAAGTCTCAAAGAAGGAATTGGCAGAAGAGTTTGGTCAGACTGAAGCGGCTTTTTATCAAAAGCTAGCTCGTATTCGTATGAAACTTCGTGATTGTATGAACCATAAAATGATCGCTCTGAATACAGGGCTCTCAGAATGACTGAAGAAGAAAAAGACTTAATACTCGGATATCTGGACGATCGTCTTACAGCCTCTCAATTTGATTCCTTACAAACCTTGTTGAGAGAGAATAAGGATGCCCGTTCTTTTCTTTTAGATTTTGGCACGATTGATACGAAACTTGATGATTTCAGTTTATCTCTTGATCAAGATACAAGTGCGTCACAGATCATTCTTTTTCCCTGGCGTGAATATGCCTGGCCTTTTGTGGCTTGTTTGCTTGTCCTTATTTTGTGCACATCAGGATACCTCCTTTTTTCAGAACCTAAAATCGCCACGATTCAATCTTGCGAAGATGCCTCTTGGGAAAGTGATTTACCTACGACTCCAGGATCTGAGCTTACTTCTGGTTCCCTAAAACTTCGCACAGGTTTAGCATCAATTGCTCTCCGATCAGGAGCCAACCTTATTTTGGAAGCCCCGGCCGAAGTAAATCTGATTTCTCCAATGAAAACCCGTTTGATTTCAGGCATTGCTATTGTGGAGGTTCCGAAAAGTGCTATTGGCTTTGTGCTGGAAACACCAGATGGCTACGCGATTGATTATGGTACTCGTTTTGCTGTTTCCGTAGATCCGATAAAAAATGTTTCCTCGTTTGAGGTTATTGATGGTGAAATTGGGGTTCATCATCCAGGAAGCGGGCCAGAAGTCCGATTGGTTGATAACCAAACCATATCGATTGAAAAAGGCATTGTATCTTCCTTAAGAGAAGGGGAAGGAGAAAAAAAGATATCTGCAAGTGGTGTGGCAAAAAGAGTTTTTGCGGTTAATAATTCAACCAGTATTATTCGTAACGATCAGCGGAACCTTTATCTAGCCGATGATGTTTTGTTGGTTAAAAGTTCAGAGATTCTACCTTCTTTTGACCGTCGGGCATTACTTGAATTCGACATAAGTGATGTCGATCCTACCCAATATAAAAAGATTCGCCTTAGCCTCAATTTAGTCCCAGCCAATGGATTGCGTTCCCACCTTCCCGAAGAAAATATTTTCGCGGTGTATGGGATCAAAGAATCCTGGGGAGAAGGCTTGCTCTGGGCGGAAGCACCTCCAATTGAACAAGCTGAACAATTAGGAACGTTTTCCATCCCTCGAAGCAAGCAGTTCGGCAATTATGGAATTGAGACTGATGCATTAAAAAAGTTCGTACAATCAGGGCATGGTAAATTATTGATTGTCCGCGAAACTTTTGAAACTCGTCCATCAGGAATGATTCACGCCTTTGCTAATCACAATCATCCATACTACGCACCACCAGTATTGGAGTTTTATTAAAAGTCCAAAGTTATGAGAAGATTTTTTCAATGGGTTCTTGTTATCTGCTTTGTTTCATTTCCCTGTTTGTTCGGGGAGGAGCAGAAATTAAAGTTTAATCGGGACATTCGTCCCATTCTCTCTGATGCTTGTTTTCATTGCCACGGTCCGGATGAAGCGGACCGGCAGGGCGGTTTACGATTGGACCTTGAGGAATTTTCTCAAAAACCAGGCAAGTCTGGTCTTTCGGCTATCGTGCCCGGAGATTTGGAAGAAAGTGAAATGATCTTTCGTATCCATTTGCCTGAGGACGATGAGGAACACATGCCTCCTTTAGATAGCGGGAAATCGATTACCCCTGAACAAAAGAAAATCTTGGAAAGATGGATCAAGGAAGGTGCTAATTATGAAAAACATTGGTCATTTGAGAAACCCTCAAGACCCAGCGTTCCAGCTGGTTTTGCGGAGCATCCGGTGGACTCATTTATTTTGAGTAAGTTACAGAGCGAGGGAATGACCCTGAATCAACCAGCAGACAAGGAGACTTTGTTACGTCGTGCCAGCCTTGATCTAATTGGTTTACCTCCAACGGTTAAGGAAATCGATTCATTTTTAACGGATGATTCTGAGTCTGCATATGAGCAACAACTCGACCGTCTATTGGAATCGAGGCATTTTGGCGAGCGGATGGCTCTGGAATGGTTGGACTTAGCCCGATACGCAGACAGCAATGGATTCCAGAGTGATGGAAGTCGGGATATCTGGATGTGGCGGGAGTGGTTGATTGGTGCATTTAACCGTAACCTTCCTTTTGATCAATTTACCATTGAGCAATTAGCCGGGGATCTCTTGCCCAACCCATCGGAAGACCAAGTCATCGCCACTGGCTTTAACCGTAATCATCGGCTTAATGGAGAAGGGGGAAGGATTGAGGAAGAGTGGTTTGTGGAGACTGTGATCGACAGAGTGGAAACAACTGGGTCAACCTGGATGGCACTTACCTTAACTTGTGCTCGTTGTCATGATCATAAGTACGATCCTATTTCTCAGCAGGAATTCTATGAACTCTTTGCTTTTTTTAATTCAGTGGAAGAATCGGGTGTCCTTCACCCAAGAGGCAAATTTGGAGTCAACACCCCACCAATTTTGAAAGTACTCAATGAGGAGCAAAAGCATAGGAAAGTGAATTTACAAAAATCAATTCAACAAGCGGAAGTTGCCGTCAAAGAAGCTGAGAAAAAAATAGATTCTGCTTTTGCGGAATGGAAAAAAACAGAGCGAAGGAAAGTCCTGGAGGGAAAACAGGAAAACTTATGGTCCCCATTTGAGGACAAATCTGCTATTTCCAAGCTTGGGAGTAAGATAGGTAAACAAGCGGATGGTTCCTTGCTCGTAGGAGGCAAAAACCCGCAAGGGGATGTTTACCATTTGAACGGAGATCTCAACCTTTCTCATGTTGGTGCTTTGCGTTTGGAAGTACTACGGGATGAGACTCTTCCCTCTGGGGGACCGGGCCGGGCAGGTAATGGAAATTTTGTACTCACTGGAATTGAGGCAAAATTTATATTCGAGGATCAGGAAAAAAAGCCCGTTTTTATCGAATGGGATCGTGCCAAAGCAGATTATTCACAACCCAAATGGCCGGTTGAAAATATTCTTAAAAATGCCAAACACTTAAACAGGGCCAATGCATCCGGGTGGGCGATTGGTACGTTTGAAGAAAAAAACCGTGTGCCTAGAGAAGCAATCTTTTTAGCTAAAAAGCCGGTGGCTGTGCCCAAGGGAGCTAGCTTACAAGTTTCCCTCTATCATAAGTCCAAATATTCGGATCATAACATTGGTAAATTCAGGATCTCATTGGCCTCTCAAAATTACGCGGATTTAAATCAGAAATTTATGCTTCCATCCCATTTGGTTTCTTTACTTGATTCATCGGCCGAGAATTCATCCTTGGATCAAAAAGTTCTCAAAAAGCATTTTCGGGAAAATACCCAGACTCCATTAAAAGTTGCTGAAATAGAGGTTAAGAGGGCTAGAGAGAAGTTTAATCAATTTATGGATAAGGTTCCTTCTACCTTGGTCATGCAGGAAAGAAAAACTCGGCGGGACGCTCATATTTTGTACCGGGGAGAATACGATCAAAAAAGAGAAAAAGTGGGTAGGGCATTACCAGCGGCCCTGCCTCCATTACCCAAGGGTGCCCCTATGAACCGCTTGGGCTTTGCTCAGTGGTTGGTGACTGGTGAACATCCACTCACGGCTCGGGTCTGGGTCAATCGTTTATGGGAGAGACTTTTTGGTGTGGGGATCGTAAAGACTTCCGAAGACTTTGGTTCGCAGGTTGAATGGCCGTCCCATCCAAATCTTCTCGATTGGTTGGCCGTTGAATTTGTTCAACCCACTGCTTTACCAAATCTAAACGGGATTTCTGCTCAGTCATGGGATATGAAAGCGATGATCAAATTCATTATGCTGAGTAAGACCTATCAGCAGAGTTCATCTGCCAGTGAAAGTCTTTACCAGAAGGATCCTGATAACCGTCTACTCGCCCGGGGCCCAAGACTTCGGTTGCCCGCAGAAATTATCCGGGACCAGGCACTCGCTTCCAGTGGTCTCCTTGTGCCAAAGATTGGTGGTCCCAGTGCCCGGCCCTACATGCCCGAGAAAGTATGGGATGAGACCAGTACCTTTGGAAATCTGCTCAATTATAAAGCAGATCAGGGGGACGGGTTGTATCGGCGCAGTATTTATACAATTTGGAAACGCACCGCAGCCCCGCCCTCCATGCTTCTTTTTGATGCACCCAATCGAGAAATCTGTATGCCTAAGCGTTCCCGCACCAATACACCCCTGCAGGCTTTGGCCTTGATGAATGAAGTTACCTATGTGGAAGCTGCCCGTGCACTTGCCGAGAAAATGTTGAGTGCAGAATCAGCCAAAAACTCTGACGACAGATTGATTTTAGGTTATCGGTTGGCCACAGGTAGTTCGCCGAATGCGAAGACTTTATCCATTTTACAAGATGGGCTTAATAAAAGACGAAAGAGGTTCTTGGAAAACCCACAAGCAGCAAAGAGTTTGATCAACCAAGGATCTTCGACCCCTCCGTCGGGTCTGGATGAAGCCGAATTAGCAGCCTATACCAGCACAGCTAATATTTTACTCAACCTGGATCGTGTAATCATGAAAAACTGATAATAAATATGAATACATTTTCACAATTACTTGAACAAAAGCCAGCTAGCTTAGCGGCTCAGGACTTTTTAAACCGTAGAATTTTTTTACGCAATGGAGCCGCTGCACTAAGTGCGGCAGCACTTGCCGGTTTACTACCTAAGGGAGGCCAGGCTTCTCCAACGTCAATAGCCTCGTTTCCCAATTTTGCCGCAAAGGCGAAGCGGGTGATCTATCTATTTCAGTCGGGTGCACCCTCCCAGATGGATTTATTTGATCCTAAGCCGGTGATGGAAAAGGAACGAGGCAATGATCTTCCTGAATCGATACGCAAAGGTCAAAGATTGACAACGATGACCTCGGGCCAAAAAAGTTTCCCGATTGCACCAAGTATTTTTAAATTTGCCCAGCATGGCCAATCGGGCCAGTGGATAAGCGAGCTCTTGCCCCATCTTTCTAAACAGGCGGACGAATTGTGCTTCATTAAGTCGATGCACACCGAAGCGATCAACCATGACCCGGCGATGACTTTCTTTCAAACTGGGCACCAGCTTGCGGGGCGTCCAAGTTTTGGTTCCTGGCTGAGTTACGGATTGGGGGCATCCAATCAGGACTTACCGGCCTATGTGGTCTTGTCCTCCTTTGGGTCAGGCCGTCCCAGTTGCCAGCCCCTATATGACCGTCTTTGGGGTGCCGGATTTTTACCCACCCGTTACCAAGGGGTGAAGTTTCGCAACAGTGGAGATGCGGTGTTGTATCTGTCTGATCCTCCGGGGATAGACCGTGCAATGAGGCGGGGCATGCTTAATGACTTGGCCAAACTTAACCGTATGGATCATAAAACGGTTGGGGATCCCGATATTGACGCCCGTATTTCCCAATACGAGATGGCCTTTCGAATGCAGGCAAGTGTGCCTGACTTACTGGACTTTTCAACGGAGCCTGAAAGTGCAATTAATCAGTATGGACCGGATGTCCGTAAGCCCGGTTCCTATGCCGCAAATTGCCTGCTTGCCCGACGCATGGCCGAGCGGGATGTCCGCTGCATTCAATTGTTCCATATGGGCTGGGATCAACACGGCAACCTACCCAAGCAGATTCGTGGTCAATGCCGCGATGTGGACCAGCCTACGGCTGCTTTGATTTCCGACCTTAAGCAAAGAGGCTTACTGGATGATACCTTAATTGTATGGGGCGGCGAGTTTGGCCGTACGATATATTCTCAGGGTGCATTGACAGAAAACAATTATGGTCGTGACCATCATCCTAGGTGCTTCACCATGATGCTTGCAGGAGCTGGGGTGAAGAAAGGATTTTCTTATGGAGCAACAGATGATTTTTCCTACAATATTACGAAGGACCCAGTTCATGTGCATGATCTTAACGCCACGATCCTTCACCTGATGGGCGTGGATCACAAAAAACTTACCTATAAGTTTCAGGGCAGGGATTACCGATTAACCGATGTTCATGGTCATGTCGTGAAAGATATAATATCTTAATTCCTAGGAGATCCGAATTTTCGTGTTCTTTGAATGCAGAGATCCAGTGACTCTAAGGCGGCCGCAGCTCCCATTGGCAATGCAATCGCTCCTCTTGGTACCAGTGACTCCCGCGGGTTTATTCTAATCAAGCCATGCTTGTTGTTTGCCCATGCAGCTTCACAGGTGTAGCGAACAGTTGGAATACTTTGCCCGGCACCAATTTCAATAATTCCAATCTTACGGTTCCGGTCCAGCCAATGATGAAAGGTTTGCTCTTGGTGGATTGTTGTTTGGGAGTCCCAATCCCAGTCAGAAAACATAAGGATGTTAGGGCGTGCGAGTTCTTTACATGATGGGCATAACGGAAGCGGATTGATCGCCCGTAAGGTAGAAGTTTCGATCTTGAAAAGTTGGGTATCTGGAGGTGCCCAGGGTGTTTGGCCACAATTTTGTAAACACTGAAACCTCATTAAGGAACCATGGCATTCACAAATGTTATCCTGGTCAAAACCGGCTTTTTGGAAATGGCCATCCACATTGGATGTGAAAATAAAGTAGTCTGCTTTTTTTTCCTTAATCCAATTATGTATTAAGGCAAAGCCTGCATGGGGTTGGGTTTTCTTATAAAGATTAAACCTGTGACCGTAAAAACCCCATGCCAGGAAAGGGTCATCCATAAACCATCTGGGGTTTGCCATGTCTTCAAATTTTATACCCACTTTCTTAAGAGAAGGATAGGCTCTCCAGAAACCATCAGTCCCGCGAAAGTCAGGTAGCCCGGAATCTACTCCCATGCCCGCACCCGCACCCACCAGAAAAGCATCACAAGATTCAATAATCGAAGATGCATGGGCTAATTCTTTTTCGAAGTCCTTCAGGAAAAACTTGGGTTATTATGAGGTTTTTTACTTTAACTTCCTAGATTTGCAAGATTTCATGAATGAAGCTTTTAGACAAATTGAAACATACAAAAAGATGGGGTAGTGTAATTTATACAGTTTCCTTAGGGATACTCGTTGGTTGTAGTCGCACACAAGCACCTGTTGTTGCCAATCAGCAGACCTTGAAGGAGGCGAATCAATTCCCTCTTGCTGCTCTGAATGTGGAAGAGTTAACAATGATACCGGGCACGCCACGAATAGCCTTTTCCCGGGATGCAAAAGTTTACGCGACCAATTCCAAAAAGGAGAGCAGGGTAGAGGTTCTCAACTTGGATTCCCCGGAACAGAGAAAGGAATTCATTGATTTATCAGAATGGATGTCATCTTCAGATGGAAAAACACCGGTCGTGTCAGATATTAAAGTCGACGGTCAAAAGAGGCTCATCCTTGCCGAAAAAGGGACGGGTAAACTTTTAAGAATTTCATCGAATGCAAGAAAGTTGGAGGTACTGGCAGATTCGTATGATGGATACCAGTTTACCTCGATCGAAGAAGTAGAAATAGGATTGACTGGTGATTATTATCTAAGCTCTTCAGAGTCAGGAGTTATTTACCGAGTCGAACCTGAACTTGGTCGGGTTGGCATATTAAATGAAAAAAAAGTCAATCCGAGAGCCATATGTATTCGTCCTAAACATAATCAGCTGATTGTGGCAGAACCTGATTTTTATCGGATTATCGTATTTGATTTAGCCGAGGGAGTATTTCCTGTAAAGCATCGTACTCTTATTGATTTTTATCCCGAGAATATTAAGCCCGAAGATGTAGCTTTTGATCAGAAAGGAAATCTTTATGTGTCCCTTGGAGACCTTAGGCAGATTCGAGTATTTGATCTAGCGAAAGCGAAGGAAGTAGTCAAAATGAATACCGCAGATTTTGCCGGCTCACTATTTAGGTATGAAAAGAATTTGTTTCTTGGCGGTGGTACAAAAATGAAGAAAATTAAGCTCCCCTTACAACCTTAATTTTGGGTGTTCACCCAAGTTTTTCACAGGCATTACCAGGTGTGGATAACTTCTCTTTGACACCGAGTACGGGAAGGTCAGTCTAAAGTAATAACCCTTAAAACGAGGACTATGGATGGACGAAGAGTTTCTTCACTTTTTTGATGAATCTCCAGCATTGCGTTTAATGCGCGGCCGGCTGGGGTCTTTTGTTGTGGGCTTTTTCTTTAAAACTTTCAAAAAGTGGGGAGTGGTGGAAGCTTCCGAAGAAGAACTGGCTGCAACCTTGGCGGAACATATTGAACAAGTACGTGAACTGGAAGACTTTGATGCTCCCAAGAGATTGCCCCAGGATTATCTCGATGAATGGTGTGATGAAGATCACCGTTACATGACAAAAACTTACGATGAGGATAAAGAAGAGTATATTTTTCGCCTGACTCGGCATTCGGAGAAAGCTTTAAGTTGGCTTCAGGACTTGCTCTCCATGCAGCAAAGAGGTTACGCCACCACAGAGTCTAGGTTTAATCGCATAATCCTCGAAATGGAAAGCCTTTCACAGGGTGTCAATGCTGACCCGGAGGCCCGGATTCGTGACTTGGCCCGAAAGCGCGATGAAATTGATGAGGAGATTCAAAAAATCAGGGATACTGGAGAAGCTCCAATTTTTGGAGAAGATGTCATTCGTGACCAGGTTTATGATCTTTCTGATCTTGTTGAGCACTTTCTTTCCGATTTCAGGGCCATCGAAGAATTCTTCAAGGATCATGCCCGTCAAATTTCCAAGCTTTATGCCCAGGGAGATGCTTCGAAGGGCGACATTGTTGAGCATGTCCTCGATTCAGATGATGAGCTTAGGAGCTGTGACCAGGGGAAGAGTTATTTTGGATTTCGGTCGATGATGACAAACCCGGCTTTAGCCCGCCAGTTTAGAAACTTGGCAGAGCAAACATCCGATATTGCCCGTCGCCGGGGGCTGGACCCAAACAAAACCTTTTTGAGTCTAAGTGATCGCCTATTTGGAGAAGCTAATTCAGCCCATGGTGCTTATGGCCGGATTTCTCGCAAACTCAGGCAAGTTGTTGGTGATCATGCTGGAGGTGGTGGTAAGCAAATACGAAAAACCCTTTCAAATATTCGTAAAAAAGCCTTTTTATTGAGAGATCAACCGCCAGAAGACTGGGATTTTGAAATTGATATCCGGCCGCAGTTTTTTGGCCTTATGGAATCAGACTTTTGGGAGCCTAAAGCGGTTGAGCCATTTGCCCCGATATCAACGGCATCATCTGAAGATAGTGAGTGGATTAATGAAATTCTGAATTCTGTCGGGGAGCCGCTGGATTTGAATAAGTACCGCGAACGGGTGAATGAAGCCCTGGAGACTGAAGAAAAAGTAAGCCTGACAGAAATGGTTCAGCGATTTCCCTTGGAGCGTGGCGTTGTGGATGTCGTTTGTTACCGGGTGGTGGCAGGTGAGGACAGCAGGCATAACATCCTCGATAATGAAATTATCAAAATTGATCTGAATCGCCCATCTCAGCCTCGATTTGTGGAGGTTGAAGAAGTTATTTTTCAACGTAATATAATATGAATCCAGCCATTACTCACCGCCATGTTATCGTTCGTTTACTGAACGGCCCAATTTATCAGGAAGATATGGATCTATGGGGCCGTTTAGGAGCTGAATGGGACCGTATAAAAAATCATTTTTTTGAAATGGGACTAGAAGTCGCCCGGGATGATTCCGCAGGTTATGCCTATGTCCGCCAGGCAGATGAAACCCAAGAAGAACAGGAGGACTGGGAAGACTCAACAGTTGCTCCTTTGCCCAGGGTTTTGAGGCGCACCCGGCTCACCTATCATCAAACCATCTTTATGGTTTTATTAAGGGAAGAACTTTTACGTTTTGAGCAAGATCAGGAAGAAGGAGACCACCTCTACCGTTCGGCGATGGACTTACGGGAAATTATGACACCATATTATCCTGAGCTGCATGATGAGAAAAAAGTTCATCGGCAAATTTCAGGAATGATTACAAAATTTGAAGAGTGGGGCATTCTAAAAAAAGTCCGCGATAAAGACGAGGGCTTGTACAGAATTGAACGCATAATTAAAGCTAAATTACCGCCCGAAAAATTAGCGGATGTCCGTGATCAGATTAAAAGAAGATCACCCGAAATGGAAGAGGAGTTGGAAGAAGATGATATTTGATTCACAATTAGAGCTTGAGTTTTCACCTGATAAGTCAACTGCAGGATATAGGTTGCATTCCTTATCGGTTCTTAATTGGGGAACCTTTCATAACCAGGTTTACACCATGCAACCGGATGGCCGTACATCGATGATTACCGGGAGAAATGGATCGGGAAAGTCGACGATTGTGGACGCTCTTTTAACTTTATTGGTTCCCAATCGTGTCCGTAATTACAATGTGGCTTCCAGTCAGGCTGGTAGCCGGGAGCGAAACGAAAGGGATTACGTACTTGGTGCTTATTCTGAAATTCATGATGCCGTCACAGGCCAGGGGAGAAAAGAAACCTTACGAAAGCCTGGAGAGTCATACACCGTTTTAACCGCACATTTTTACAATGAGGCTTACAAGTCTGATGTCAGTATTGCTCAGGTTTTGTGGTGCCTGCCAAGTGGTAAGGTTGACAAAATATACATCGTCGAAAAAAGAAAGCTCAGTATTCAAGATGACTTCAATGACCTGGGTGATGTGGATAGCCTGCGAAAAATTATCAAGGAACGAAATCTTTTTACTTTTGATTCCTTTACTGCCTATCATAAAAAGTTTGAATCATTGTTGTTCATGGATGCGGACCTGGGAACCCGTTCCCCCATGGCGATTTTCAACCAGGCAGTTTGCATTAAGGATGTCAAAGATCTTACTCAATTTATTCGGGAACATATGCTGGATGATGGGGGGTCCAAGGAAAAACTTGCTGCTCTCCAGGAAAGGTTTGATGATTTAAGGAGTACTCACCGTCGTATTGAAACTGCATCCACCCAACTTGAACAACTGGATGAGATCAGGGATACGCATACATCTTACACCAAGGCATTAGCCGATCGAGATCATGCGGAGAGCATAAGGCATGCAATTGAGCCTTTTTATGCCCAGGTTGAATCAGACCGAAGGTTAGAATGGGTCGATGAATTAAAACACCAGGAAGAAGCAGAACGGGCACGTTTAAAGACAGCCCGAATTGATGTGGATCGCTTACGTGATAAACTTACCCACCTGGATCGAGCTTTATCAGATAGTGATGAAAATAGAAGACTAGAGCAAGTGGGTGCTGAACTAGATCGTTTGCGTGACAAGCGAGAAGTGGTTACCAAAAGGGCTGCCACTTTTGAAAGACATTTGGGCGGATGGGAAAAAGGTTTATCCCTGAAAACGGAAGACGACTTTCTCACTTTACGAAGAGACTTAGATTCTCAAATTCCCCGAATTGAGGGAAACATTGCAAGTCTCGATGAAAAGATCCCTGAGGTTTCCTATCAATTCAGAAAAGCAAATGAACGGGTTGAAACTCTGGAGGATGAAAGGAATTATTTACTTGAGTCCAATACCAATGTACCGGCTGATTTATCGAGATTACGAAAATCATTAGCCAAGACATTAGACCGTGATGTGGCAGAACTTCCGTTTATTGCGGAACTTATTCAATTAGTCCCTGATGAAGTAAAGTGGACTGGTCCCATTGAGCGTTTGATAAGAAAGTCTGCCCTTAGCATTGTGGTTCCCGCTAAATTGACTGCGAAAGCAGAAGTGTTTTTAGAGGAGAACCATCTCGGCGAGCGACTTTCCATCGTTTGTCCGACAACATCAGCTAAGGAATCAAAATTACATCTTGATTCGGTAGTTGCTAAATTATCCTTTCGTGCCGAACTTGAAAAAAATCGCTTGAAATGGCTAAAGTCTTACCTTGCCTCCGAATATCCTCATTTATGTTTCGACAGTCGGGGTCAGGCTTATGATCAGGCGGATCATGCTTTGACCTTAGAGGGGCTGGTTAAAACAAACGGGGTTATTCGTGAAAAAGATGACACTTATTTTATGGAAGATGCAAGTCATTGGGTCATTGGCTGGGATGTTAACCCCAAGCAGAAGACCTTGGATGATTCCCTTGCAAAGTGGCGTGAAGAAGTGGACCGTTCAGGCCGGGCGATTCGTGAAGCGGAGACGGAAAGACAGTCCCTGCGGGCGAAGCACAGAGCCGGTGCTCAACTTCAGGCTTGTGCAAATGAATTTTCTGATATTGACGGTTTCGGCTTGTCCTCCCGCATTGCGGAACTGGAAGAGGAAGAGAGAGTTATTGTTGGTGGGTCTGATGTTTTGAAAAAACTTAAAGAAGATCACAGTGCGGCGAATGAATCCCTGGAAGCAGCTCAAAATAAAAGAGATGATATATTGCAGCGTATTGGCGGGGTAGAAGCTCGTGCTGAAAGGAATGATGCCCGGCTTATTGCCTTGAAAACATTACTTGCTCAATGCAAGGAGGAGTTTTTCCAGGCTCAAGATAGCCAGGGCAAGGAATTAACTGAAGAGCAAAAAGAATCCCTTGAGAGTGACTTGCAGGAGTTGTATTTAGAAATAGAAAATAAATATGGTAAAGCCCCCGACGAACCTGATGCCATTGAGGAAGCGGCAAGGGTTGCCACCCATAAAATAGAAGCTCATATCTCCAAATTTGAGTCTGCTTTGGATAAGTTGAGGGATAAAAATGTGGCAGCGATGCAGAGGTTTATCGCCGATGCCAGAAACCAGGCCTTCCGGGATGAACTTAGCCTTGATCTCGAAGACGGGTATAAAGATTCAACCTATGTAATGTTTAATGAAGTGAGAACTCAAATTGAAGAGGAAGATCTTGCTAAAAACAAGGAGCGTTTTGAAGAGTTATTGCGCGTTCAAGTCCCTGAAGAAGTTTCTGGCTTTAGTGAATCTTTGGAGTCTCACAGAGACCGAATACGCAAAAGAATAAATGAGTTAAACGATCATTTATCCAGGGTCACTTTCGACCGCAAAGAAGATACCTATATCCAATTAAAGTTTGAAGACGCTGGAGATGATGGCGTTCGCAGGTTTAAAAAGTTAAGAAGGCATGCATTGGAAGCAGACCTTGAATCAGATGATGATGACGAAAGACGTCGTGAACGCTATCATCGGGTGGAGCAATTTCTCGGTGAGCTAGAAAAAGATGTAAGCTGGACAGAAAGAGTGATAGATGTTCGAAATTGGTTTAAATTCAGAGCCGATGAGTTTTACAAGGATGGAGATGGGCTGCGACAAAGTTACAGTGGAGCAGCTGGTAAATCTGGGGGTGAGAAAAACCGTTTGGCCTCCACAATCCTCGCAACCGCTATAGCCTATCAATACGGTATTGATGTGGGCGGCAAGCAGACGGAAACTTTTCGCCTGGTTGCCGTGGATGAAATGTTTAGTAAGACTGACGATGAATTCTCACAATACCTTTTGGATCTTTTTAAAGAATTCCACCTTCAACTGCTTATCGTGCAACCCCTTGATGCCAAAATCCATGTCGTTCAAAAGTATGTGGAAAGATACCATGTAGTAGAGCGAAGGGATGGTCTTTCCTTTGTGGGTGACTTGAGTGTAAAGGAATATTTAGGTGATCAAATTGAGGATAAGAATGAGCAGCTTGATACGGAAATTACAGATGAGACGGTTGAGACTGAGTCTTGATGTTATTCCGATCTAGTGCATGAAGGATAGCCCGAATCCTCCCCGATATGATGGGCGGATGCCCTATAGAAAATGCGGCAGATGGGGCTTGAAGTTACCTGCTATATCCTTGGGTTGTTGGCATAATTTCGGTGGAGATTCTCCATCTCCAAATCAAAAAAAGATGATTTTTGCCGCTTTTGATGCTGGTATAACCCACTTTGATTTAGCCAACAATTATGGTCCGCCATATGGATCAGCAGAGAT
Organism: Opitutales bacterium; assembly: GCA_965661905.1. GTDB lineage: Bacteria > Verrucomicrobiota > Verrucomicrobiia > Opitutales > Seribacteraceae > Seribacter. The sequence goes on from CBFIFQ010000008.1 coordinate 20,868, forward strand.
CAATGTGGGGAAAATATTAAAGGAGTTACCACGAGATGAAATATTGATTACCTCAAAAGCAGGATACGATATGTGGCCGGGTCCTTATGGTGAATGGGGATCGAGAAAATATATGTTGGCAAGCCTTGATCAGTCCTTGAAGAGGATGAACCTTGATTACTTTGATATTTTTTATTCTCACCGATTTGACCCTGATACACCCTTGGATGAGACGATTGGAGCTTTGGATACCTCGGTCCAGCAAGGAAAAGCTCTATACACCGGGATTAGTAGCTATTCGGTTGATTCTACCCGGGATGCTTTTGCCACGGCTAACCAAAATAAGTTCGCCCCTTTAACAATCCATCAGCCTAATTATTCAATGCTTAATCGTTGGATCGAGGCTGAATTACTAGAGACCTGTCATGAACTGGGTTTGGGGGTCATTGCCTTTTGTCCTCTTTTTCAAGGTCTTCTCACCGATAAGTATTTAAATGGGATACCTGAAGGTTCCCGGGCTACGATTGCTCATTCTCCACTACGTAAAAATGAAGTAACCGAACAAAATTTGCGTGTAGTTCGTGAACTAAATGAGCACGCTGCCAACCGGGGACAGTCCCTTGCTCAAATGGCATTATCTTGGGTTTTACGGGATTCTCGAGTTACTAGTGCATTGATTGGTGCAAGCACAGTTGATCAAATCATTGAAAATACTCAAGCGGTCACCCAACTCAATTTTTCTTCCGAGGAACTTAGAAAACTGGATCGTATTTTAGCCAAAGCAAATCTTCCCAAATCTCTCTGGTCTTAAATTTAATTTCAAGGATTCAGATCAGTTGTAGGAAATATCAGGCAGGAATTTGTTCGAAATATCATCAAGCACAGGAAATTTCTTTCGCCATGTAGATACATCATCCAACAATATCTCTGTTTCTAGAACCGTTTCCTGATCGCCTGATTCAGCCAATATATTTCCTTGTGGACCGACCACCATCGAGTTCCCTGAAAATTCATGATCAGGATCATTACCGGTACGGTTAATGCCTATGACATAAGACAGGTTTTCAATGGCCCGGGCCTGAATTAATGTTTTCCAGTGTTTCATCCGGGCAGTCGGCCAACAAGCAATGACAATAAATAAATTTACATCCTTTACCATTGCTGCACGAAAGACTTCGGGAAATCTCAAGTCATAACAGATAAAAGGAGATGCATGGAAGGAACCTAAGGGCCAAGCCCGAATCTCATTTCCAGGCATATGTACAGTATTTTCTTTTAGCAAGGAAATGGGGTGAATTTTGTCGTATGCGGGCAATACTTGGCCGTTTGGCTCAATACAGAGGGCACGATTGTATGTCCTACCCTTTACATTTTGAATGATCCCCGCGATCACCCATGAGTCATTCTTAAGTGCTATTTTTTTAAGGAATTGTAGGCTTTTTTGGGGTTCTTCCGAACTTGTGACATCGGTGTTTAAACTAAAGCCTGTAGCGAAGCATTCCGGCATGACTAAGAGGCTTTTGGGGAGGATTTCAACGCTCGATGCTAGCTTTTCAATTTTTTTAAAATTCTCTTCTTTGTCTTCCCAGGCTGGGTTGATTTGAAAACCATAAACTTTCATTTTTTGAGCTTAACGGGAGTTGACGATAGTGAATGATTATTTCTGGTCGCAGATGCTACCTCGCGACTTTCAATGAGGAAGAATTCCTGGGAGATGCGTGATTTCTTTGTTTGTACAAAAAACGATGCAGTGAATTTTTTTCATCAAGGCTAATATTTTAAGCCTACAATTAGAATGGTTTGGGTAAAGTTCTTTCGCTGTTGTGAAAAGAATAGTTTTACCTAGAAGTAGGAAATGAACTCCAGTTTTCTTTTCACACTCCTTTTTCTGCATCTTCTTCTTCATGGCGATAGAAAGCCAAATGTTATTCTTATTTTAGCTGATGATTTAGGCTACAAAGAAATAGGTTGCTATGGTCAGAGAAAAATTAAAACACCCCACCTTGACCAGCTCGCCAAGGATGGCATGAGGTTTAATCGTAATTATTCGGGCAATGCAGTATGTGCCCCTTCACGATGCGTTTTGTTAACTGGTAAACATCCAGGTCATGCTTACATTCGAAATAATGGGGAGTTGAAACCTGAAGGGCAACGGCCAATCCCTCTGCAAGAATTAACTCTGGCCGAGGTTTTCAAAAAAGAAGGATATGTTACGGGTGCCTTTGGCAAATGGGGGCTCGGAGGGCCAGGTACCGAGGGTGATCCCATGAACCAAGGCTTTGACCGTTTTTATGGATATAATTGCCAAAGACATGCTCATAGTTATTACCCTGACTACTTATGGAGTGACAGGCAAAGGGTGGCACTTAACAATTTGCCTCCAGTTCCGGGTCACGCATTATTAGCAAATGGTACCGAGCATCAAGATCCTCAAAGCTATGAGGTTTTTAAGGGGAAGGATTACGCCTCTGACAGGATTAATGAACAAGTGTTAAAATTCATTAACGATAATCAGGATAAACCTTTTTTTCTCTATTACCCAACTCTTATTCCTCACCTGGCCCTACATGTCCCTGATGAAGAACTGCAGCCCTATTTAGCACTTCAGTGGAACGATCCACCTTTTACCAAAGCCAAAGGCTATGGCTACACGCCTCATTTTACCCCCCGGGCTGCTTATGCCGCTATGATCACCCGTATGGATCGCTACATTGGCAAGGTTTTAACTCTCATTGAAAGCCTTGGACTTACCGATGACACCATTGTAATTTTTACTTCTGATAATGGCACAACCCATCTCAAATTGGAGGTTGATTATGATTTTTTTGATAGTGTTGGTACCCTGCGCGGCCTCAAAGGTTCCCTGTATGAGGGAGGTATAAGGGTTCCATTACTTGTTAAATGGCCTGGTAAAATAAAGGCAGGAACAGTCTCAAAGCAAGTCACAGGCTTTGAGGACTGGATGATTACCCTGCATTCTATGATTGGGGCTAAAACTCCCATCTTAGTCCAGCATGACGGACATGATTTAACTTCTATTTTAACAGGAGAAGCGTTCAGCGAACGACCTTTTCTCTACAGAGAGTTTTCAGGCTATGGCGGGCAGCAGGCTGTGTGGATGGGTAAATGGAAAGGGATTCGGCAGAATATGCTTCGCAAAGAAAAAAAGCATAATCCTTTGAAGATCGAACTTTATGACCTTTCGATGGACGAAGCCGAGTCTTTAGATGTTGCAAAGAAGTATCCAAAGATAGTTAGCAAAATTGAATTTATTATGAAAAATGAACATGTACCTTCAAATGAGTTTCCGATCTCGGTGATAGATTAAAAGTGAAGATAAAATAATTTAGGCAGATTTAATATCATGTAATTATGTATGATATGTTTAAATGTGTTTAAATTTTCTTTACAGGTTACTTTTTTCAGGTAGTAGAAAAGCTTAAATTTCAATTTTTACAGAATAGAAATTTCATTTAATCCCTCTACCGCCCCATGAAAAAGATTCCCCCTGGTGTTATTGTTCCTAGTTCTGCACTCTGTTTACCAAAATCTTCGATCTTTGGATACGGTCAATTGGAAAAGAATCCTGAGCCTGGCGATGTGGTCTTTGGTAAAGTGCGACGCATTGGGCACCACTCATCATTGGAAAATGTTTCCGGAAGAATTCATACAATTCATAATGGAACAAGAGCGTTTTTTGTTTATGGGAACCGCTATGCTCCTGATCATTATGAAGGAATCATACCCGATGATAATGTAAGAGAAGTTGATCTTCTGGCACGATCAGGAATGATAGGTCAAGTAGAGACAAAGAATGCGATGCTTAAAGACCCGACAAGAATTCGTATACAGGGTTATCTATTGGGTAAAGACGGAAAAGCATTAAACACCCGACAATTTCCCCGAATAAAAAATCCTGCGACTGGTCCTAAGAAAGGAAAAGCTAAACTTATTTTGGTGGTAGGCACAGCCATGAATTCTGGGAAAAGTTTGGCTGCGGCTGCCTGTTGCCGTTCCTTGCACCAAATGGGTTATACGGTAAATGGTTGTAAAATGACAGGTACAGCTAGTTTGCAAGATATCCTTCACATGAATGATTCCGGCGCTAAAGATTTTGCAGATTTCACTTACCTTGGTCACCCGTCTTCCTACATGCTTTCACAAGATGAATTGATGAGCATCTTTTATACATTGGATGGAAAACTAGGGAGTAACCAAAAGAATTTCATCGTCGTTGAGTTTGCTGATGGTATCAATCAACGGGAAACAGCAATGCTGTTGGAGTCACCTGAGGTTGTAAACAGAGTGCATAAGTTGATATTCTGTGCAGCCGATGCACTTGGGGCCGTAGGTGGTCTGCACATACTTAAAACAAAATTTAATTTAGTACCAGATGCGATTTCTGGTGTTTGCTCCAGTTCCCCGCTCCATGTAAGGGAACTTACATCCTTCACGGAAGCCCCAGTTTTCAATGGAGCCGATCTAAAGCTCGACCAAATGGCGGAAATTCTTTTGAACTAAATGGGTGGGGAACGCTAAATGTAAATTAATCATTCATGGTGGCGCCGGTCGGTTGGAGGGAAAAGTGGCCACCAAAGAACAGTACCGAATCGGGCTGTGCGAAGCTCTCGGACCTGCCTATGAAACGCTCTGCAAAAAGGGAGCAAGATCTGCAGTGATTCATGCGGTCAAATTACTAGAGAAAAATCCAATTTTTAATGCCGGAACCGGTTCTAAATTACAGAGAGATGGGAGGGTTCGGATGTCTGCAGCCATGATGGACTCAGAAGACGCAGTATTTTCTGGGGTAATTAATATTTATGATGTTGAGCACCCAATTGAAGTGGCCAATAGTCTCCATGATGAAGAACACCATGTTCTTTCAGGAAATGAAGCTACCGAATATGCTAGAAAGAAAGGTTTTGGCTTTCATGATCCCATCACTATGGCCCGTTTTATAGAATACCGTAAGGCTCTTCGCTCAAGGGAAAAATATGGTACAGTTGGGGCAGTGGCGTTAGACGAAAAAGGAGTTGTGGCTGCTGGAACTTCTACGGGGGGAATTGGGAATGAAATTCCCGGACGGGTTAGTGACAGTGCGAGTGTTGCAGGAACGTTTGCTGATATTTCTGGAGGAGTGTCCTGTACAGGAAAAGGTGAGCATATAATTAATCAGGCTGTGGCTGCCCAGGTTGTTTCTCGTTTGCGTGATCATATCCCTCTCAAAAAAATTCTTGCCGAATTAATGAATGAAGGTGCAGCCCGTAACCATGAGTTTGGACTGATATCCCTGAACCGAAATGGTAATTTTGGAGTGCGATCAACCATGCGTTCGATCAGCGTCCTCTACGCTTTGAAAGATGGCGCTCAGGAATTAAATTTTACTAATGGAGGAAGAAATCTAACGCTTTAATTTTATGCGAAAAATATGTTTATTTTCACTTTTATTTTCATGCCTATGGTTATCTGCGAAAGATCGACCAAATATCATTTTTATTTTTGCGGATGACTGGGGCTGGGGAGATCTCGGGTGCCATGATCACCCTTATCTAAAAACACCCAATATTGACCGTCTTGCCAGGGAAGGAACCGATTTTCACCGCTTTTCCGTAGCCAGTGGTGTGTGCTCACCCAGTCGAACCGCGGTGATGACTGGCCATTTTCCCGCCCGTTACAATGTGGATGGACATTTTGCCTGGGTGCCAAGTAACCAAAAGAGGAATATGCCAGACTGGCTGGACACAGCCGCCCCGTCCATGCCTCGTTTTCTGCAGCAATCTGGATATGCTACCGCTCATTACGGGAAATGGCACTTAGCCAATGATATGATTCCTGACTCTCCGGTTCCTCTTGCTTACGGTTACGATGATTATGGCTCTTATAATTGTGCCGGGCCCCAAATGTTTGTGCACGATGATGTCAAAAGTACGGTTCCATTTATTGAAAAAAGTCATGCCTCAGGAAAACCATTCTTTATAAATCTTTGGATACACGAACCTCATACCCCTTTCCATGTGGATCCTAAATTGCAGAAGCTTTTTCCTGATTTGAGCGAAGCGGACAATATATACGCTGCCACGCTTTATCATGCTGACTTAAGAATAGGAAAATTACTGGATACTCTGGACCGTTTAGGTATAACCAATAATACATTGGTCATTTTTAGTTCGGATAATGGCCCTGCCCGGGGGGCACCGGATGCACCGCTTTCCTTGATTTATGATTCAGCGACAGGGCCAGGTTTTGGTATCGGTGCGGCCAAAGGTATAACCGGAGGTCGTCGGGCTCATAAGGGTGCATTGTTAGAAGGGGGAATAGGGGTTCCTTTTATTGCTCGATGGCCCGGGAAAATACCAGCGGGTCGTGTGGACAAAACATCTATTTTTTCAGCGGTTGATTTGTTGCCTACCTTTTGCGAACTCGCAGGTATTACATTGCCCAAAAGTTACAAGCCGGATGGACTCAGCCAAGTGCAGACACTGATGGGCAACGGGAACCAATTACGCAGTAAGCCACTTTTTTGGCGTATTTCAGCACCTTGGCCTGCGCAACCAACAAAGCCGGACCATTGGGTAAGTTATGCCGTTGTTTATGAAAAGTGGAAATTATGCCTGAACCATGACTTCTCGCATATTGAACTATTTGATCTGGTTAATGACCCCATGGAAAAAAGTAATGTGGCTACTAAACAGGTTCAGGTGGTTAAAAAAATGAGAAAACAGTTGGATCAATGGCTTGGAAGTTTACCAGAAAAACCTAGCGGAAATGTTTTTTCCAGTCTTCGTGAGTAGTTCGTAAGCTTTTGGGCTTACAATCCTCTTTTATTTGCCTATACGATATAATCCGTCTTGGGACCGTAAAAGAAATGATTCCTTATAGGGTGTCATAGATGACATATGTGCTGTCCCATCGAGTACATTTTCTGCTTTGATGATTAATTGGTCCTTTGGTTCAATCACGGTTGTTTTACCCTGGCGATCGGAGAAATAAAGAAGCCCATTTGCATAGGTAGGAGCAGCCGTGAATTCTCCACCGACCCTTTCTCTCCAAACTAAGTCCCCAGTTTGAGCATTCAAGCAGGTCAGGATCCCTCCATCGCTCATCACATACAATTGATCTTTAACCAGGATGGGTGAGGTGATTTTAGGAACACTTTTGGTCACCTTCCAGGCTAATTTGGGGGTGGTAAGGTTGTGGTAACGGTAGGCGTGCAATTCTGCCTTTACGAAGCCTGTACAAAGATAAAACATTCCATTTCCGAGGATAGGCCTGGCAACATTTGAAAACCCAAGAATACCATAATTAATTTTCCACAGTTCTTTGCCGTTTTTTGGGTTATACCCATAAACCCAGTCGGCCCCGCAGGAAAGAAGAACAGGCTGACCGTTAAAATTTTCTATAATAGGTGTAGAATATGATTTTTTATGTTGGGGGTTTTCCCGAAGTTTACCTGATCTTTCTGTTTGCCAGGCAATTTTGCCCGTTTGTTTAAAAAGTGCCACCACACTCTGCCTGTCGCTTCCATCGAGGTGGAAAATCATAAAATCTCCCCAAATAAGAGGAGAGCTTCCAGGGCCATTTTCGTGCATCACCCAAAGTTTCTCCTCTGTGTTTTTCCAAATAATTTCCCCCGTTTTGGCATCCAGGCACGCGTTGCCATAAGCACCGAAATGAAGATAGAGCCGTTCTCCCTCCATCACGGGAGTGGGGGAGGCATAGCTATTTAATTTATGAACCCATTGGGGGCTTTTTTTACGAAGCACTTCTATGTCTCGAATAACCTTTCCCGTTTCTGGGTTTATTTGTAAAGCCCGTAAGCTGACTTCTGATAAAACGGTTACAGTGGGTAATCCTTCATTAAGTTTAAGCCTTTCCTTTTTTTCTTCCTCAGAAGCTGGAGTCTCCAGGGCGGTTGTGATCCAAAGTTGGCCATCCCTGTGCACTGCAGATGAATGCCCTCGGCCTGGAAGCTCTGCTTTCCATTTAATATTTTCATTTAGATTCCATGTAACTGGGAAATTTCCCGGATGTGCATGGCCAGAAGCATCGGGGCCGCGCCATTGTGGCCAGGGATTTGCACGAATCTTCAGAGCCCAAAATGTGCTCAAGACCAGCGAACAATAAATGACCAGGTAGGAGGGTGGTGGTTTCATGGCAACCTTTTGACCCGTAGGTTACGAAAGAGCACGGTACTTTCCCGGTCATGTCCCTGTAGGGCGAATGTGCCCTCATTGAGAATTTTTTGAGAAGTGTTTCCTTTTTGCCAATCCTCGGGTTGGGTCCAATCTACGATGACTTTGTCGTCCACCTTGGTTATGACTCGTTTGCCCTTGACCTTAATCTGAACTTTAAACCAATCATCGTCGATTGCCGGAGCCTGCAGGCAGTCCTGTACGCCATAGATGCTGGCGGTTTTTTTCGGGTCATGGGAAGTGTTATTAATTTGGTATTCAAACCCTGCCCTGGGCCACCCCTGGTCTTGAAAGCGAGTGTGGAAGTAGATACCGGAATTGGAGTGGGGTAGGGTCATGACCTCTGCCTCAAATACAAAATCTTTAAAAGGCTTGTTTGCCTGGTAAAATAAATGGCATCGATTATTTGCATTGGCTACAATGCATCCGTTCTGGACTGAAAAGGATTCCTGGTCTTCATTGGCTTTCCATCCCTCCAGGGTTTTTCCGTTAAACATGTTTTCCCATTCAGTCTGGTCGTCATGATTCTGCTGGTAGTGGTTTCGCAGGAGATCGCGACCAAAGTCACCATTGAAATCTCTCCACACAGCATGGGCATGGTTTACATCATTCTGCGTGTTGGCATATTCAAAGAGAAATTCTGGGGTTTGCACCCGGTAATAATGCCCTTTACCCGGATCCAGGCTTCCAGCCCAGGCAATATAGGTTTGGGTGGGATGAATGAGAGGTTTTCTATGGGAGATTTGTTTGATGATTTCGGGACGGTGCTTGGCCGAATAGGTGGAAATTAAATCTTTAAGCCATTTTTTTTGCCGGGAATTTAGCTTGGTTATGGGTAACCCCTGAGGCGGCAAAAATGAACTGCGGTTTACGGTATTATCTTGGCCTGATATGATATCCCTTGGTGCTTTTTCAGAGAGGATAGCTATTTTTTTTTGGGGGGGCGAAAGGGAGAGAAAAAGCGTACGAGCTTTTACTTCTTCATCGATCAGAACCTTCATGCCTTTGTATTTACCATGCTTTACATTTTGGGGACTGGCTCCAAAAAAACTCGGTGTTACTGAAAAAACTCGACCGTTTATCAAAGAAAAGTTGAGCGATAAGTGATGCCCTTCCAATCGCCAGCCCCATGTTCCTGCAACCTGAGGGGTGCCAAAGATGGAGATATAATAAAGTTGAATATCCCGAAAATCTTTTCCTTCCATATCAAAAAGAATTTGTTCGAGTAACATTACATCCACTGCTTCCAAAAGCCCGTGGTGGCTTAATGCAGAGCTCAGTAATTTATGAGCTAATAATTTCTGAGCAGGTGTCATGTTCCGAAAAGCAAGGCCTTTTCTGCCTTTAGGGTGAATGAAACTATCCGGGAAAAAATGCCAATTTTCTCTATCTTTGTTGTCAAATGAAAACAATGCCAGTTTCTTTTCACTGGGACCGAGGGATTGAATAAAGTGTTTGGCTGATGTGGTCATATCTCTGGCCGGGTCATGAGCATGCAGGAAACATTCGAGTATAAAGTGGAGGGTGAAAAATAAAATGGGTATGCGTTTCATCATAAACCCAATAAAATTTGTGATTGTATCTAAAAGTGTCGATGAAAAAGGCTGAACTAATCTAAGAAAGCTTTGAGCCCTTGACCCTTTATAGTGGCTGAGATACCCAAGATAACAGATGTTTTTCAGGAGTAATGAAAATTAAAGATCTCGATCAAAATACAGCGTTTGCTTCAGGCTCTTTATTTTCGGGTGGGGGGTTGGGGGATGTTGGAATTGAGTGGGGTGGTGGAGTGCCGGTGATTGCTGCGTCTGAACTTGTGCCATCCCGTGCCGCCTTACTCCGGGCTAATTTTACAAATACCAAAGTTTTTGAAGGGGATATATGCCGGGAGAAGGATCATTATATATCATATTGCGAAAAGAAGCTTGCGGGAAAAAAACCTTGGCTTCTTACCCTTTCTCCGCCTTGCCAGGGTATGTCATCCAACGGAGCAGGTAAATTATCAGCTGCGGTTAAAGCAGGAAACCGTTCCTCAGAAGATCCGAGGAATCGCTTAATTTTGCCCGGCATAGATATTGTAGCAAAATTACAACCAGACTGGTTTGTTTTAGAAAATGTTCGAAGGATGGAGAACACCATCATTCGTAATGAACAAAACAAACCTGAAAACATCTTGGGTTGCCTTTCGAGACGTTTACACCCCTTGGGCTATACCATTCGCGCCAACATTCTCGATTTTAGAGCTTATGGTGTTCCCCATCATCGTGAACGCTTAATTACAATAGGATGTCGCATCCCTGGAGTGGTTTCATCGGTTTCGCCCATAGAGCAAGTTTACAGCACCTGCCTCAGCCCTCTTCATCCTATTCCTACCCATGGCCCCATGTGTAACTTGCCTTATGTATCTTTACGCGATGCAATTGGACATTTACCAGCTTTAGATGCGCGTACGAAGCTCACGGATAGCGAGGATCCTTATCACAGCATTCCGCCCTGGAATGAAAAGCAATATTTTTGGATGCAGCATACGCCCGAAGGTCAGACCGCGTTTGATAACCTTCAATGCCCGGATTGTCAGAAGATTGCGTCCAACCCAATAGCGGTGAGGTGTAACTGTGGAAGTTCTCTTCCACGTCCCCAAAAAGTGGTGAAAGGGCGTTCTCGGCTTGTGCGCGGTTTTCGGTCTTCCTACCGAAGGATGAACTGGAATAAACCTGCATCCACATTAACCATGAATAGTGGGGTAATCTCGAGTGATGTTAAAGGACACCCAGTTCAGAATCGCGTCTTATCTTTACGAGAAATTTTAATCCTTTCCACCTTGGACCATCCTTTGTGGAAAGATCGATTTACATTTCGGGGAATACCTTTTGGTCGAATGAAGAAAAATGAATTATTTTCAAAGAAATTGATAAGAGAAGTTGTAGGAGAGTCCATCCCACCCCTGGCCATGCTAAAAATCATTGAAAAACTCAAGCAACTCGATCCGAGAGTTTGTAAATAAAGGGTAGCCTTTCAATACATTGTAAAAAAGCGGCCCGCTCTCGTTAAACGAGAACGGGCCTAAATCCAAGAAAGCCTACCCCAAAACTTCCTTGGCTATGTAGATTTAGGAATAAGCTTTGGTTCGGGTCAACTGAGTTTGTGGAAACTGTATACTAGCCTGTGTAATTTAAAGATGTAACCCTTTAATTAAAAGAAAGATAGGTAAAAAAAGAAAGGCAGGAAAAGTTATTCACTCAAAAAGTGGAATGCTGTTAGTAAACCACTTTTGCCAGTCTTGAAAACTTAATATTCTCTTTTGTTTTTACCAGGGGCAGGAACAGGGTATGAACCATCTGAATTCGCTAAAAGAGGAGATTCGGAATCAAGGGTTAAGTTTTCCACTCCTTTCCCGAATTCGTGATCGCAGGAGAACATGTCTTCATAGGTGACTTCTGTCCCGACATGGGCTGCCATGCGGCCCATGGATGTTACCACGCTTGCTTTAACTCCCCGCTCAACTTCGTTGAAAGGTTTATCATTTTTGATCGCATCCATCAGGTGTTCCCATTCATCCTGGTATGGGTTTGATTCACGGGTGGGTCTGCCGCCACCAGAACTTTGCCCAAACATCCATGCCAAATCACTCTCAGGGCCTTGCCCTTTATGAATACGGGCTTGGGAGCGATGACCACCAGGTCCTGAAATCAAGGCATAGCCTTTGGTGCCATTCGCATGGCTGGCAAATTCCTCATAGCAACGGTTCATGCTTCTTCCCTGGAAATAAAGCTTGGTTTCGTCCGGGAAAGTGTATTCCACAGAGTAACTGTCTAAGTTTTGGTCAATCTCATCTCCTCGGTAATGCCTCCCACCCATTGCTTGAGCTTTAACCGGCCACATCCCTTTCATCCAGCAACATTCATCAATGTTATGAATATTGAAATCACTGTAAACTCCGCCGCTAAGCCAAAGGAATCCGTGGAAGTTTTTAATTTGATACATTAAGTCACTCAGGTCTTTGTCGGGGGTTTCCTGTTTTCTTTTGTCCCACCCAATCAGGCGCCCTTGCATCCGTACCGCTTTGAGGTAAAGCAGTTCACCTAGTTCCCCGTCATCAATTCTGGCTTTTAGTTCTCTTCTGGCTTCACTGTGCCTGCACATCAGGCCAACCCCAACTTTCAGGTTAAGCTCTTTGGCCTGTTCATTAATTTCTAAAATCTTCCGGGAGGAAGGACCGTCCGGAGTTACCGGTTTTTCCATGAACACATTTAGCCCCTTGTTCACTGCATACTGGTAATGAACCCAACGGAAAGCACAAGGGGAAGTAAAGATGACCACATCCCCCGGATCGAGTACATCCATGGCTTTCTTGTATCCATCAAATCCAATGAATTTTCGGTCTGGGGTGACATCTACAAGATCTTTATGCTTTTGGGAAAGGCCGTTGTAGCTTTGATCTATGCGATACTGGAATACATCTGCCATCGCTACAAGTTTTCGTGGACCAAAGGCTTGGGAGACTGACAGGGCATTACTCGCGGCTCCGGTTCCCCGCCCTCCACAGCCAATCAGGGCCAGTTTGGTTTCCTCCTTTGTTTGACCGTGCACCATTGGTAAAGCCATACCTGCCAGAGCACCAGCAGAGGCAATTTTCCCGGATTTGTTTAGAAATGATCGACGTGTTACTGGAATGTCCAAGATAGAGGGCGTATGATTCATGATAATATTTTTAATAGATTATTTCTTATATTCGATTAGAGGGCTGGCTAAACAGGGAACAGATTTTTTAGGACTCCAATTTAATTGGCAAACCTTAATTGTTTCACAAATTTATGTATACGGGTACCATTTTACCTCTCTTCCACTCTAGGGTAAAGAGAGTGGAAGTAAGTGTCATTAAAGTTTATCAACAACTAACCAAGGTTGACAGGCACCTCATGGGGTTAGAGTGTTACGGAAGGTTTTTCAAAAAAGTAGAGATAATATCCTGGGCTTTTTCCAGTTGTTTGATTTCTACAAATTCATTTTCTGAGTGAGCCTGGGCAATATCTCCAGGTCCAAAGACAACCGAGGGGGTACCACCGCTTGCGAGAGGTGAGGCATCTGTGAAATATGGTACCCCTCTGGGTTTTCTTTTTCCGCTAGCTTTGAGCAGGTCTCTCACTAATGGTAGATTGGGGTCGGTGTCGAGTGGAGGGCAGGGAACTGACCGGGTAAATTCAAATTCAGGAACGGGTACATTCTTACATTTAAATAAGGAAATAAATTCTTCTTTAATCGAGGCTTCACTTTCTCCGGGAAGGGTTCTGCGATCCAATTCAAGGATACAGGAATTTGCCACTATATTAGCCTGGGATCCACCGCTAATTTTCCCTACATTCAGGGTTGGCTGTCCAAGTAAGGGATGATTTCTTTGTAGCAATATCTCGGGGTAGTCCTGGAAAAGCACCTGTAAAAGTGGGGTCATGAAGCCAATTGCATTTTTCCCGTTCTGAGGGGTAGCTCCATGGGCTGCCTTACCTTTTGTTTTCAGGCGAAGCCAGATGTTTCCCTTATGGGCGGTGACAACTTGCAAATTGGTGGGTTCACCGGCAATAGCTAAATCAGCTTTTGGGCCTTTTACTGCCAACTTCCGTGAGCCTGCCTGCCCAAATTCTTCATCCACTAATCCGGCAAAAATAATTTCAGTGTCTTGGGCTGCCCCTTTATTTTTGGCAAGCTCACAGAAGGCATGAAAAAAGGCGGCTATGGAACCCTTGGTATCGCAGGCACCTCTACCATAAATTTTTCCATTTTTACTTCTGGGATTAAACAATTTACTGTCTCCAGGTACCACATCAAGGTGAGGTGCCAGTAAGACCTTTTGTTTGACACGGTTTTTGGGTTTTAACCGAAAAATGACATTTTTGCGGCCCGGTAATACTGCCTGCCTTTGGGCTGTAATGCCCAAGCCACTTGCTTTTTCAATAAGAAATGCAGCAACCCCTTCTTCTCCATTTTGATGATGAGTCTCTCCTCCCAGAGATGGGTTTACACTAGGAATTGCTATTAAATCACAAAGAAATCGTGTAAGATCTGAAGGTTTTGTCATGGTTAAAGACTTCAGGGCTTAGGGTAAAGAGCAAGCCAGAATCATGTCATGTTCTATTTGCAGATTACCAAAACAACGATCATATGTAAAAAAGGCATCCGGGCATTCAGGTTATGCTTGTCGGCAGCCTTCTCTGGTAAAATTGGAGTATCAGAGTTCCCTTAGGATTATCGCTTTAAAGTCAATGGCCATCTCTCGGTTTGCATGAAGCTGGATGCCTATGGGTCCCTTTTCTTTGGCTGTACTTGATGTGTATTTCATAACCTCATTTCCTTGTAACCATACTGTATATTTCGGGCCAACAGCGTGAATTTGTAGGTGATTCCAATCTTTTGGCTTGAGAAGCTTTTCAACATTTTTAGCTTCCACGGGATAGCCCTTTCCGGGAATAAAGGGTGAGCAAGTCATGTCGCGTTTTTTAGAACCAGAAATACCAATTTGAATCTGGTCCATATTACGGAGATGAATACCGGAATCCACAGTGCCACTGATAAAACGGAAACTCAATGTAAGATGGAAGTCTTCAAATTCCTTTTCAGTCCATAGGATGGACCCCTTTTTTTTGGGCCCGCTTTGAATTTTGAGAATGCGATCAGATACCTGATACCATTTCTGAAGATCATTGCCTTGGGGTACCTTCCAACCCTTTAAATCTTCGCCGTTAAAAAGAGAAATTTTTTGAGGCGATGAATTCGTTTTTCCAACGGCTGCACAAGCAAGAATAAGCAGCAAGCCCGCCTGCCAGGTCCAATTTTTTAAAGCCACCTTTATCATTGGGATATACGATTAAACCGATGAACCCTGCCGGTTATATTCCATTCAGCTACAAAAATATCACCATTTGCATTGCAGGTGATGCCATGAGGTGCCGTGACAACCCCATTGCGCCACTTGGCTGGGGGTGTACGGTTGGTTCCAATTTCATCTTTCTTGGAGTTTCCACCGACTTGGGCGTATATGTTGCCCTGTTTGTCCAGGATAGTGACACGGCCACGTAACTCACCGATAACAGCCCATTCTCCATGAATGTGAACGCAGGCGGGAAGCAAAAGCCCTTCCTCCACAACACCGATGAATTTTCCATCGAGGCCAAGGTGAACAACCCGATTGTTTGCCCGGTCCATCCCAATAATTCTTGCGGGATTAAAACGGGTATCGATGACTAATTTGTGAAGCGTACGGAATCCATAAGGTGCATTTTTTCCTCCAAATGAATTTAGGTACTTCCCTGTTTTGTCAAACTGGTGAATATGGTCAGATGAATAACCATCAGTTATAAAAATATCACCATTTTGAGCGACATCTGCCCCGGTTAGTCGTACAAATGGTTGCCCCTTTTTATCTCTCTTTTTAAACTTGTCCGGAATGGAGGATGCCGGGATTTTCATGGTAGTTTTCCCTTCAAGAGTCATTTTGATCAGTTCACCTCCACCGACTCGTACCGCGTAAATAAATTCCTCTTTACCTTCCTGCTTGATGACAAAGCCATGGATATCTCCTGGAGCATTGGGTACATTACGCTTCCATATTCCGTTGTCACCGTAAACCTGCAGGGCTGCCTTGGGGTCACCCACACTCACATAAATGTCACCATTGGAGCTTACCGCAATATCGCCGTGCATATTTCCAACCTGACCTCTGCCCTTAGGCAGTTCTAACCAGGAGGGCACAGCGTGCCAGGTATCTTTGGCAACCAAAGTAAATGCGTGAATAAAGGCAATGAAGAGTACGAATTTTAGTTTCATATGGAAAGTAAAGTGTATTTAACCATCAATTCGGTATAGGTTTTTCTTGCTTCTCACAAGCAGGGAATCTCCAAACACCGCAGGTGAAGCCATAAAGCCATGGTCCAGTTTATTACGATTTACAACCTGTAAACCTTTGGGGCATGGAAGAAAGATGACAACATCCCCCTCACTGGAAAAAGTATAGATCTTCCCGTTTGCATGAATGGGGGATGCCGCACATTGCCCCTGCACACCGAGCCTCTCCGCCCATACAATTTCTCCTGTTAAGGGGTCGTTGCAGGAAGCAACCCCCTCGTCAGAAACAAGAAAAAGATAATCGTTAACAAAAAGAGGGGAGGATTTCTTAGGAATTACTTTCCTGCGAGTCCATGATATATGGCTTTTATCAATCCACCCATGGCCACCCGGTCGGATTGCCCAGATGGATCCCATTCCGCAAAGAACAAATACATGACCATGGCGATATATCGGTCTGGCCGATGCATTCATGCCACCGGTTCGGGCTGTCCAGTATAATTCTCCTGTGAGGGGGTTCCGACTCTCGGTGGCAATCGCTCCAGGACTAATAAGTTCTTCCCGCCCCTTGTGGTTTATAACGGTGGGTGTACAGTAAGCTTTTTTACGGTCCCCATTGTCTGTCTTGTAATCAAAAGCCCGATTTTTCTTCCATACTGTTCGTCCAGTATTTTGATCCAGGCAAACTACATATTGAAAATCATAGCCATCAAAGTGAATGATTACATTATCATTGTGAGCTATGGGAGAAGCGGCTGGTCCGCGATGATGATTGCAAATGAAATCTTTCCGTTCCCATATTTTTTCCCCCGTGTTAAAATCTAGGGCTGCGGTGCCGTGAGACCCAAAATGAACGACGAGAAGATTGTTGGCAATAACAGGCGTGGGCGTGGCATAGCTATTTAAGGGATGGCAGTATTGCGGTTCTTCTACAGCAAAGATGAGTACATCTTTTGTTTTTCTGCCCGTATCCCAGTCAAATTGAATGGCACGAAGTTCATGTCCATGGATATCTGCTGTAGTCACCCAGATAATATTATCCTTCACCACTGGGGAAGACCAGGCTTTGCCTCCAACCGGTGATTTCCATGTTATGTTTTCAGTTTCCGAAAAATTTACAGGAAGATTGGCTTGCTTAGCATCCCCATCGCCTGTGGGCCCACGAAATCCATCCCAGGCAATCGGTTTATTGTAGGCTTTAAGCCAGAAGAATAAAAATAAATGGCAGGGCAAGAGAAATTTGCTCAATCGATGCATGAGAGAAGTAATTCGAAAATTGAAATGAGTGGCAAGAGATCATCCGCAAAGAGATGATTTTTTCTGAGAGAGTTATGATTCAAATTATTTGACTTAGCTAAGTATAATCTTAGCTTAGTTATATGTATTCAGTACATTTTACGAAAACCAATCTTTCCAAATTACTGCAGCAGGTGGAAGATGGTAAAAATATTGTCATTGCCCGTGGGAAAAAACCAATTGCGAGGATGATACCTTGTCAGCAACTTCCAAATACCGACAGACCTGAGGTCGGCACCATTACTTCCAAGCCAATTAAAGTAGTTGAGAAAAGAGAGATTGCGGGGAGAGTTGGAGATACGGTGGTATATTTCTAATGCGGGTGCTTCTCGACACTTTCCCTTTTATCTGGCTGTGTTCATCGCCTTCAAAGTTAAGCACAAAAGGAACCGAAGTTTTAAATGATCAAGGGAATGAATTTTTTTTAAGCGATGCATCCGTTCTGGAGATATGCCTTAAATATAATGATGGATCCCTCGAAATGCCTATGACCCCAAGAAGGTGGATTAAGGAACAAAGTAAGATTTGGAATATAAAATCTCTGGGTATGACCCGTGAGTATTGCCTGAGGTTATCTGAAATGCCTTACCATCACGATGATGCCATCGACCGAATTCTGGCCGCCACAGCGCTTGCGGAAGATATGTATTTATTAACTTCCGAAGAAGAATTAAAAAAATACCCTATTTCAATTCTTTGGTAAGTTCTTTTTCCTTCCCTTTTGCCAGGCGAAAATAAGGAGTCTTTTTATTGGAAGAAAGATGGAGCCTGGGGCTGATTGTCCTTTTTGGAGAGCGGATATTTAGGCTTCCATGTTGGATGTTTCTGGTTGAGCCATCTTTGAATCTTTTGTGATAAATTTTTAGCAAGTTTGGGATGGTTTTTTATGATATTTCTTTTTTCCTCCCAATCATCACTCAGGTTATACAATTCCCATCCATTTGTTTCGTAATAATAAAGGAGCTTGTAACGATGCCCATCGATTTCATCGATTACAAGTACACATGGCTGTGCTCGAATATCCATATATCCGGGGAATAGATAAAAGATTGGAGATCGTTTGCCGGGTTTCTTTGGATCGAGCAGAGTGTGGGCAAAAGACTCCCCGTCAAGTGGGTGTTTATCTTTGGGGGGTAGCCAATTATTTCCGGCAATCTCCAGGAATGTTGGGTAAAAATCAATGGCATGGATCATCCGATCCGAAACTTTATTTGCGGGTATTGTGCCGGGCCAATATGCAATAAGCGGTACCCGGATACCACCTTCGGTAAACATTCCCTTCACTCCTCGCAAAGGCAGGTTATCAAAATGAGTTCCCCCATTATCAGAAGTAAACAGCACCAATGTATTCCCGGTAATACTATCACTTTTATTTCCATCTCCATTAGGGTCCTCCAGTGCATCCAATAATCGACCCAGAACCGCATCCATTCCTGCTATAAAACCGGCAAGGTTGGCCTTTTTAGAATTGCTTGAGCCTAGTCCTAGTCTCTTTTGGGCCGCTTCCCTTAAGTCTGGCCTTGAAATGACCGGTCCATGAACGGCATAGGCATGAAGTTGCAGGTAGAAAGGCTTCTTCTTAGCGGAGAGTGATTTTACCGTTTCCTCCATCGCGTCTGCCAGGGCATCACATATATGCTTGGGTTTTCCGATCTGATTTTTGGGAATATTGTGTTCTTGGATGTATGGCTGTGTGTAGGGTTTTGCGAAGCGGTCAAAATGCCCAAGGCCTAATCCTGTAAACTGCCACTGATTTTTAATTTTTTGAGAAAAGCAAACGGGTTGGTGACCTTGATGATAGCCGCCAATGTTGAAGTCAAAGCCTTGATTTTCAGGCATGGTGGATTCCCCGGAATGCCCACCCACATGAAATTTCCCAACATGGGCTGTATTATAATCATTTTGCTGTAAAGCTTCGGCGATGGTGATCGCCTCAGCTGATACATCTTCCTGCTGCTCCGGCCCTACAAATTTGGCTTCGTTTTTACTAATGCCTGGTTTTTTGTTCCGGTTGAGATTGCCGACAACATAGACGCCATTATTGACCCGGGCAGGGTATTGCCCCGATAACAAGGCGGCACGGGATGGAGCGCAATTGGGTTGGGTGTAAGCATGGGTGAAGCTCAATCCTTTATTGGCAATTTTTTCAATATTGGGAGTTTTGAAATCACCAGAATGAGTACCCATTGTGGCTTGCTTTGCACTGATTTGGTTCCATCCCAAATCATCAATCATGTAGACAATAATGTTGGGTTGCTTGCCTCCACAAAGAAGACAGAACGAAGTCATTGGCAAAAGCTTTAAAATCACTGTCAGGAATTTTTTCATGTCATTCCCTTTAGTCTTTATTGAAAATACTTATGTTTGGGTTCTCCACCGCTTAGGATGTAAGCAAGAAGGTCCATGACCTCATCTTTTTCCATCATATTGAGCAAGCCTGGAGGCATGGGAGACACATCTGAAGGGCCCATGCTTTCAATTTCTTTTCTTTGAACAGTGGTTCGTTGGTTGGGGTTGTAAAGGTCTGTATTCAATACAACCCAGTCACCGTTAAGGTTTACCACAACGCCAGAGAGTGCATCTCCATTTTTTAATGTCACGAAAGTTGGGACAAACTGCTCATTGATTTCCTTACTTGGGTACATGATTTGTTCAAGCAGGTCATGAGGTGAATAACGGCCACCCGCTCCGGTCAAGTCGGGCCCGTTCATCCCTCCCTGGTTACCAAAACGGTGGCAAGCAAAGCACCCGCCTGCGGCAAACATTTTATGACCCTTCTCGAAATTCCTGCCGCTGAGACCTTGGGAAGCCAAATTACTTAACTCGTCCAATTCCCAGTTTTTTACGAATGTCCTGCCCGCCATCGCCTTTGCCATCAGTTCTGCCGGGGAAGTTGTGACAGGTTTTTGGGCAAGCAGACTGGCAAGGCTTTTTTTCTCTTTTGGGTTGAGGCTGGCCACTGCGTCCTGTCGAATGAACTCAATAAACTTGGTGAAACTTGCACCTCCCCTGTAATTAGCCGCTTTTAAAAACCAGCTAAAGTATTGGGCACGAAGTTCAAGGGTCCAGCCGGCTTGTAAATTTCGAAGGGAGCGGGCATATTCCATCTGTTCTTCCTGCGTGGAAGCTTTTGTGAGCAGAGTAATGCCTTTCAGGGCGACGGTTGGAGCTTCAAGAAAAGCGAGAGTCTCACAAAGTAACCAATTCATTTCAAAACTCTTTGCGGGGAAGTGAGGGTCCAGGTGTGCAATTATTTTTTCAATCACATCCGGGGGTGGTTTCCCAAAGCGGACCATGGCAACCTGGTAGGTTCGAACCAACGCAAGCCGTTCGCTTGGAGTTAAGTCGTTCCATTTTACTTGCAGAAGAGATTCCAAGATTGCTGCGCCCATTTTCTGATTGGTG
>CBFIFQ010000009.1:0-40142 GCA_965661905.1 Opitutales bacterium
CATTTCCATTGATGAAATTATGGAAATTCTCCCAGGGCCAGATTTTCCAACTGGTGGAAGTATTTCTGGAAAATCAGGTATTAATTCTTACATGCACACTGGGCGTGGAATTGTCAGGATGCGGGGTTCTATGCATATTGAAGATTTGCCCTCTGGAAAACAACAAATCATCATAACCCAAATACCTTACAATGTAAATAGGGCCACTCTGGTAACTCGAATAGCTGATCTGGTAAAAGATAAAATTCTAGATGGGGTAAGTGATTTACGTGACGAATCAACCGAAACGACAAGAATAGTGGTTGAGCTTAAGATGGGGGAAATTGAAAGAGTTACGATGAACAAACTCTTTAAGATGACTGCACTTGAAAGCAGTTTCGGAGTTATATTATTGGCACTTGATAAGTTACGGCCAAGACAGTTAAATATAAAGGAAACCCTTGAATGCTATGTTGAGCACCGCAGGGATGTTGTTTTGCGAAGAACGAAATTTAGACTTCGTAAAGCTGAGGCAAGAGCCCATATACTCGAAGGCTATAAGATCGCGTTAGACAATCTTGATGAATTCGTTAAAATTATTCGGGCATCTGCAAACAGAAACGAAGCCAAGTCCAGGTTGATTACAAAGTACGCTCTCTCTGAAAGACAGGCAAGTGCGATACTAGACCTAAGGTTGTATCAGTTAACTGGTATGGAAAGAGATAAAATTGATGCCGAATACCTTGAGTTGATGGAACAGATCACCGGTTTTAAAGAAATTATTGAGAACGAATTCAAATTACTTTCTGTCATCAAAGAAGAACTGCTGGTTCTAAAAGATAGTTATGCCGATGAAAGAAAAACCATTATTACTGAGGCTGAAGGTGATGTGCGAATGGAAGACCTCATACCTAACGATGGATGCGTTGTAACAATAACTGATACTGGATTTATTAAGCGCACTCAAATTGAAGAATATCGCGTGCAAAATAGGGGTGGCAAGGGAGTGATTGGGACTGGCCAAAAGAAAGAAGACCCTGTGAACATTCTTAAAACATGTAACGCTCATGACACATTGATGTTCTTTATGAACAATGGTCGGGTTTATGTTGAAAAAGCTTATGAAATTCCAGAAGGTAGTAGAACATCAAAAGGACGGAACATTATAAATTTTCTAGACATGCAAAAAGGTGAGGTTGTCAACGCTGTCATCGCTATAGACAGTTTTGATTCTGAGGAATCTCTTGTGCTGTGCACAAAAAAAGGAGTGGTCAAGAAAACGAGAATCAGTGCATATAAAAATCATCGTAAAGGTGGAATAATTGGAATAAATATTGACGAGGGTGATACTGTGCTTCAAGCCCTGAGAGCAACGGCCGATGATCATCTTCTACTTTTAACTAAAAACGGAAAAGGTTTACGCTTCAGTTGTGATCAGTTGCGTGATCAAGGGCGTGTTACTCGTGGCGTTCGAGGAGTACGCTTAAAAGATAACGATGAAGTTGTTAGCATGCTTGTTGTAGAAGATGAAAAATTACTGTTAATTGCTGGTAGAAACGGATTAGGCATAAGGACTAGGTTTGCATCTTTTCTACCTAACGGCGGTAATAACACTGACGAATTAGCTGATGTTACGCCAAGAAAGCGTGGCGGCCAGGGTGTTACCGCAATGAATACAGATGCAGTTTGCTCTGCCCTTAGTGTAGCAGAAGACAGTGAAATATTAATGATTACCTCACGAGGACAGGCCGTTCGTTGTCCTGTTTTAAATATTCGAGAAACAAACCGTGGCTCAAAGGGGGTAAAATTAATTAATGTAGATGGTAAGGACGAACTTACAGGTGTTTCTGAGGTTATAGAATTAAATGAAGAAAATTCTTCTGAGGAAAGTACTTCCGTCGACCTTTCAGTTACCGAAGCAGAATGCAACGGAGAGAGCATTCAAGAAGCAAGCACTGATTAGCTTAAACTAAAAATGCTTTTAAATTAACTATCTGCATCAATCTTTTTGCTAAGTAAAAACTACACAAAGCATCAAATAATGGATGATGAAAATCTTGCTTTGAATTGGGTGAATACTTTGCTAGAGATTCTTTAATGTCTTCTAAATCCAAGAATTCTTTTACTAAATAATTTAACTTATAGTTTCTTAATTGCGGATAAAGTTTTTTATACAAGTTCTCTGTGTCAAGCCAAGGTCCCCACTCACCTGATTTGTTAAAGTTAGTGTAAGGCATCTCTTTTTTAATTAAATTTTTTTCCGTTTTATGATGATGTGCCACAAAAAAATCATAAGGTTCATTCAGGAATTCTAAAAGTGTGCCGGCTCTTTTACTGTTTACTTTGGTAAGTTCGTTGACATTGAGAATTTCAAAGTTGTTTATTATGATATAGCCTACCTCACTGAATCCATCTTTGAGGGATCCTTCGAAATCTAAAACTATACCCTTTCCATGCATAGTATCAACAATGTTACATTTGATGAGTTTTCAAATTTTGTAGAATTAACATCATCAAAAGCAGCAGAAATTGCACGATCAAAATTTAATGGAAATTTTAGTAAGTGGGACAAAGAGGATGGGACAATCGTAACGGAAGTTGATGTAGAAATAGAAAACTTTATAAGAAGAGAGATTTGTAATAAATACCCTAATCATAGCCTTCATGGCGAGGAAGAAGAAGATGTGAACAACAATTCTTCTTATCGTTGGGTAATTGATCCGATAGATGGAACTTTCAATTTTTCTTCTGGCGTTCCTTTTTACGGAATTTTGATTGGTCTATGTTTTCAAAATGAAATAGTATACGGCTCGTATCGTTTACCTTCTTACAATGATTTTTTTCTCTCAAGTGATGGTAAATCTTGTATTTCAAATTATGAACTGCCTTCGTCTGCCAATTTTCGTGGTAATGCAGATACGCTCCTGATTTTAACAACTGATGAAGATAGGGTAGTCAATTCTAGGTTTTCTAACCAGTGGGAAAAATTAAAAAAACATAAATCTGTAATCCGAACTTGGGGTGATTGTTTTGGGTACCACATGGTCATTACAAGAAATGCAGACCTCATGTTGGATTTGGATTTAAAAGATTGTGACATTTTACCTTTAATTCCAATCATCCAAGGTTCAGGTTTAAAAATGAAAAAGTTAACAGCTAATTCTTGTAACGACTTAGTCGTATATAACCCACAACACGAAGAAAAAATTAATAAAATTTTTGGTAAATAATGGAGCGGGCGAAGGGATTCGAACCCTCGACATCCACCTTGGCAAGGTGGTGCTCTACCAACTGAGCTACGCCCGCACAGCAACGCTTTATCTGCGATTTCTTCTAATAGTTCAAGAAAATTATTTTCTAAAGTTTTAAAAAATAGTCGTTTTTCTTGACATTGTGTTTTGTAAATTTATATTCAGCCGTTTTCTTTATTAACCCCCATGCCCTCCGCCCATGTAGCTCAGTCGGTAGAGCGCGTCCTTGGTAAGGACGAGGTCGGCGGTTCAAATCCGCTCGTGGGCTCCATCTAATCAACAAATAGTCAAAAAATGGCCAAAGAACAATTCCAACGCACTAAACCTCACGTCAATGTAGGCACCATCGGTCACGTGGATCATGGTAAAACAACTTTAACGACGGCTATCCTACATGCCCAAGCCAAGCAAGGCTTTGCAGAAGTCAAAACTTATGCTGATATTGCTAAAGGTGGAACGGTGCGTGACGCTTCCAAAATTGTAACGATAGCGGTTTCTCATGTTGAGTATGAGTCAGCTAATAGGCACTATGCCCATGTGGACTGCCCAGGTCACGCAGATTTTGTAAAAAACATGATTACTGGTGCTGCCCAAATGGATGGTGCTATTCTTGTTGTGGATGCAACCACCGGGCCTATGCCACAAACCCGTGAGCACATTTTGTTAGCTCGTCAGGTAGATGTTCCTAATTTGGTAGTTTTCCTTAATAAATGTGATTTAATGTCAGGAGACGATGAAGAACTGCTTGAGTTAGTTGACATGGAAATTCGGGATTTACTCAGTAAGTACGAATTTGACGGAGACAACGCTCAAATCATTCGTGGATCTGCAACCAAAGCCTTAGAAGATGATGAAGGTGAATTAGGACTTGGAGCAATCCAAAAACTTATGGACGCAATTGATTCTGAAATTGCTGAGCCCGTTCGTGATGTTGACAAACCACTGCTCATGTCTGTGGAAGATGTTTTTACAATTACCGGTAGAGGCACTGTTGCCACTGGAAGAATCGAGAGAGGCATTGTTAAAGTTGGTGAAGAGATTGAAATTGTAGGATTAGGTGAATCACGCAAAACCACTTGCACAGGCGTCGAAATGTTCCGCAAAGAATTAGGCGAAGGCCAAGCGGGAGACAATGTTGGTATCTTACTTCGAGGAGTTGAAAAATCTGATATCCAGCGCGGTCATGTAATTGCTGCACCCGGAAGCATCAAGCCCCACACTAAAGCAAAAGCTCAGATATATGTTTTAAATAAAGAGGAAGGTGGTCGTCACACTCCGTTCTTCAAGGGATATCGTCCTCAATTTTTCTTTGGAACAGCAGATGTGACAGGAAATGTAGAACTTCCCGAAGGTGTTGAAATGGTAATGCCCGGAGACAACTTAGCTGTCGAAATTGATTTACAAAAGTCAATTGCGATGGAACCTGGTCAACGATTTGCTATTCGCGAAGGCGGAAAGACAATAGGAGCAGGAAATATCTCAGAGATCTTATAACACATATGTTGGGAGAATAGCTCAACTGGTAGAGCAACGGTCTCCAAAACCGTAGGCTGGGGGTTCGAGTCCCTCTTCTCCCGCCATATAACATATTTTTATTTTGAATCCATTTGCGAAAATTCGTACTTTTTATAAGGAAACTTTGGCTGAGCTTTCGAAAGCTAGTTGGCCTTCTTTTGCTGAGTTACGAGAGTCAACAATCGTAGTGATTGTTGGTGTAGCCATTCTAGGTTTTTTCATATCAGTTTCTGATTTTTCATTATCAAACTGGGTTGAGCTATTTACAAATCTAGTTCGCAACAGCTAACACACTACCCTACCCCAAACCCATGAGTACAGAGATGAAGTGGTACGCTTTACAGTGTTTGTCTAATCACGAAGACAAGGTTAAGCGTTACCTTAATAAGTACAAGGAAGAGGATGAGGTTTTTGCTAGTTGCCTAAAAGAAATTCTTGTTCCCATTGAAACAGTTTCTGAAGTTAAGAATGGAAAGAAAAAACAACGGGACCGAAAATTTTATCCTGGTTATGTTTTTGTTGAAATGGATCTTTTCGATGATTTAGGGAGTTTAAAGAAAGCTCCTTGGTACAAAATCAAAGAAACGGATGGCGTAATTAACTTTATCGGAAAAGAAAACCCGACTCCCTTGGCTAAGGATGAAATAGGTCGTATTTTGAGACAAGTTGACGAAGCAGTTGGCAAAGAAGTACCGAAAGTTCAGTTTAGTGTCGGTGAAGTGGTTAAAATTCTAGACGGTCCCTTTCTTAATTTAACAGGAGAAATAGATGAAATTGACGCGACCAAAGGAACACTTAAAGTATCTGTTTCAATTTTCGGAAGATTCACACCAGTGGAACTAGAATTCTGGCAGGTTGAAAAAGCAGATGAAGAATAATTAGGAAATTTATGTCAAAAAAAGCAGTCGGACAAATCAAATTACAGTTGCCAGCTGGGGCAGCGAACCCCGCTCCACCTGTTGGGCCCGCACTTGGTGCCCAAGGTGTTAATATAATGGGTTTCTGTAAAGAATTTAATGCCAAAACTAAAGATCAAGCAGGTTTAATTTTACCTGTGGTCATTACTGTTTATGCGGACAGGTCATTTAGTTTTATCCTTAAATCTCCACCTGCTGCAGTTTTACTTAAGAAGGCAGCAGGTTTAGCAAAAGGATCCGGGGTGCCAAATAGAGATAAAGTGGGTAAAGTTACCCGCGATCAAGTTTTGGAAATTGTTAAAGTTAAGGAAAAAGATCTAAACGCCTCCGATGACGATGCTGCTTGCCGAATCATAGAAGGCACTGCACGCAGTATGGGTATTGAGGTAGTAAATTAAGTAAATTATTATGATCGCTAGAAGCAAAAGATACAAAAATTCTTTTACAGAAGCCACCACGGAATCTGATTTACCCCAAGCTATTGATAAGCTTTCAGCTTTTGAAAAGGTAAAGTTTGATGAAACCGTCGAAATCTCTATGTCTTTGGGAGTTGATCCTAAGCAAACTTCACAAGCGGTCCGTGGTGTGGTAAACTTACCACATGGAAGCGGTAAGGAAATCAAAGTTCTTGTTTTCACTGAAAACGCAGAAGATGCCCTTAAGCACGGAGCTGATTTTGCAGGCCTTGAAGATCTTATTGCTAAAGTCAAAGATGGATGGATGGACTTCGATGTGGCTCTAGCAACAACATCTGCGATGAAGTCTGTTCGTGCGATTGCTCGTGTTCTCGGCCCAAGGGGATTAATGCCAACACCCAAGGCAGGTACCGTTACAGACGATGTTAAATCTGCGATCCAAGAAGTTAAAGCAGGTCGAGTCGAATTTAAAATGGATAAAACTGGAGCGATTGCTGTTGTAATTGGTAAACGCTCTTTTACCTCCCAACAACTTACTGAAAATGCTGAAACTGCCATCGGTGCAATTTCATCCGCTCGACCTGAGGGTTTTAAAGGAAAGTTCATTAAGTCTATCTTTGTGAGTAGCACTATGTCACCGAGCGTTAAAATAAATCTTGCAGCAGCTAGCTAATACATCCCATGAGACCAGAAAAAGAATTCTTAGTTAAAGAAGCGTCTAACTTTATAAATAGTTCAAACTTCTTTTTCCTTACCGACTACCAGGGTATTGACTCAGAACAAACCAGTGAGTTGAGAAAAGCACTGTCAGATAAAGGAGCGGAATTTCATGTAGTTAAAAATTCTTCCTTGAAGCTTGCTACAAAGGAAAAAGGTCTGGACCTTGATGATCATCTCAAAGGACATACCGCTATTGTATTTGGAGGTGATGACCCATCAGCCGTTGCAAAAGCACTTGTTGGCTATTTTAAAAAGAACGATAAGGTAGCTGTAAAAGCAGGGGCACTATCACAAAAAGTTTTAACTTCTAATGAGGTCAAACAGTTGGCAACGCTCCCTGGGCTCGAAAGTCTTCGGGCACAACTTCTATCACTACTTAACACTTCGGCATCGCAACTTTTGAGCGTTATGTCTGCTCCTTCTCGTGGCTTCCTAACAGTTTTACAAGCTAAAGCAAAGGAAGCTTAAATTTTAACTTTCGGACTCTGTCCGTTTTAACCCATAACAATAACCACCAACCTAGGAGAAATTAGGGGATATTCCCTTAAACACCGATAGGTACTAATCATATTCAGGCAAGGAGGATATTATACATATGTCAGAAATAACAAAAGACCAAGTAATCGATTGGCTTAGCGGCCAATCAGTTATCGAAATAGCAGATCTCGTAAAGGATCTAGAAGAAAAATGGGGAGTCAGTGCTGCTGCTCCAGTAGCTGTAGCTGCCGCAGCTCCAGCTGATGGAGGTGATGCTGGTTCCGGAGGAGAAGAGAAGACAGAATTTGATGTTATTCTTCAGGAATTTGGAGGCAACAAGATTGCTGTAATCAAAGAAGTCCGTGCAATCACAGGACTTGGCTTGAAGGAAGCTAAAGAACTTGTTGAAGGAGCACCAAAACCAGTCAAAGAGGGAGTTTCCAAAGAAGATGCTGAAGAAATTCTCAAGAAGCTTGAGGCGTCTGGTGCTAAAGCTGAAGTCAAGTAATGCTTTTTACTTTGAGTTCATAATCTTTTACGAGCCGTATGGTTGGACATCAACCATACGGCTTTTTCCATTTTTTTAATACCCAACAGCATTCACGTTATGGCCTCCACCCAAAGACTTAATTTCGGTAAACTTCAAGAAGTTATCGACCCACCTAATTTAATCCAGAATCAGGTAGATTCGTTCTATGATTTTCTCCAGCGCGATGTTCCTTCTAGCCACAGGAAGCAAGGGGGTTTGGAGGCTGTATTTAGGGAAGTATTTCCGATTATAAGTTACGACGAAAAGTCTCGTTTAGAGTATGTTAGCTATTCGATTGGGGAGTCAAATTTGTCCGAGATGGATTGTATTGACCAAAATTGCACATACTCGGCACCCTTACAGGTAAAGCTCAGACTCAAGATGGAGCTTGAAGGACAGAGCAAACCTTTCTATTCAGAAGAAGAAATTTTTATGGGTGAATTGCCCATTGTTACTGAACGTGGTTCTTTTATCATCAATGGTGCAGAGAGAGTAGTTGTAAGCCAGTTACATCGTTCGCCAGGCGTTAGTTTTGAGGAGTCTACGCACACTAGCGGTAAAACGCTTCATGGGTTTAGAATTATTCCAGATCGCGGTACATGGATCGAAGCTCAATTTGATCAACATGACCTGCTCTACATTTACCTTGATAGACGTAGAAGAAGAAGAAAGTTTTTAATCACCACATTTCTAAGGGCACTCCTAGATTCTGAACCAGGCAAAGATAAGGATTCGGATCAAAAAATTATTGAACTCTTTTATGACATTGAAAATTTATCGATCGATGATCTTCTTAAGAGAGACAATGTATCGAATTTTGTACTTGTTGAGCCGATGTTTGACCGAACTAAGGGTCAGGTATTAGCAAAAGCATTCGAACCACTAACAAAGACATACTTACGTGCTTTCCACAAAGCAGGCGAAACATCTCTTCGCGCAATTGATACTTCGGTAGATGATGGTGCTATTATCAGGTGCCTCAAGAAGGATACTACCAAGAATAAGGAAGAAGCACTTAAAGAAATCTACAAGAAACTGCGTCCTGGTGAACCACCTGAAAAAGCGAATGCAGAAGCCTTAATTAAGCGCCTCTTTTTAGACCCGAAGCGATATGATTTAGCTAAAGTAGGCAGGCATATGCTCAATCTGAAATTAGGTCTCGAAACACCCCTAGATGTTAGAGTAACAACCGTTGAAGACTTGGTTGCAGCAACGAGGAAACTAACAGACTTAAAGCGTGGAAAGAGTAACGAGGAGAAGGCCAAAGAAGACGCTGGTTCGATTTTTGATATGGGTATCGATGATATCGATCACCTTGGAAATAGGAGAGTGCGAACAGTTGGAGAACTGCTTGCAAATGTATGCCGTAGTGGCCTAGCTCGAACTGAAAGAGTTGTCCGTGAACGCATGACTTTATACGATCAGGGTGTAGAGTCTCTTACTCCAGGTAAGTTAATCAATCCAAAAGCATTAACCACTGTAGTCAGGGATTTCTTTGCCCGCAGTCAACTCAGTCAGTTTAAAGATCAAATTAATCCTCTTGCGGAATTAACCCACAAGCGTCGTCTATCTGCTTTAGGTCCGGGAGGCTTGAATCGCGAACGAGCAGGTTTTGAAGTTAGAGATGTGCACCCAACACACTATGGCAGGATTTGTCCTATTGAAACACCTGAAGGACCAAATATTGGCCTTATTAACACGCTATCCACATATGCCAAGATAGATGAATTCGGATTTCTGCAATCTCCTTATCATCCTGTTAAAAATGGTGTGGTTGATAAAAATCCCAAAAATGTTAAGTATCTTAATGCATTCGAGGAAGAACGCTTTAGAATAGCTCAAGCGAATACAGAGATTGAAAAATCCAGCAGCAAGCTAACGGGTCGTGTTACTTGCAGGTACAGAGACCAAGTAGCAGAATATGAACCAGAGGATGTGGACTACATGGATGTTTCTCCTAAACAAGTGGTATCTGTTGCTGCCGGTCTTATACCTTTTATTGAGCACGATGACGCGAATCGCGCGTTGATGGGTGCTAACATGCAGCGCCAGGCGGTTCCACTACTTCAGTCTGATTCACCATTGGTTGGTACCGGAATTGAAAAAAAGGTCGCAGAGGATTCAAGAACGGTTACGGTGTCCGAGTCTGAAGGAACGGTTGCTTTAGCAGACGGTAAGAGAATCGTTGTTTCTGATGATGGAACATTGCCACCTCGTTTCTACAAGGAACCGAGAAGTGACCACAAAAAAGGTATTTACTGTTATGATCTTCGTAAGTTTTTGAGGTCAAACGCTGGAACTTGCTTTAATCAAAAACCTATTGTCCGCAAGGGGGATAAAGTAAAAGTAGGACAGGCCCTTGCAGATGGTGCCTGTACGGACCAAGGTGAATTAGCTATCGGGCGCAACATATTGGTGGCATTTATGCCATGGAAAGGATACAATTTCGAAGATGCCATTCTTATTTCTGAAAAGATTGTTAAAGATGATATTTATACATCAATTCATATCGAAGAATTCGAAGTAACTGCCCGTGATACTAAACTGGGTCCAGAGGAGATAACCAGAGATATCCCAAATGCGGGAGAAGAGGCTTTGCGAAATCTTGACCACCTCGGAGTAGTTCGAATCGGTGCCGAAGTTAAGCCTGGCGACATACTTGTTGGAAAAATTACACCTAAAAGTGAGACAGATTTGGCCCCTGAAGAAAAGTTGCTGCGTGCAATATTTGGGGAAAAAGCCGCAGATGTAAAAGACAGTTCTTTGAAAGTACCATCCGGCACGCAGGGTATAGTCATGGACATCAAAATATCCAGTCGTACAGATGCGGAGCGCGAAAAGCTTTCCCCTTCGGATTTTAGGCGTCAAATGAAGCAGATCAAAGAAGATTTTCGTACACAAACCGAAGACCTTCGCGCTCAACTAACAGAGTCCTTATCGAACATTTTATTAGGAGAAAAGATTCCCCTGAATGTTACGAATTCTGAAACCGGTGATATAATCATTCCTTCCAACCGCAAGATTACCAAAACCTTATTGAGAAGATTGGCTTCGGTTCATCGTTTTATCGAGATTCCCCCTTCTCCTGTTAGAATTAAAGTTTTTGAAATTATCGAGAGTTATGAGTCTAAGTTCTCTGACCTCGAGGATGATTGTAATCGAAAGATTGAAGCGATCGAGCAAGGTGATCCTATCGATCAGGGAGCTATTAAGAATGTACGTGTATTTGTTGCTAAAAAACAAAAAATGCGTGTAGGTGATAAAATGGCCGGGAGGCATGGAAATAAAGGTGTTGTAGCCAAAATTGTTGCGGAAGAAGATATGCCTTTTCTTCCGGATGGCACACCGATTCAAATATGCTTGAACCCCCTTGGTGTTCCCAGTCGGATGAATGTGGGACAGGTTTTAGAGACACACTTGGGATGGGCTTGTAACAAATTGGGGCTTAAAGTTGCGACTCCCATATTTGATGGTATTCCCGAATCCCGTATCCAAGAGTATCTCAAGGAAGCTGAACTTCCAGAGACTGGAAAGTCCGTTTTGTATGATGGTTGTACAGGAGAAGCATTCTACCAGAAGATTGTAGTAGGCTACATGTACATGCTTAAGCTAAACCACTTGGTATCGAGTAAAATCCATGCCAGAGCGGTCGGTCCTTACAGTTTAATCACTCAGCAACCTCTTGGAGGTAAAGCCCAGTACGGAGGACAACGTTTCGGAGAAATGGAAGTTTGGGCGCTTGAAGCTTACGGTGCTGCCTATACCTTACAGGAAATCTTAACCGTAAAATCTGATGATGTCTCGGGTAGAACGAAGATTTACGAATCTCTTGTTAAAGGTGACAACTCACTTCAAGCAGGTACCCCGCAGTCATTCAATGTTTTGATGAAAGAAATGCAAAGCCTTTGCCTTGATATTCGAGTTAGAGGTGAAGACGCACTTTAATCACTCCCCAAATTTAAAAATTCAAAATCGAGAAAATAACACATGAGTATTGAAGCAGTAAGCGAAGCACTAGGTGTAGAGGTTGGACCCATGGACAAAGTATCAATAACGGTTGCGTCTCCAGATGTCATTCGTTCCTGGTCAAAAGGAGAAGTTAAAAATCCAGAAACTATCAACTACAGAACCTTTAAACCTGAGCCTGGTGGTTTATTTTGCCAAAAGATTTTTGGTCCTGTTCGAGACTATGAATGTGCTTGTGGTAAATATAAGCGTATCAAATACAAGGGCGTAGTCTGCGACCGTTGCGGAGTTGAGGTCACTGTTTCTCGGGTTCGAAGGGACCGCATGGGTCATATAGAATTAGCTGTCCCAGTGTCTCATATTTGGTTTTTGAAAAGTATGCCTTCCCGTTTGGGTCTATTATTAAATATGACCGCCAAGAGCTTGGAGCGTGTGCTGTATTACGAGCAGTACATGGTTACCGACCCAGGAAATACACCTCTTGAAGAAAAACAATTGCTTTCAGACAAAGAGTTTAGAGAGGCACAAGATGAATTTGGCGATGAGTTTGAAGCAAAAATGGGTGCAGAGGCTGTTCGTGATGTACTGGGAAGGATAGACTTAGAAGATGAACTTGAAGAGCTTTACGACCAGATGCATGAAACGAAGTCGAAACAAATTAAGAAGAAACTGGCGAGTCGACTAAAAGTAACCCAAGGGTTTATAAAGTCAGGAGCTTCTCCTGAATGGATGATATTGGATTCGATTCCAGTTATTCCGCCGGACCTACGGCCTCTTGTCCCTTTGGAGGGTGGCAGGTTTGCAACGAGTGACTTAAATGACCTCTATAGAAGAGTCATAAATCGTAATAACCGTTTGAAAAATTTGCTTCAACTTAAGACTCCTGATGTCATTATCCACAATGAAAAGCGTATGCTTCAAGAAGCGGTAGATGCACTTTTTGACAATGGGCGTCATGGTCGTGCCATTACTGGTTCTGGAAATCGAGCACTTAAATCTCTGAGCGACATGCTCAAGGGCAAACAAGGGAGATTCCGTCAGAATCTTCTTGGTAAGCGCGTTGATTATTCCGGTAGATCCGTAATTGTAATTGGCCCGGAATTAAAGCTACATCAGTGTGGTATTCCTAAAAAGATGGCACTTATTTTGTTCGAGCCTTTTATCATAAGAAGGCTCAAAGAACTTGGGTTTGTGCATACAGTGCGCGGTGCCCGCAAAATGATAGAAAGCCGATCTCCTGAGGTTTGGGATATCCTAGAAGAGGTAACGAAAGGTCACCCAGTACTACTTAACCGTGCACCTACCCTTCACCGGTTATCTATCCAAGCATTTGAACCTGTTCTCATCGAAGGTAATGCGATCCGAGTACACCCTCTAGTTTGTACTGCCTATAATGCAGATTTTGACGGTGATCAAATGGCTGTCCATGTACCGCTTTCAGTGGAGGCGATCATGGAGGCTAAGCTGTTGATGATGGCGACACACAACATTTTCTCACCTTCTAGCGGTAAGCCTATCCTTACACCATCTCAAGATATTGTTCTTGGTTCATATTATCTAACTATGAATCCCAAAGGTGATATGCCTGCAGAAGATAAAAGGCTACCACTTATAGCATCTTTGGAGGAAGCTTTAAGTGCTTTGCAGGAGGGAGTCCTTAAACTTCATGATTGGATTGATTTAGCTAACCCAGATAAGGGAAATACCACTCAGTTCGGTTTATCTAAAAGGTCAGTAATCCGTACCACTGTGGGTCGGGTTTTGTTCAATACAATATGGCCTTCTGAATTAGGATTTTTTAATGCACCTGCCCTCAAAGGGGATCTTGGCAATTTAATTCTTGAAACCTATAAACTGCTTGGCAAACCAGATACGATAGAGTCACTAGATCGCCTCAAAGAAATGGGCTTTGATATTGCTACAAAAGCAGGTATTTCCATCGGTATTTTTGATATGATTATACCGCCTGAAAAGCAGGAGAGAATAGAGGTTGCTCGAAAGGAAATTGATAAAATCGAAGATCAATTTAGGAAAGGTATTATCACCAGGGGCGAGCGGCACAATAAGATTATTGATGTCTGGACCTCTGCAACTGACGATATTGCTAAGGAGGTATTTAATTGCCTTGATGAGAATCTAGGTAAAGAAACCATTAACCCAGTTTATTTGATGATGGACTCGGGTGCTCGTGGAAATCGTCAACAGGTTAGACAACTCTGCGGTATGCGTGGACTTATGGCTAAACCGTCAGGTGAAATCATTGAACAACCTATTTTGGCTTCATTTCGTGAAGGACTTTCTGTTTTAGAGTACTTTATGTCAACTCATGGAGCAAGAAAAGGTCTTGCGGATACTGCGCTTAAGACTGCAGATGCTGGTTACTTAACCCGTAAACTTTGTGATGTCGCTATGGACTGCATCATTACATGCAATGACGATGGAAGAAGAGATGGCGTGGTCAAGAAAGCAATCATGGAAGGTGATAACGAAATTGTCCCTCTACGTGACCGATTAATTGGTAGGTATTCGTCTGAGGATATCTACGATCCCTCCAATCCTACAGAACTGCTTATTTCTGGAGGTTCATTGATAACGGAAGATATTGCGGATCAAATTGATGCCATGGGGATTACCCGAGTCCGAGTAATGTCGCCTCTTTCAAGTAGAATAAAAAATGGCCTCACGGCATTTGAATATGGAATAGATCCTTCGACTAATAATCTCGTTAAGGAAGGTTCATCTGTGGGAATTATTGCCGCACAGTCGATTGGAGAACCTGGTACTCAATTAACGATGCGTACTTTTCATATTGGAGGCATAGCAAGTGCGGGCCGGGAAGATCCTGTTATAAATGTTAGAAAAGCTGGTACATTGAGCTTTAAGGGCCTTCGGCTTGTTACCCTTGCGAATGATCAACAGGTAACTCTCAATAAAACTGGTTCCATTCAAGTTTTGGACCAAGACGATCGTATTGTAGACGATTACCCAATTCCAGCGGGAGCCCTACTCCACTTTAAAGATGGTGAAAAAGTGGATGAAGATGCCCTTCTTGCCCAGTGGGACCCATACAACATTCCCATTCTTTCTGAAAAGAAAGGTGTGATTTCATTTGAAGACATGTTACCTGGGGTAACAACAAAAGTTGACCGTGATGCGACTGGTGGACGATCGATGGTTGTTATAGAACACAAAGAAGATCTCAATCCCCAGATAATTGTAAAAGACGCTTCTGGTAATCCGTTAGCAACTTATTCTGTTCCTACTGGTGCTCAAGTTGCTGTGGATGAAGGAACAAAGATTGATGCGGGCTCTATAATTGCCAAAACTCCTAGACAAGCATCGAAAACCCAAGATATAACTGGGGGCTTACCCCGTGTTGCTGAACTTTTTGAAGCTAGAAGGCCTAAAGAAGGAAATGTAGGGCAAATGGCAAAAATCGATGGTATTGTATCTGAGGCAGGTACATTACGTTCCAAGAAAAGACTCTTGGTTACAAATGATGAATCAGGCCAAGTTGAAGAACACCTTATTCCTCATGGTAAGCATGTTTTGGTGCAACCCGGAGATTATGTGCAAAAAGGCCAGCTTATTACTGAAGGGGCAAAAGATCCCCATGAAATTCTTGAAATTTTAGGGCCATCAGCTGTACAAGAATACTTAATTGAAGAGATTCAGAAGGTTTATCGCTTACAAGGTGTAACTATCAATGATAAGCATTTAGAGGTTATTATTTCCAGAATGTTATTTAAGATTAGAATAACCGATACAGGAGACGCTGATTTCTTTTGGGGTGACCAGGTCGATCGTTTCGCTTTTATGGACGCCAATGAAGAAATATCTGAGAAAGGCGGAAAGCCGGCTGAAGGTGAACCAATTCTACTTGGAATAACCAAAGCATCTCTTGAAACTGACAGTTTCATTTCCGCCGCTTCTTTCCAAGAGACAACCAGAGTTCTTACAAATGCTGCCACACTTGGAAAGGTAGATGAACTTAAGGGATTCAAGGAGAATGTTATTATGGGTCACCTAATTCCTGCTGGAACCGGTTTACCAAAGTGGAGAAGACTGAAAATTGACACATTGGGCTCTAACCCAATTGAAGCCGCTGCATCTCAATAGTTTCAAATATTCGAATTTAATACTTGAGCTCTTCATATTTTATGTTACTACTAATCGCTTTACCCAAATTTTCTACTCCATGCCAACTATCAATCAATTAGTACGCAAAGGTAGGCGCTTGCAAAAGGCTAAGACAAAATCACCTGCCCTTAAAGCTTGCCCATTCCGTCGTGGCGTGTGTGTCCAAGTGACAACACGTACTCCCAAAAAGCCTAACTCTGCGATCCGCAAAGTTGCCAAAGTCAGACTTACGACAGGACACGAGGTAATCGCTTACATTCCTGATGAAGGACATAACCTCCAAGAGCACAGCATTGTGTTATTGCGTGGTGGTCGCGTTAAAGATTTAAATGGTGTTCGTTATCACATTGTTCGAGGTACTCTTGATTGCCAAGGTGTTGAGAAAAGGCGACGGAGTCGTTCCAAGTATGGCGTTAAAAAACCTAAAAGCTGATTGATATGTCACGCAGAAGACAAGCAACAAAAAGGCCAGTAGCCCCCGACCCTTTACACGGTAGTCCACTTGTAGGCTGTTTAATCAATGCAGTTATGTTTAGTGGAAAAAAATCTGTAGCTCAACGAATAGTTTATGGCGCAATTGAGAAAATGGCAGAAAAACTTGAAAAAGGTAATCCAGTCGATTTAGTCCTTGGTGCCCTTGAGAATATCCGCCCTAAAATTGAGGTTAAAAGCCGTCGCGTAGGTGGTGCAACTTATCAGGTTCCCATCGAAGTTCCTTTTGAGAGACAGCAAAGCCTTGCATTTCGCTGGGTTGTTAAAGCTGCATCCTCTCGTAAAGGCAGTTCAATGGCTGAATCTTTAGCTAATGAATTAATTGATGCCTATAATAATACCGGATCGGTTGTGAAAAAACGCGAGGAAACTCATAAGATGGCCCAGGCAAATCGTGCTTTTGCTCATCTTCGCTGGTAAATTTGTTTTATGTCTGACAATAATTCATTTTCATCTGCAAATGCTTCGGATCGCCCTGCGGTTCTTGAGCACACTAGAAACATCGGTATTGCAGCCCACATTGATGCAGGTAAAACTACCTGTACGGAAAGAGTGCTTTTTTATTCAGGTGTTGTGCATAAAATTGGTGAGGTTCACGAGGGGAATGCGACTACTGACTGGATGGAGCAAGAGCGTGAGCGAGGTATTACGATCACATCGGCAGCGATTTCATGTGGCTGGACCACATCGGAGGGTCCCAATGCTGGTATTCCCCATAGGATAAACATAATTGACACGCCAGGACACGTTGACTTTACGGCCGAAGTTGAGAGATCCTTGCGAGTACTAGATGGTGCTGTAGCTGTTTTTACTTCAGTAGAAGGTGTCCAACCGCAGTCTGAAACTGTTTGGCGCCAAATGGATAAATATAATGTCCCTCGCCTTGGTTTCATTAACAAAATGGACCGTATGGGATCTGATTTCCTTGCAGCGATTAATACCATGCGTGACAAGTTAGGTGCAAACGCTCACCCTCTTTTTCTAGCCATAGGTGCAGAAGATCAGTTCAAGGGTTTAGTTGACCTTGTTAAAATGGTTGCGTATATTTATGACGAGAACGATACTTCTGGGGTTCGCTTCACGACCGAAGAAATACCTGGTGATTTAAAAGAACAAGCATCTAAATATCGTGAATCACTGATTGAAGCAATTTCTGACTTTGATGATGATATTGCCAACAAATATCTGGAAGGTGATGAACTCACTGAGAACGAGATTAAGCAAGGTATTAGAAATGCTACGCTTTCTTTAAAGTTTGTTGGAGTAATCCCTGGTAGTGCATTCAAGAACAAAGGTGTTCAGATGTTGATGGATGCCGTCGTCGATTACTTGCCATGCCCTCTGGATCTTCCACCAATGAAAGGTGAGGATTCTGATGGAAATGTTGTCGAGGTTTCCCCGGATGATTCCGCTCAAGTTGCAGGGTTAGCCTTCAAATTAATGACTGATCCATATGTTGGTAAATTGGTCTTCTATCGTGTTTACCAAGGTACACTTAAGAAAGGTACACCCCTTTATAATCCTAGAACTCGCAAAAGCGAACGCGTATCCCGACTCATGATCATGAAGGCAGATACTCGGGAAGATATTGAGGTAGCTCATTCCGGTGACATTTGTGCACTTATCGGAGTTAAGGATGTTGCAACAGGTGATACACTTGCTGTGAAAGATTTAGATATCCGCCTTGAACCCCCTAGTTTTCCTGAGCCAGTTATTTCAATGTCTATTGAACCAGCTACCAAGGCAGATCAAGAAAAAATGGGCATTGGTTTACAGCGTCTTGCGGAGGAAGACCCAACCTTTGGTCTTTCCACTAATGAGGAGACAGGTCAGACCATCATTGCAGGAATGGGTGAACTTCACCTTGAAATTATTCGTGATCGATTATTTCGCGAGTTTAAGGTCGAGGCAAATGCCGGAAAGCCGCAAATCGCTTATCGTGAAACGATGCTTTCTTCCTCAGATGGTAATGGCAAGTTTATCAGACAGTCCGGAGGTCGTGGACAGTATGGTCACGCCGTCATTAAACTTGAGCCTTTAGAGAAAGGTAAAGGAGTAGAGCTTGAAAATAAAATTGTTGGGGGTGCTATCCCTAAAGAATATATTAAGCCTACCTTTGACGGTATAAAAGAAGCAGCGCTAAGCGGTGTTGTAGCTGGTTACCCAGTTATTGATTTTAAGGTAACCTTAGTCGACGGATCTTTTCATGATGTTGATTCATCTGAAATGGCCTTCAAGATGGCTGGCATTTTTGCTTTCAAGGACGCGATGCAGAAAGCTACACCAATTCTTCTTGAACCGATCATGAAAGTTGAAGTATCCACCCCAGACGAATACCAAGGGGAGTTAATGGGCGACCTTAATCGCCGTCGTGGTCAAATCCAAGGAATGGAAACCCGAGGTAAGGTTTGTATACTTGATGCATTTGTTCCCTTAGAAAACATGTTTGGGTATTCTACAGATATGCGTTCTCTTTCGTCTGGAAGAGCAGATTATTCCATGACGCCTTCTCATTTTGAGCAAGTTCCACAGAACTTAGTTAAAACCATTGTTGAAACTTCATCTCGCGAGCCCGCTAGAACTTAATTTACATGAACGGACAAAGAATTAGAATAAAACTTCGTGGTTTTGATTATAGAGTAATTGATCAATCTGCATCTGATATTGTTGATACTGCAAAACGAACTGGTGCAAGAGTTGCAGGTCCAATACCAATGCCAACTCGTATTGAAAGATATACAGTTAACCGTTCACCCCATGTTGACAAAAAATCAATGGATCAGTTTGAGCTTCGCACACACAAGCGCCTAATCGATATTATTGAGCCAACGGTTCAAACCGTTGATGAGCTTAAGAAACTTAATCTTCCCGCAGGAGTAGAAATTAACATTAACGTTTAGAAATTATTTATTATTAACCTTTAAAGCAGGTTCAAACGGCGTAAGCCACCTGCCGCTTAAAGCATGAATCTAGAATTATTAGGAAAAAAACTTGGCATGAGCCAAGTGTATGACGAAGACAACAATCTTGTCCCTGTTACCATTATTGAAGCAGGCCCATGTCCAATCCTTCAAGTCAAGTCCCAAGATACGGATGGCTACTCTGCAGTTCAAATAGGTTTTAACCCATCAGGGAAGACACCAAATAAGGCGAATCGCTGCACAAAAGGTCACGCCAAGAAATCGAAGGCAGATGCCCAACAAGTCTGTAAGGAATTCACGTTGCCGGACGAACATGAGTACGAACTTGGTAGATCATTAACTGTGGTTGATTTTAAAGATATCAACATGGTTGATGTCGTTTCGATAACTAAAGGAAAAGGTTTTCAGGGTGTGGTAAAGAGATGGAACTTTTCTGGCGGCCCTGCTTCCCATGGTTCTATGTTTCACCGAAGGGGTGGATCTTACGGGTTGTGTCAATGGCCAGGTCGTGTCTTTAAAAATAAAAAGATGCCCGGTCATACAGGTAATGTGAGCCGAACAACTCAAAACCTTAGGGTTGTTAAAATTCTTCCAGAAAAAAATCTTGT
The DNA here is from genome assembly GCA_965661905.1 of Opitutales bacterium. Lineage (GTDB taxonomy): Bacteria > Verrucomicrobiota > Verrucomicrobiia > Opitutales > Seribacteraceae > Seribacter. The sequence continues at coordinate 19,932 of CBFIFQ010000009.1, forward strand.
GATGGTTAAAGGCAGCATTCCAGGCCATAAAGGATCGGTCCTTTCCATTCGTGTGGCGAAGAAAACCAAACCTTCCAAATAAATAGTACAGATGAAATTCGAATTATTTAAGTCAGATGGTTCTTCAGCAGGCCAAAAGGAGATTATAGATTTCCCTTCTTTTGAAGGTGACAAAGGTATAGATGCACTTAGGCAGTCCATTATCGCTGTGCATGCGAATAAGAGACAAGGTAACGCATCTACAAAATTGCGTTCTGAAGTCGCTGGATCCGGTAAAAAGTTGTATAGACAAAAAGGTCTCGGCGTCGGGCGTGCAGGTGACAAAAAGGCCATCCAACGAAGAGGCGGTGGTGTTATTTTTGGACCTCGCCCACGGTCGTACAATCAAAAGCTAAACAAAAAAATTAAACGCTTAGCCCTTGGTCGTGCACTTTTTGACCAGGCCAACTCTAAAAGTATCAGCTTGATCAATGACTGGGCAGTCGAGAAGCCCAAAACCCAGCTTTTTGATGCACTACTACAAAAAATTTCGCCTAACTCTAAAAAGATACTTGTTGTAAGCGATACCTTTTCAAATGATGTCTCTTTAGCGGCAAGAAACTTACCTTATGCCAAGGTATCTACCTCATCCAACCTCTCCGCAATAGATATATTTCAAGCAGATAAGATTATCTTTAGTGAAAGTGGTTTGGATTCAATAATTTCAAAGTACAACAAGGATAAACCATCATGAAGGAGTCTGTAACTATTTTAGAGGAGGCTTTACTAACGGAAAAGGCTTCCATGCTTTCTGCCAATCTTAACCAATATGTATTTTCTGTCTCCAAGTTTTCATCCAAGCAGAACATAAAAGACGCCATTCAGAACACCTTTAATGTTTCCGTGCTCAAGGTTAACACCTTAAATGTTAAACCTAAAACAAAGCGCGACCGCATGAGAAAAAATCGCTTAGGTAAAACGACCGCCACCAAAAAAGCTATTATCACTTTAAAATCTGGTGATAGTATTGAGCTAGCCTAGTTCATTTTAAAAGGAATTATAAAAGATGCCAATTTTACAACAAAAACCTGTTACTCCTTCAGGTCGCTTCTATTTCAAAAACAAACTAGAACTTTCAGACAAGAGACCTGAAAAATCATTAACAAAGGGCCACCATCGAAAAAAAGGTAGAAATACCTATGGACGCATTACATCAAGAAGGCGCGGTGGAGGACATAAAAGGTTATATCGTCAAATCGATTTTAGACGTGAACGCTTAGAAGATGAAGCGACTGTTGTCTGCTTTGAATACGATCCGAACAGAACAGCTAATCTTGCCCTTATTCAATACGAAGATGGTGAGAAATCTTACATTTTAGCACCTAGCTCTCTAGCTGAAGGCGATAAGATAGTAAGCTCCGCTAACAAAGTTGACTTTAAACCTGGAAACGCCATGCCTTTAAATCAAATTCCATTTGGAACCAAAGTTCATTGCGTTGAAATGCTCCCTGGAGCTGGTGCTAAGATAGCACGATCAGCTGGTTCGGAAGTCAGGTTGATTTCAATCGATAACGGCTATGCATCCTTGAAAATGCCTTCCGGTGAAATTCGCTTAATCAAAGAAAATTGCCGGGCCACTATTGGTGCAGTTGGTAACAGCAGTCACCAAAAATCAACAATCGGTAAAGCGGGCCGAAATAGGTGGAAAGGCCGTAGACCTAGAGTCAGAGGTGTTGCTATGAATCCTGTAGATCACCCAATGGGAGGTGGTGAAGGTCGCACTTCAGGGGGTGGTCACCCATCCTCACCATGGGGACAACTCTCTAAAGGTTTCCCTACACGAAAGAAATCTAAACCCTCAAATTCACAAATTCTCGTCAGGCGTAATGGCAGACGGATGAAGTAACTTAGGTATTATGACACGTTCAATAAAAAAAGGATTCTTTGTAGACCCAGGGCTAATGAAGAAAGTATCAACTGCTCAGAATACTGGAGATAGAAAACCAATCAAGACATGGTCTAGGCGCTCGACGATCACTCCTGACTTTGTGGGTTTAAATTTTACCGTACACAATGGTAAAAGTTTCCTTCCAGTATATGTCACTGAGAACATGGTAGGGCACAAACTAGGTGAGTTTTCTGCCACCCGAGCTTTCAAGTCCCACAATCCCCATACTCAAAAATAGTTTTCTTATGGAAATAAAATCACATTCCAAGTACATGAGAATTTCTCCAAAGAAAGCCCGAGAAGTTGCTCGTGTACTTCCAGGTAGAAAAGCTTCTGATGCTGTATCTCTTTTAAAATATATTCCCAGAAAAGCTGCCCGTATGTTCGATAAGACATTAAAGTCTGCTATGGCTAACGCGGAAAATAACCTCAATTTGAGTGCAGACGATCTTTTTATTAGCGAAGCCATAGTTGATGAAGGTCCAGCTTTAAAAAGATTTCGCCCTTGTGCTCGTGGTTCAGCCCACCCTTATAAGAAAAGAATGAGTCACTTGCGTATAACCCTTACAGATAAGGCTTAATTATGGGACAGAAAGTAAATCCAATTGGTTTTAGGTTAGGAGTTCGCCGCAACTGGAGTGCTCGTTGGTATGCCAACAAACAAAATTATTCTAAGTTCCTTGAAGAGGACAATATGATTAGAGGTTTTTTAGAGAAAAAGCTTCGCTTTGCTTCTGTACCGCGTATTGTAATTGAGCGTGCTTCAACTCGTACTAGGGTTACAATATGGACTGCACGACCCGGCATTGTAATTGGTCGTAAAGGCCAAGAGCTTGACTCTTTACGTGATTCCCTCAACCGTACGGTTGGCAAAGATATCAGACTTGAAATTCAGGAGATTAAGAAACCTGATCTAGTTGCATCCCTTGTAGCTGAAAATGTTGCACTTCAGCTCGAGAGAAGAATTGCTTTTCGCAGAGCTATGAAAAAAGCAGTTCAGACAACAATGTCCATGGGTGCTGAAGGTATTAGAATCCAGTGTGCTGGTCGCCTTGCGGGTGCTGATATTGCCAGAACTGAACAGCTCAGGGAAGGCAGAGTCCCGCTTCATACCCTAAGAGAAAATATTGATTACGGTTTAGTTGAAGCCAATACGGTTTACGGAATAATTGGTATCAAGTGCTGGATCTGCCTCAAGGATGAGGACAAGTTATTTTAATTTAAATTACCAATTTTAAGATATGCCAAAGTTACTTCCATCTCGCACTAAATTCCGTAAAGTACACAAAGGTCGTGTGCGCGGAGTTGCCTCCAAGGGCAACACTGTCTCTTTCGGTGAATTTGGAATCCAGTCTCTTAGCAGAGGCAGAATGACTTCCAACCAAATCGAAGCTGCTCGTGTTGCAATCAACCGACATTTGAAAAGAAAAGGAAAAGTATGGATTCGTGTTTTTCCACATAAGCCAGTTACTAAAAAACCTGCAGAAACCAGGCAGGGAAAAGGAAAGGGTCCAGTTGACCATTGGGTTGCTGTGATCAAGCCAGGACATGTTCTGTTTGAAATAGCTGGCTGCTCTTTAACCTTGGCAAGAGAAGCTCTTGGGTTAGCGGACGCCAAACTCCCATTTCGATGCCGTTTAGTTACTCGGCACCAAAGTTATTAAGACTATGAAAATTTCTGAAATTAAAGATATGTCTGAACCTGAACTGAACAAAAAATTCAGAGATTTAGGTGATGAGTTACTTCAATTACGAGTTCGTAAACAAACTGGTCAGGTTGAAAAACCTCACCTACTTAAGACTCTTCGTCGTGATCGTGCCAGAGTCCTAACTGTTCTGCGTCAACAACAACATTCTACAAATTAAGAGCATGACAGAAGAAAATTCTAGAAATAATCGTAAAGAGCTTGTCGGCTTTGTCCGATCAAGGACAGGCGATAAATCTGTTAAAGTTGTTTACGAATACAAGATACCGCACCCTCTTTACAAAAAAGAGATTAGAAGAAAAACAACCGTTCATGTTCACGACAGTAAGAACGATTCAAGTGTTGGTGATAAGGTCAGAATTATGGCAACACGTCCAATCAGCAAACTTAAGAGATGGAGAGTAGTCGAGGTTCTTGAAAAGGCACCTACTCTATAATATATCATGATTCAATTACTCAGTAGACTTGAAGTTGCGGATAATACCGGCGCCAAAAAGGTTCGTATGATTCGCAGGCTTGGGCAAAATAAGAAAACAGCATCAATTGGTGATGTTATCGTTTGTCATGTAAAGGAGTGTTCCACAGAAGCTTCTGTTAAAAAGGGTACAGTTGTTAGAGCAGTGGTTGTGAGAACTCGTGCCCCAATGCGTCGTAGAGATGGAAGTTATGTCCGTTTTGATGAGAACGCTGTCGTTATTGTAAATAATGATGGCACTCCAAAAGGAACAAGAATTTTTGGCCCAGTTGCTCGTGAACTGCGTCAAAAGTACATGAAAATTATATCTTTAGCACCTGAGGTTTTATAATATGGCTAAGTCATTAAAAAAAGGCGTTGAGGTCGAAGTAATCACCGGCGATCATAAAGGCAAAAAAGGAAAAATACTACAAGTATTACGCTCCAAAAACCGTATTATCGTAGAAGGAGTGAACCTGACCAAGAAACACGAGAAGAAATCCCAAGACAATCCTCAAGGTTCCATCGTTGAGCGTGAGTCCTCCATTCATTACTCGAATGTCAAGGCATCCAAGTAGTTGAAACAAGTTTAAATATTTATTTAGAATGAATGTCCCCGAACTAAAAAAGTCTTACTTAGATAATGCAGTACCTGCACTTATGGAGAAGCTTGGATACAAAAACTTACATCAAGTCCCCAAAATTACAAAGGTCGTACTTAACAGTTCCTTTGGTGCGGAGATGGACAAAAACGGTGTTGCAGAATTACGAAAGGACATAGCCTCTATTGCCGGACAATTGCCAATCGTCGTAAAAGCTAGGGTGAGTGTTTCAAACTTTAAACTTAGAGAAGGAATGCCCGTTGGAGTTAAAGTAACTCTTAGAGGAAATGGGATGTGGGATTTTCTTCTTCGCCTGATAGCAATTGCCCTCCCTAATATTCGCGACTTCAGAGGTGTGCCCAGTAAACTTGATGGGAACGGAAATTACACATTAGGCATCATCGACCATAGTATTTTTCCCGAAATAAATGTTGAAAGACAAAGAGTTAATACAGGTATGGATATTTGTATCGTTACCTCAGCTAAGACTGACGAAGAAGGTACTGAACTACTAAAACTTTTAGGTATGCCTTTCCGCAAACACTCATCTGACACCAGTTCAGAACAAGCTGCTGCTTAACCCAGACCCCTTTACAAAATGGCTAAAAAATCTGTTATTTATCGAAACAAGAAAAGAGAACGCATGGTTGCACGGTACGCTGCTAAGCGTTCAGAACTGAAAAAGATACTTGAGAACCCAAACACGAACGAAGAAGAGTTTTATATTGCTCAAGGCAAGTTAACCAAATTGCCTCGTAACTCATCTCCTGTGAGACTTGTCAATCGTTGCACCCTGACAGGTCGTCCTCGTGCTGTTATCCGAAAATTTGGTTTATCAAGAATTACTTTCCGTGAACTTGCTTTGCAAGGGAAAGTACCTGGTATCATCAAGGCCTCTTGGTAACCCTTAACTTCAATTTGTTATGTCAATACATGATTCTATAGGTGATTTTATAACCGTAATTCGTAATGCAGGTAGTGCAGGTAAAGCTTCTTGTTCTTATCCCCACTCTAACTTGCGTCAAGGGATTGCAAAAATTCTCAAAGATCGTGGCTTCGTCGAAGAGCTAACAGAAGGTGTTAACGATAAAGGAATAAAGAAAATCGATATCCAACTGAAATATGTTAATGGAGAACACGCAATACGTGGAATTAGTCGTTTAAGCACACCGGGTCGTCGATCATACTGCGGCTATCGTGAAATACCACAAACGCTCGGTGGTCTAGGAATTTCTATTTTAAGCACACCCAAAGGTATAATGGACGATAAGTCTGCTAGAAGTAATAAACTCGGTGGTGAACTTCTTTGTAGCGTTTGGTAAATCCATAATTTTTTAAAAATGAGCAGAATAGGTAAAGTACCCGTCGTTATCCCCTCAGGTGTAGAGGTTACCGTAAATAATAATCTTGTAACTGTTAAAGGCCCAAAAGGGACCTTAGATAAACAATTTTCCTCGCTTGCAGAAGTTGAGGTTGTCGACAATCAAGTCATTGTCAAACCTTCGAATCCTTCGCGATCGGCCAATGCTTGTTATGGAACCACAAGGTCCATTATTGCCAACATGGTGCAAGGTGTAACCAAACCTTTTTCCAAAAACCTGCTTATTGAAGGTGTAGGTTTTCGGGCCACAGTAAAAGGAAGTATTATTGATCTTGAGCTTGGGTATTCACATCCCGTAGAGCACCCTATTCCTGAAGGTGTTTCTGTTGTGGTTTCTGATAATGTAAAAATTGCCGTTGAAGGTCCTGATAAGCAAAAAGTTGGTCAACTTGCGGCTGAAATTAAAAAGTATTACCCCGTCGAACCCTACAAAGGCAAAGGGGTTAGAATCCTTGGAGAGTTTGTGCGCCGAAAAGAAGGAAAAAAATCAGCTTAATCATCATGAATCTTTTTAAGAAAAAACAACTCGCTCAAAAGCGTAAGTGGAGAATCCGAAAGAAAATTAATGGCACTCCATCTCGTCCACGCATCACAGTTTGTTTCACTAACAAGAATATACACGCCCAGTGCATAGACGACATCGCTGGTCATACACATTTTTCGGTTTCAACAAATAATAAGGAATACTTAAAACTCCTTCCTAATATTGAGGGATCAACCAAGTTAGGTTCTGTATTTGCTACTAAGTTAAAAGAAGGTGGTATCCAAACCATCGTTTTTGACCGTTCCGGCAGAAAATATCACGGGTGTGTTAAAGCGTTTGCTGATTCCTTACGACATGAAGGTATAAAATTTTAATTATGAGTTTTTCAAAGAGAAATAAATCTAAATCGCAAACGCCATCGAATGATGACGAACCTGAACTTTTCGAAAAGGTTGTCCATATTAATCGCTGTGCTAAGGTTGTGAAGGGAGGTAGAAGATTCAGTTTTGCCGCCCTCGTTGTAGTTGGTGACCAAAAAGGTAATGTCGGCTATGGTTATGGCAAAGCACAGATGGTTCCTGACGCGATACGTAAAGGGACTGATCAGGCAAAAAAAGCAATGCGTTCAGTTTCCATATCTGGCGACACTATCCCGCACCCTATTCTTGGAAACTATGATGGTGGTCAGGTGATGTTGCGTCCAGCTCGCCCTGGTACAGGTATCATTGCAGGTGGTGGAGTACGGGCGGTATTGGAAGCTGCAGGTATTAAAAATATTCTTTCTAAATCTTTAGGTTCAAACAACCATTTGTCTGTAGTTTCTGCTACGATGAATGGTTTGGCACAGCTTCGAACAGCCACAGAAATTTCTGAAATAAGAGGAGAAGAAGTCAAGGGACCTTCCTTTACTACATTGCAGTCTGCTACGCTAACACCAGCCTCTGTAAGTGCTGAATAACAACTTTATACATTTTTTTAACATGAGAGAAGATAATCTGCCATCTGGTGCAAACCGAGAAAAAAAGCGCGTCGGAAGAGGTGAAGGTAATGGGCATGGTAAAACATGTTGTCGAGGCCATAAAGGAGCAGGTGCACGATCCGGCTATTCTCTTCGTCCAGGTTTCGAAGGTGGCCAGATGCCTTTGTTTCGAAAGTTGCCTCAACGCGGCTTTAATCGTACTCGTTTTCAAACGCCTTGTGCTGTCATTAACTTACATGATTTAGATAAAATTTCTGGTGATGTTGTTGATTTATCTAGCTTAAAGGAGGCTGGTCTCATTCGCTCCAACTCTACCTTGGCAAAATTACTAGGTAATGGCTCAGTTGACAAAGCCTATAAAGTTAAACTTACATCTTGCTCAAAATCAGCTCGTGAAAAAATTGAAGCAGCTGGTGGTACCGTTGAGGAATAGTACTTTATAATTTACAATGCTCTCGGCTTTCACAAATTCTCTTAAAATTCCTGAGTTAAGGCAGAAAATTTTCTTCACTCTAGCATTGCTTTTCATTGCACGAGTCGGGGCGAACATTCCATTGCCTGGCGTCGACCCTTCACCGATTAAGGAATTCTTTGAACTGAGAGAGCAAACACGGAGTTCTTCGGAAGGGAACGATATACTTGGGTTTTACAATATGTTTACTGGGGGTGCATTGTTAAATGGTGCGCTGTTTGCCTTGGGTATTATGCCTTACATTAGTGCTTCTATCATTATGCAATTAATGGGTGCTGTTTGGCCTCAGTTAGCTAGACTTCAACAAGAGGGCGAACCCGGGAGGCAGAAGATTGCCCAGTACACTAGGTATTTAACAATTATAATTTGTATTATCCAGGGAGGGCTATTGGCTGTTGCACTTCGTGATAGTCCCGGAAGTTTAATCCAAGGATTTAATCCTGCTGAACCTGGCCTAGACGGCCAACCACTTGGAAACATTGTTGTGGCATCATCCCCAAGTATTTTTCTCATTAATTCTATCGTTTTTTTAACTACTGGTTCCTTAATTTTGATGTGGCTAGGTGAGCAAATTACGCAGAGAGGTATTGGTAATGGTATATCATTGCTAATCACTGTTGGGATACTTGCTGACCTACCCAAGGCCCTGGCAGATGCGTATGTTTTAATCTTTGAGGCTCCTGCCAGTGATAACTTGGTTATTGTAAAGGCAGTCATAATGATTGGTTTATTCTTGGTTGTGGTTGGGGGAATTATCGCTGTTACCCAAGCTCAGAGAAAAATCCCAGTGCAATATGCAAAGAGAATGGTAGGACGGAAGGTTTTTGGCGGACAGAGCTCCTTTCTTCCACTTAAAGTTAATTATGCTGGTGTCATGCCTGTCATCTTTGCGAGTGCAATCCTCATGTTTCCAGCCCAATTACTTCGTACATTGGGTGCAGCCATTGCCGATTCACCTGCAGAAACGAATTGGGCTATTGATTTAGCTAATGTGTTCGCCAGCCGTGGTTGGTTTTATTATATTGTTTATGGCGGTTTGATTCTAGTGTTCAGTTATTTTTGGGTTTCAATCATGTTCAAACCTGTTCAAATTGCTGATGATCTAAAGAAGAATGGTGGATATGTACCTGGAGTCAGGCCCGGAGATCCAACAGCTCGCTTCCTAGACTTTACCATGACAAGGCTCACTTTAGCAGGTGCCATATTTCTTACGGTCATTGCTGTTTTCCCTGATCTCATTTTCAATTTGGCCAATGTATCCTACAATGTAGCAACTTTTTTTGGCGGAACGGGGATGCTTATTATTGTCGGTGTGGTCTTGGATACCATGAGACAAGTTGAAACATTTTTGCTACAACGCCACTATGATGGTTTCTTGCGAAAAGGAAGAATCCGAGGACGATCATCGAATTCTAACCATAGAATTGAATCCTTGGAGCTTAAAGCTTTTGAAGCTGAGTGGCGTCCGTTGATATGGATATCTGTACTCCTATTCCTTCTCGGAATGGTAGGTTACTTTCTGAACAACACAAATTTTTTCTCATAACAACATTTTAAATAACGAAGGATTAATTATGGCTAGATTACTAGGAGTAGACATACCAAACAGAAAAAAAATTGAATTTTCTTTACGCTATATTTATGGCGTTGGACCAACCCGTGCAAAAGACATTCTTACTGCCACAAACATTGATCCGGACAGGCGCACTATGGACCTTAACGAACAGGAATTAAGCCTCATCAGTAATTACATTATAGATCAAAAAATTATGGTCGAAGGTGATTTAAGGCGGAGCATAACAAACAATCTTAAAAGACTGCAGAGTATTCGTTGTTATCGAGGTTTACGCCACCAGCGCGGTCTACCTGTCCGTGGGCAAAGAACTATTACCAATGCCAGAACCCGTAAAGGTGGAAGAAAGACAGTCGGCGTTATCCGAAAGGCTTAAATTTTAAGAAATATCCTATGAGCGAAGAAGAAAATAATATTGATACAGAAGAAACTAAAACAGTAAAGACTGCAGTTTCTGAGTCCAGTAGTGAAACCAAGGCACCAAAAGAACAACCATCAGGTGAAGCTACTAAAAGTGTTCCATCCAGCGATAATTTGGATGAAAAAACTCCAGAAAAAAAAGAAGAAACTGCAGCAGACTTACTTGGTGCTAACATAGAGCAAGTAAAAGTTCGTAAAGCAAAAGGAAGCAAAAATATTGCATCCGGAATTTGTTTCATTGTTGCGACTTTCAATAATACCAAAGTTTCGTTTTCTGATATGAACGGAAACATCATATCATGGTCGAGCTCTGGAAAGTGCAATTTTAGAGGTTCCCGCAAATCCACTGCCTACGCTGCTCAAGTAGTCACCCAGGATGCTGGTCGAGTTGCAATGTCACATGGCATGAAAGAGGTTCTTGTGAAGGTTAAGGGTCCAGGCATGGGTCGAGACTCAGCAATTCGAGCACTGCAGAGCTTGGGCTTTATGGTTTCCACTATTATTGATGTAACTCCTGTTCCTCACAACGGGTGTCGCCCGCCGAAGAGAAGACGAGTTTAATTACTTACCCAATTTCACCTTACTTACTATGTCACGATATACAGGACCAACAACTAGGATAAATCGCCGTTTTGGAATGGCTATTTTCCCCGCGAACAAATCTTTCGAAAGAAGAACTTACCCACCTGGCCAACACGGTCCCTCCTTTCGCCGTAAGGTAAGTGATTATGGTGAAGGCCTTATCGAAAAACAGAAACTTAGAATGATGTACGGCCTGACGGAGAAACAGTTTCGTAACATGTTTGAGCGTGCCAAACGCAAACAAGGTGTCACGGGTGAAGTTTTTCTAACAATGCTTGAAACCAGACTTGATAATGTGGTTTACAGGCTTGGGCTTGCCAAGACAAGGCAAGCTGCACGACAGTTTGTGAATCATGGACATGTTATTGTAAATGGAACCAAAACAGATATCCCTAGTTTTCAAGTTTCTGAAGGTGATGAAATTGGTGTACGTGAAAAAACATCGTCTAGGCAAGTTGCTACTCGAAATTTAGAAGGTTCTCAGTATCATCCTGCTCCGCCTTGGCTTGAAATAAATATTGATTCATTGCAAGGCACAGTGTCTAGGTTTCCGCAAACGGATGAACTAGAACAAAGTGTTAATGTTCAACTAGTCGTTGAATTTTACAGCAGATAGATTTTACAAACGATACCCACTAAATTTTTTTATCATGGCCAAAAGACTCGGAAAATTCGAATTACCTAATCGTCTCATCAAAGAAGAAGAAACTGCAACAGAAAAGTATGCCAAGTTTATCGCAGACCCATTTGAGTCTGGTTACGGGCACACTATCGGGAATGCTTTTCGTCGCGTTCTTTTAAGTTCAATTGAAGGTGCAGCAATATCCTCGCTTAAAATGGATGGTGTGCAGCATGAGTTTCAAAGCGTTGACGGTGTCGTTGAAGATATCACAGATATCGTATTAAATCTTAAAAAAGTTTTGATCATCAGTCATAAAGCAGACCCTGTCGTTTTGACCATTGATGTAGAAAAAGAAGGCGTTGTTACGGCTGCGGATATTTCTCCAGCTGAAGGGATCGAGATTGTAAACCCCGAACAAGTGATTTTAACGACCGACCGCAAGCAAAAAGTTGTTGCCGAAATGACCGTAACTGTTGGGCGTGGTTTTTGCCTTGGGGAAGATAGTAAAAGCGATGATCAGCCTATAGGAATGATCAATGTAGATGCCCTTTACAGCCCCGTTAAACTTGTTAAGTACGAAGTTCAAAATACTCGTGTTGGGCAAATGACAGATTATGATAAACTCGTTTTGGAAGTTAACACTGATGGTCGTATCACTCCAGAAGATGCTTTGAAACAATCTGCGGCCATTCTTCGCCATCATTTGGATGTCTTTGATCAAATCAGCGAAGAGCAGATTGAATTTGAAAGTCAATCTAAGGAAGTCAGTGAAGAACAAAATAGACTTCGCAACCTATTGAGTATGAGTGTTAACGAGATTGAGCTTTCTGTTCGTGCTGCAAACTGTTTAAACAATGCTAATATTACTACAGTTGGAGAATTGGCAACCAAGTCTGAACCTGAAATGCTAAAGTATAGAAATTTCGGCAAGAAATCTCTTAACGAAATTAAGGCTAAACTCGAACAGCTTGGGCTTTCTCTTGGAATGAAATTTGAAAGCCGGCTTCTCGAGGCAGCAGCAAATTAATAACTCTTTGGAACACTGAAATGAGACACCGCAAACACAACCATCAGCTTGGAGTAAAGACTGCACACAGAATTTCATTACTTGCGAATCTATCATCTTCCTTAATCGAGAATGGTAGAATCAAAACTACTCTCGCAAAGGCTCGAGCCTTAAGACCTTCTATCGAAAAAGCCATTACATTGGCAAAGAAGGCTCATGCTACAGATGATGCAGCCAAGAAGGTGCATTACAGACGACTAGCTATAGCTAGGTTAAGAAATAAGGATGCAGTCAAAAAACTTTTTGATGAGCTTGTAGAGCAATTTGTTAACAGGAATGGCGGATATACACGTATTTATAAATTAGCCTTACCAAGATTGGGAGATGCCGCGGAAATGGCACTGATTGAATTTGTAGAAGAAGCCCCAAAGAAAAAAGCAAAAAAGAAGAAGGCAGTAGCTAGGAAAGCAAAGCCTGCGACAGAGAAGCTTCAAGAAAGTGGTGATACTACGGAAGAAGAGTCACAACCTGAGGAAGTAGAGGCCAAGAAAAGTGCTTCTAAATCTGCAGGAAAATCTCCCAAAGCAGATACTAAAAAATCCCCAAAGAAGTCTTCTACTGAAAGTAAAGGTATGGACTCTCCTGAGGAAAAAGAAGAAGAAATATAACTTCAGCTTTTAAACTTTTCCTCCAGAAAGATTTTATTTCTTAAGGTTGCCATGATAGTGGCACACGCCATTGTTAGTCGTTTAAATGTTTGAACTAACAAAAATTCATCATGCCTCAAACAATTCTTGTTCTTGATTTTGGGTCTCAGTATACCCAAGTAATTGCACGCCGTATTAGGGAAGCCAACGTGTATTCTCTAGTTATACCCTACAATACATCGTTAAATGAAATTAAGAAGTTTAAGCCGAAAGGCATTGTTTTATCTGGTGGTCCAGCAAGTGTATTAAGCCAAGGATCACCTAAGCCAAATATTGGTATTTTTAACTTAGGTGTTCCTGTCCTAGGCATATGCTACGGTTTGCAACTCATGGCTAAAATGCTTGGCGGTAATGTTGAGAAAAGTACTCGTAGAGAATATGGTCGAGGAAATTTGGATATTGTCAGGAAAGGTAGTTTATTCAAAAACTTACCTAAAGAATTAACGGTATGGAATTCTCATGGGGATGGATTAACTAAGTTGCCCAAAGGTTTTCGTGCAGTAGCTAAGACAGAAAACTCGAACTTTGCTGCGATTGAAGAGCCCGACAGAAAATTTTACGGCTTACAATTTCACCCTGAAGTGGAACATTCACAGAAAGGTTCTGAAATAATTCGAAACTTTTTGTTCGGAGTTTGCGGGTGTAGTGCCGATTGGGATATGGACGATTTTGTTAATGTAGCAATTGAGCAGATTCGAGCCCAGGTTGGCTCTCAAAATGTTATTCTTGGCTTAAGTGGCGGAGTGGATTCTTCCGTTGCTGCTGCCCTCATCCATAAGGCAATTGGCACTCAGTTAACCTGCATTTTTGTCGATAATGGATTACTTCGTTTAAATGAAAGAGAAGAGGTAAAAAAACTTTTTCGTGATCATATACCTGGAAAGCTCAAGGTTTCCTTAGCTGGCCCATTATTTCTGAAACGCTTAAAACAGGTGACCAATCCTGAGCGTAAAAGAAAAATTATTGGAAAAACATTCATTGAAGTTTTTGACAAAGAAGTAAAAAGGCTTGGGAGAGTTGATTACCTTGCCCAAGGGACTCTTTATCCAGATGTGATAGAAAGTGTTCCAATAGGGGGAAACCCAGCGGCAATGATTAAAAGCCATCATAATGTGGGTGGTCTTCCAAAGAAAATGAAGTTGAAACTTTTGGAACCTTTACGTGAGCTTTTTAAAGATGAAGTTAGGGATTTAGGTCGCAGTCTTGGTCTGCCAGAGAATGTCTTGATGAGGCATCCCTTTCCAGGGCCTGGCTTGGGTGTCAGAGTCGTTGGAGATATTACCCAAAATAGGTTAAGAGTCTTGAAAGAAGCGGACGCTATATTTATGGAGGAACTTAAAAAAGCAAATTGGTATTTTAAACTGTGGCAGGCATTTTGTGTCTTTTTACCTGTACGAAGCGTAGGAGTCATGGGTGATGAAAGAACTTATGAAAATGTCATTTCTCTTCGAGCTGTCACCAGCAGTGATGCAATGACTGCTGATTGGGCAAAGCTGCCCGATGGTTTATTAAGAAAGGTTTCTAATCGAATTATTAATGAAGTTAAAGGAGCCAACCGTGTGGTGTACGATATTAGCTCAAAGCCACCAAGCACGATTGAGTGGGAGTAATCTGCCGATAAGATGTCGTCATGCCTTACTCATTTTTAGAATATGATGCATCACTGTTAAGTGAATTGGAGGCCTTCGCTGCCTCTACTTCTTCAAACGTAGAAATTATATCAACCGTTTCTTCAATTTTAGAGCAAATAAAGTTGGGTGGTGATAAAGAAGTTTGTGAAAAAACATTGCTGTATGACAAAGCGGTTCTCTCTCCCGCTCAGCTTAAGGTTACAGTTGAGGAACTTGAATCTGGTTTTGCTTCGCTCACCTCTAAAGAACTTCAAGCTCTTGAGGCTGCTAAACAAAACATTTTTGATTTTCACCGAAAGAGTTTCCCCCAAGATTGGTCAGGAACGAACTCACACGGAGCTGAATTTGGTGAAAAGTATTACCCTATCAGACGTGTTGGTCTGTATGTTCCCGGTGGTCGAGTACCGTTGGTTTCTACCGTCTTAATGACAGCCTCCCTTGCTCAGGTTGCCCGGGTTCCAGAAATCGCTGTCGTCACCCCGCCAGGTCCCGATGGTAGAATTTCCCCCAAGTTATTGGGCGCTCTTAAATATTTAGGTATTTCTGAAGTTTATAAAGTGGGTGGTGCACAGGCAATTGGTGCATTAGCCTTTGGGACAGATATGATTCCTTCGGTAGATAAAATCTTTGGTCCTGGAAATGCCTATGTTAACGAAGCAAAACGTCAAGTTTTCGGAACCGTTGGTGTTGACCTATTACCTGGCCCAAGTGAAATCATGGTAATTGCCGACGAGTCTGCCAACCCAGAGTTTGTCGCCGCCGCATTATTAGCACAGGCGGAGCATGGGTCAGGAAAAGAGAAAGTATATTTCTTATTTAATCAAAGAGAATTATTTTCACGAACTCTCCACGCCTTAGAAAATCAAATTGTAAATCTTAACCATAAAAATTCAATTGAGGATGTATTGAGGAGTGGATTTAGAGCGGTTTATTTAAAAGATCTTAATCAAGTTGTTGAAGTAGCAAATTTCATTGCCCCCGAGCATTTAGAGCTTCAAGTTGCAGATGAGCACCTTGATTTTCTCGTTGAAAATATTACCACTGCGGGTGCTTTGTTATTGGGTCATTTTTCTGCTACAGCATTGGGTGACTTCGTTGCAGGACCAAGTCATGTATTACCTACTGGGCGTTCTTCCAGATTCTCCTCCGGACTAAGAGTACACGATTTTCTACGTCGTACTAGTATTATTAAATACAATCAAGAGTCGGTCATCAAAGCAGAGGCTCACATAAATAGCTTCACAAAAATGGAGTGCTTGGATGGCCATGGGGCTTCTGTAAATGTAAGAACTTCCCTTTAAGAGAAAATATTTCAGTGGAAACTCCCCTCAGAAAGTATTTAAGTCGCTCTATTCAATTACATAAACCTTATATTCCTGGAGAGCAACCTGCTGCAGCACAGAAAGTCATTAAGTTAAATACTAATGAAAACCCCTACCCTCCAAGTCCTGCTGTAAGATCACAGATAATAGAAGAAATCCAAAATCTGAATCTTTATCCAAACCCGCAATCACTTGGATTGAGGAAGTCCATTGCTAAGGTAAACGATGTGAATTCTAAAGAAGTCATTGTGGGAAATGGCTCCGATGATGTACTCAATCTTTGTGTTAGATGTTTTTCTGATAGTCAGCTTGATGTAGCCATTCTGGATCCGAGTTATTCCCTTTATGAAGTGCTGGCATCCATTCAAGGTACTAATTTAATTCGTATACCGTTTGAATCTGCCGACTTTGAAATACCGCTTGAGTCCATTAAGCAATGCACGGCAAACCTTCTTTTTATTACCAGTCCCCATGCCCCAAGCGGACGTGGATATAGCACCCTCGAGATAATTGATATCTTAGAAAACTTTAAAGGCATGGTGGTAATCGATGAAGCTTATATTGATTTCTCCAAGCAAAGTGCCGTGCCTTTATTGAAGGATTTCTCCAAATTAATTATAATTAGAACTTTATCGAAATCTTATTCTTTAGCTGGTCTTCGAGTGGGCTATGGTTTGGCTAATCCTGAAATCATAAAAATTCTTGATCAGGCGAGAGAGGTTTACAATGTAGACAAACTTGCTCAAGTTGGAGCAAAGGCGGCTCTTGAGGATCGGGATTATTTTACCAAGACTCGTGACCTCATTATTGACACCCGACAGCGTGTGTATTCTATTTTAAATGATTGGGGTTGGCGAACCATTCCAAGTGCCACTAATTTCATTTTTACTCAACCTGTTGATTGCCATAGTAAAACCGGTAAAAGACAGGCTCAGAATCTGTATCAATACCTAGAAAAAAAAGGAATTTTGGTGAGATACTTTCCGCATAGTCATTTGACTGATTCCTATGTAAGAATCAGTATTGGCAAGTCCGATGATATGACTATGTTACTTGAAAAGATTAAAGAATGGCGAATACACGAATAGCAGAAGTAGTCCGTAAAACTAGCGAGACACAAATTGAAATAATTTTATGCCTTGATGGCTCTGGACGGGGAGAGATTTCAACCGGTGTGCCTTTTTTGGACCATATGCTCGATTTATTCTCAAGGCATGGTTTTTTTGATCTGACCATTAAAGCTACAGGTGATATCGAGATTGATTACCATCACTTGGTTGAAGACCTGGGTATCTGTTTGGGACAAGCCTTTAAAAACGCTTTAGACAATAAGTCAGGTATTCGTCGGTATGGCTTTTTTCTATTACCAATGGATGAAACATTGGCTTCAGTTGCCGTTGATTTGAGCAACCGTGCATATTTGGTCTGGAATGTGGCAAGTAAACAAACGGGTGTTCGAGATTTTAACATTCAATTATTTAAAGAATTTTTTCAAGCTTTCGCCAGTGAAGTAGCGTGCAATTTGCATATCTGCTTGAAACATGGTGAAGAACCTCATCATATTGCGGAAGCGATCTTTAAAGGATTTGCTAAATCGATGGATATTGCGACTTCTCTGGAGCCACGTTTGAAAGGTGAAATTCCTTCGACGAAAGGAACTTTGTCGGCTTAATAATAATTGTTTCTCAATGAGTATGTCCCGCAAGGTAGGGGTTATAGATTATGGAACAGGAAACCTGAAAAGTGTTGTCAAAGCTTTTGAGCACCTAGGTGCCAAGGTTTTAATATTCAAAGACCCGATTGGTCTAGAAGAGGTAGATGCAATCGTATTTCCGGGTCAAGGAACCTTTGACCAATGTATGGAGTCACTGCAAGCATCTGGGTTAGACTCGGCGTTGCAATTATGGATCAATCAAGGAAAGCCCTATTTTGGGATTTGCCTTGGGCTACAGGTTCTTTTTGAAACTTCAGAGGAAGGTTACCTGCCTGGGCTCAATTTGTTTCAGGGACATGTTCAAAAATTCACTTTTGAAACCTCTTTAAAAATTCCCCACATGGGGTGGAATGAGGTTTCATGGAATTTACCAGATAATCATCCCCTGAAAAATAATTTGTCAGACTCTGATCAATTTTACTTTGTTCACAGTTATTATTTATCAAATGTTTCACAAGATATTATTACTTTTGAAACAACTTATGGATTTCCATTCGTAAGCGGCATTTTATCTGGTAAATGTATAGCCACGCAGTTTCATCCAGAAAAAAGCCAGAAAAAAGGTTTACAACTTTACAGGAACTTTCTTGAAAAAATCCTTTAAAATTGGCATATGTAAAGGTTCTACCTTTTCAACCTACCCTACATTATGTCACAATCAGCAGACCTTCGCTTAAACGATCAATCATACCCGCTCCCAATTCTTGAAGGTACCGAACAAGAGCAAGCGATTGATATTAGCCAACTACGAAAACTGAGTAAATTCATCACTTTCGATGACGGCTATGGCAATACAGGTTCCTGTGAAAGTGAGATCACATTCATTGATGGGGATAAAGGGATACTGCGATACCGAGGTTATGATATTTCGGAACTCGCAGAGAAATCTTCTTTTCTGGAAACATGCTACCTGTTGATTTATGGCAACTTGCCATCCCCAGATGAATTGTCGTCTTTTAAAGATCGGGTTTCTCAATACACAGACTTACCGCCCGAGGTCATATCTGCGATCAAAGCCTTACCTGCGAATACCCATCCAATGGCAGTTATATCCTGTGGCCTCCAAGCCTTAGGTGGGTCCTATCCAGAGTTTTCTTCGAATGATCGGCAAAAAGATTTAGATAATTTTGACCAATCATCTAGTTTAATCATTTCAGCCATCCGCTCGATTGCCGCTTCTCGGTATCGGTTTACCAAAGGGGATGATTTTATAGGTTCACCACAAAGTGGCAATTATTGTCAGGATTTTCTTTCCATGATGTTTTCATCTAAGGATAGTGGTGATATCCCTGAAGCTGTTAGTAAAGCATTAGATTTGATATTTCTGCTTCATGCCGACCATGAGCAGAATTGTTCGACATCAACTTGCCGGATGATTGCCTCTGGTGGAGCTAACCCGTTTGCATCTGTTGCCGGTGCAACTTCTGCACTTTGGGGTCCATTGCACGGAGGGGCGAATATGGCAGTTATTAAAATGCTTAATGAAATCCACCAGTCTGGTGATGATGGCAGTCAATTTATTCAGTCTGCAAAAGAAGGAAAATCTAGGCTTATGGGATTTGGCCATCGAGTCTATCGCAATTACGATCCCCGAGCCAAAATTCTTAAGAATGCATGTGATCAGGCATTGGATGCACTAGGCATACAAAGTCCTATCTTAGATATAGCACGTAATCTTGAGTCCTCAGCCCTAGAAGATGATTACTTCATTCAGCGAAAACTATACCCCAATGTAGATTTTTACAGTGGTATAATTTTACAGGCTATGGGATTCCCTACGGATACCTTTACCGTTCTTTTTGCGATTGGCCGGGCACCTGGGTGGTTAGCTCATTGGAAAGAGATTGCCACCAATGGAAAACGTATTCACCGCCCCCGTCAAATTTATCAAGGGGAAACATTACGTGCTTACACCGAGATGGAGAATAGGTAAGGCTTTTACCTTTTAAGCCTTTTTTGAAGGCCTTTGTGTCATGGCTTCTTCCAGAGATAAGCCAGTAAGCTCTTTAATTCCTTTCATTAAAACCCAAAAGGTATAAATGGTTGTAACCATACAAGGAAGTATGATGATGGGAAAACTCCACCCCATCATTTGTCCTACTTCATCATTGTATGCAATTTTATCAATGGCAGGCTCGGTGACAACGATCCAGCAGGCCAGAAAGTAATTCAAAATAGCACTCAATATAAATGTTAAACCAATTAGCCAAGTGCATTTAGTCATAAGCTTTTGAAATAAAGCTTCTGATTTCTGAATTTTAAGTCGTTCGTTTATCAAATTTACATTAACAACTTTGGGATTAAATAAAAAAAGGTGAACCAAAGGGCGTTTAGTTTTTAATGTAAGAACTGTTAGGGCACCGAGGATAGCAGGAAAAGCAGCTTCTTTGATAGCATACATCTGAACCGTTGCCCCTGGTATTATACCAATACCACCGGTTAGCAATGCATTGCAGACTCCAATGACTGAAAGGAAATTGCATTTCTTTTGATTTATAAAATCCCATATTCCGTATCCGATTGGAAAAGCAATAGCAATGATGAGCATGATAGAACTGACGAGAGTGGATTGCGGGTCCACTCCCAATTGCTCTCCTAAGGGCTTGCCAAACCAATCGGCACCTTTTCG
>CBFIFQ010000010.1:0-37806 GCA_965661905.1 Opitutales bacterium
AGAAGCCCAGGCTGTAGAGATCAGATCAGAAACCGACAGACCGGAATCCAAAATTTTTGCTTTGAGGTCCGCAATCTCCGGTTCTCCAATCAAGTCATGATCGAGGGTCGGAATAGGGTCCTGCCAGATTAGTTCCTCTGTTGGTACCTCAGGGCCAAGGTATCTAGACTTAGGTCCCATATCACGATGGGTAAGCTTAAACCAAGCCCTTGCAAATGCATCCGCGTATTGATCAGGGTTTTCCAAAAACCGACGAGAAATCGCCTCGTAAGAGGGGTCAAATCTCAATGAAAGGTCCGTTGTCAACATTGTTGGTTTTTTCTTGGTATTTGGGTCGTATGCATCAGGAATTATGTCGGGTGCATCTTTTGCAACCCACTGCTTGGCTCCCGCGGGACTCGTGGTTAATTCCCACTCATACGCAAATAAATTCTCAAGGTAATTCACACCCCATTTCGTTGGAGTTGTAGTCCATGTTACCTCAGGGCCCGCAGTAATCGTATCGGAGCCATGTCCTGAGCCGTATGTACTTGTCCACCCAAAACCTTGTTCCTCAATATTAGCAGCTTCTGGTTCGGGGCCAACATGCATTGGATCTGCTGCACCGTGGGTCTTCCCAAAAGTGTGCCCCCCTGCTATCAAGGCAACTGTTTCTTCATCGTTCATCGCCATACGCCCAAAGGTTTCCCGAATATCCTTGGCGGCGGCAATGGGATCAGGATTTCCATTAGGCCCTTCAGGGTTGACATAGATTAATCCCATTTGCACCGCTGCCAATGGATTCTCCAGGTCTCTCTCAGCTGAATAACGCTTATCTTCAAGCCAAGTTCCCTCTGCACCCCAATAAATATCGTCTTCTGTTTCCCAAATGTCTTCACGCCCCCCACCAAAGCCGAATGTTTTGAAGCCCATGGATTCAAGGGCGACATTACCCGTCAGAATGAATAGGTCTGCCCAAGAAATCTTCTGTCCATATTTCTGCTTGATCGGCCAAAGAAGACGGCGTGCTTTGTCTAAATTTCCGTTATCAGGCCAACTATTCAAAGGAGCAAACCTCTGGGCTCCAGTTCCTCCACCCCCTCTTCCGTCCGCTGTACGGTAAGTCCCGGCAGCGTGCCAAGCCATTCGGATAAAGAAAGGCCCATAATGCCCAAAATCAGCTGGCCACCAATCCTGTGAGTCAGTCATTAAATTATTCAGGTCCGCTTTTAATGCATTGTAGTCTAAGGAATTAAACTCCCTGGCATAATCAAAATCAGGTCCCATTGGGTTTGATGGAGCATCATGTTGATGAAGTATATCAACTTTGAGCTGATTAGGCCACCAGTCTTCGTTTGTAGTTCCTTCGCCAGCCGAATGGTTTATGGGGCACTTGCTAGCATTTGTAACAGGTGCTTCAGTAGCACTATGATTAAAGGGACAACCCCCATTAGAGTTTTGATTTTGCATAGGATTTAGCTCGGATTAATACTTAAAAGTGTAAGGTTATGATGACATTTAAATGATAAAAGAAATAGTAATGAATTTTATTGATAGGATTCAAGTAAAACAGAATACTTGGTAAGATTAAGATTTCAAACTGGCAAATAGCTCCGATAAAAGTACATGATTTTTTTTTCCAGGTTCGGATTCCAACGCACTGTTGAAATCCATGATATCAGGATTTAAAATTTCCATCGCTTTGCGAAAGTTATCCAAACCAAGACCACCAGCTAAAACCCATTGGGGGGATGGGTATTTTTGCTTACAGCTTAAAAATTCATTCCAATCAGATTGTTTTCCGGTTCCACCAAAACCGTGCTCACTGAATGTATCGATCACGAAATGACTTGCATAATCGGTCAAATATGCAGGAAATTTTGTTTTGGGAGGAAGTTTCGGAGCCAGCCAAAGTTTATCAATTCCAACAACCTCTTTCCATTCTTCCAGGTATTGAGTAGCCAGGTCACAGGGGAAATGTAGTTGAAAGTAATCAAACCCTTGCTCTTTGTAGTCTGCAAGCGTCGAAGGTTCGGGATTAACATCAACCAATACTTTTTGACAATCAAACTCATTCAACTTCTCGAGCATTTTAGTTGTATGACTAGGTTTCACGTATCGGGGAGATTTGGAATACTGAATAAATCCTAAAAAATCTGCACCCAATAAAATCGACTTTTCTGCGTCGGCTAGATTTGTGATTCCACAAATCTTGATTTTTGGAAACAGGCTCATATTTTTTCGTTCAACTAAACTTCCCAATAAGGGCGGAAATCATGGAATCCATACTTGGGCGATCTGACTGCAAATCAGGTGATAGATCATTTTCAATCAATGTCTTGGAAGTTTCCGGGCCAAAACTGCATAAAATTGGTTTTTGGGCAGTTGGGGACAGGGACATATCTTCTTCTTGCTCGATGTAGGATAAGGCCGTTGATGAACTGCTGAAAATAATGGCATCCGCTCCATGCTCCTTAAAATCAGCTAAGTCCTTTGCATGAGTAATATCTGCAAAGTCTGTCTCATAGAGTGGAAGCACATCCACAATTGCATGCCCCACAGTCTCAAGCATATTAACCAGAACTTCCCGGTTGCGGTTTCCGGTGATGACCAAAACATTGGCACTATCTAATGAGTCAGTAGCTACTAATTCCTGAGCCAAATTTTCAGCTGTGGACACTTTTGGTACTAGTTCAACCTCCAAGTTATATGCTCTAAAAATGGAAGCGGTTGCCTCTCCCACGCAGGCAATTCTCATCGGACCAAAGCTGCGGATGTCTTTAAACGCCAAAAAGAAAAGACGCATAAATTCACGGGCACCATTGGAACTTGTAAAAATAATCCATTCGTAGGTGGCGATACCGCTGAATGCTTCCGCCACTAATTTTCGGTCTTCGGTGGGAACGACTTCAATCAGTGGAAGTTCCAAGACCTCAGCCCCAAGTTCTGCCAGCCTTTGTTTCATTTGACTCCCTTGAGACTTGGATCGCGTTATGGCGATACGCTTTGAAAAAAGAGGACGGTTCTCAAACCAGCTTCTCTGAAAAGAGAGCCCCACCGCATTTCCAACAAAAATAATCGCGGGAGCCTTTAAACAATCAGATTGTGCCTCCTTAACCAAATCTCCCAGCTTACACCTCACATGTTTTTGATTGGGTAAAGTGCCGTTACTTACAATCGCAGCAGGTTTATCCTTGGGCATTCCTCCCTGTAAGAGCCGATCCACAATTTCTTCGATCTTACTCATCCCCATGTAAATGCATAAAGTTCCACCAATCTCGGCAAACTTGGCAAAATCGACCCGTAAAGATTCCTTCGTGATATCTTCATGTCCGGTAAGGAAAGATATAGAAGATCCATAATCCCTGTGGGAAAGGGGGATGCCTGCATAGGCGGCACAGGCCAGTGCCGCCGTAACCCCGGGCACTATTTCGTAATCGATACCGGCAGCGTCTAAGACTGACATTTCCTCCGCACATCTTCCAAATACAAAAGGGTCCCCTCCCTTTAAGCGTACAATTGTATCATGAGTGGAGGCTTTAGACACCAGAATCTTACCAATTTCTTCCTGGGGAACAGTATGCCTGCCAGGGCTTTTGCCAACATCAATCAATTCACAATCCGGACGCGTCCATTTTTGAAATTCAGGGTTCGCCAAATGATCATAAACAAGGACATCACAGCGAAGAATAATTTCCCTAGTCCGTAAGGTTGATAGGCCTGGGTCTCCTGGCCCAGCACCTACTAAATAAACTTTTCCAACGTCTGCCATTATTTTATTCTTTCTACTAGCTCTTTGACGATCTCGTCATCGGATCTATTATTTATTTCAATTTCTAAAATTCCCGTAGACGGATGATAAAAATAGAGCGTCCCTGCTTGGACATGGGCACCGAGGGCAACTTGACAACCGCCACCCATGCCTTCCAAAATTTTCCTTTCCAACCGCACAGTCCTTTCTGTTTCGGGATCTCCAAGAACGGAAAATTTTTGCTGATCATCTACTCTTGTTTGTACCGCAATCGCACCCTGACCGGGGGCTGGAACCATTTGATCAACAGGTAAGGTTTCAAAATTAACCCCATCAAATTTTTCAATACGCAAACGATTTAACCCGGCAGCTGCAAGTATCGTAGCATCCGCCTCATAGTCTTGAGCAATTTTGCGTAACCTTGTTTCAACATTCCCCCTAAACTCGGTCCATTCTGCACGCTGAAATCGATGTTTCAACTGACTGACCCTTCGAGGGCTCCCGGAAGCTATTTTTTGAACACCGGAAATTCCGGTTCGGGTCACCAAAACATCACGCGGGTCATTTCTTTTTAAAAAGGCAGATATGATCAAGCCTTCAGGGTTTTCCGTTGGCATATCTTTGGCACTGTGCACAGCAAGATCCGCCCGGTCATCCAATAAGGCTACTTCCAATTCTTTTGTAAACAGTCCCTTTCCTCCCTTTTCCTGCAAAGACCACTCAAGCCGTTGATCGCCCGTGGTTGACATTTGAATTAGCTCCACCTCCAAACCCATCCTCGCGCGAATCAAATCAGCCACGATTTCAGACTGACAGAGGGCAAGCGGGCTCTTTCGGGTTGCAATCCTTACAGGGGCGTTGGGGTTCATCTCAAGTTATCAAAAAACTAAAAAGGGCGTGAAGAAGTTGACCTCTTCACGCCCATTAAAGATAGAAAAGGAATTAAGAGTAGGAAGCTTGTGCTCCTTTGATATTCTTTTTCGGAATCCATGGCATAAGACCGCGAAGTCGTTGGCCAGTTACTTCAATTGGGTGTTTTTCACCCTCCTCTAAAAGCTTGTTGTATTTAGGTAAACCAGCCTGGTATTCCTTAACCCATTCTTTGGCAAATTTTCCAGTTTGAATCTCCTTCAATATGCTTTGCATTGATTTTTTTACATTGCCATTGATGACACGGGGTCCACGGGTCACATCACCAAACTTGGCTGTTTCCGAAACAGAAAAGCGCATTCCTGCAACACCGGACTCAATCATAAGGTCTACAATTAGCTTGAGCTCGTGTAAGCATTCAAAATAAGCCATTTCCGGAGCATACCCAGCTTCAACCAAGGTTTCAAAACCTGCTTGAACCAAAGCTGAGGCACCCCCGCAAAGAACAGCCTGTTCACCAAAAAGATCCGTTTCTGTTTCTTCTTTAAAGGTAGTCTCCAGGATACCTGCATTGGCAGCCCCTACTCCTGCAGCCCAGGCCAATGCGATGCTTTTGGAATCCTTGGAGGATCCCTTCAATACCGCTATAAGGGCGGGAACACCCTTACCTTCTTTGTACTGAGCACGAACGATGTGACCGGGTCCCTTAGGTGCCACCATGATAACACTCACCCCGCGAGGTGGCTTGATCAGATCGAAATGAATCGCGAAACCATGAGTGAACAAAAGTGTTTTACCCTTGCTTAAGTTTGGCTTGATTTCAGTTTCATATACTTCAGCTTGTTTCATGTCAGGCACACCGATCATGATAACATCTGCTTTCTGTACCGCTTCGGCCACCTCAAATACTTCAAAACCATGTTTCTTGGCCACTCGGATAGACTTACTTCCTTTGTAAAGTCCGATAATGACATTACAACCGCTGTCTTTAAGATTTAGAGCATGGGCATGCCCTTGAGATCCATAGCCAATAACGGCAAGCGTTTTCTTTTTAATGGGACCGATCTTGGCCTCTTTTTTTGTGTATACTTTTGCAGGCATAGCCAGTTGGGTAATTTTGGGTTAGTTGTTGTATTAAATAGATAAAGAAATAAATCAGACTTCATGCGTACCTCGACGCAGAGAAACTGTACCGGTACGGGCTAGTTCCTGAACGCCGAAAGATTCAAGAAGTTGCAAGAAGGCCTTAATCTTATTTTCATTGCCAGTTGCTTCAATGATGAGGCTTTGAGGAGCGACATCAATAATCTTCCCTCTAAAGACATCACAAATTTGAGTAATTTCAGAACGGGTTTTAGAATCAGCTTGAACCTTCACGAGAACCAATTCACGCCCAACCCCTTCGTCACCCACAAAGTTTTCAACTTTGATGACATCAATTAATTTGTCCAATTGCTTGATGCACTGGTCCAAGGCTTTCTCGTCACCATTCAAAGTGACCGTAATCCTGGACCTTCCATCCTCATGAGTAGGCCCAACATTAAGAGTGTCGATATTGAAACCACGCCCGCTGAAGAGTCCGGCAATCCTGGCTAAAACACCAAACTTGTTTTCGACAAGGACGGATATTACGTGACGCATTTTTTAATTCGAGAGGGTAAATAAATGGTGGACGGCACAGGATTCGAACCTGTGACCTACTGGGTGTAAACCAGTCGCTCTAACCAACTGAGCTAGCCGTCCGATTAAAATAGTAAAACGACCAACGATAATAACCTACGGGATTCTGGCAAGCGTGAATCATTCAACTTGCCTTACTTGTACCCGAATTTTTTTAGGTCCTAATTTTGGAACCGGTAATGAAGCCCTTGGTTGGGAACCTACTCGCGGGCGAGACTTTACTTCTGGAGCCTTCCCGTCGGGCTTACTTACAGGAATATTCACCGAAGTTGATTTCGTCATTACTTTCCGGGGCCCAACCCTGTAAGATGAAGGCAAGGCCGGAAGGCCACTACTCTCAGGAACCTGAGTGGCACCGACTCTCAGGGGTGCGGACTCCGAACCAGCACGCTGAACCGGAAACCCAGGCTCATCCGAAACACCTTTTCGTAATTGGAAACGGTTAACATCTCGGAGAGAAAGATTGTTTACTTTCTCCATCCATTCATCCATACGCTGATTAAGCTTAGCATAATAAGCATCCCTAAACTCTACCGTGGATGTAGAAGTGTAACGGTTTTCGTGCTGCAAACCTTTGGCCAGATCTTCTGGCCCTCGAACTTTGCCACTTATGTGAACAGGTTTATTTTCGACTTTTGAGTAGGGCACTCTTTTTTTGATTAATCCCTGAATGTCCTTTGTGGTGAACCTTTTGCCACCAAAAGGAGAAAATTTACTGGGCCATTCTTCAATCTTTATGCGCCGTGAGTAAGCTTCAGAAAGTCTTGGTGAAGAAAAAGCTCTTCCGGATAACTTGCTTAGCTTTCCGTCAATAAATGTATGCCTTTTCTTGAAGTTATTGGCTTTCTGTTGGGCAGTTACAAAAGCAGTAAAAAATAAGCTCACAGCTAACAGGTGAAAGGATAACCTCGACAATCTGCTGATCTGCATAAATAAAAAAATATGATTTTTACCTCAACTGGCAAGCGAATGAAGCATACATCATGAAAACCTACCTTTCTCTTCTCGAACAAGTATTAGAAAATGGCGTTATACGCGATGACCGAACGGGAACAGGTACTCGATCGATTTTTGGTCACCAGGCCAGGTTCCGACTGGACAAAAGCTTTCCCTTACTCACCACCAAAAAACTACATGTACGCTCGATCATTTATGAGCTCCTCTGGTTTCTTAACGGGGATACCAATGTTCAATACCTACAAGACAATGGAGTTAGTATTTGGGATGAATGGGCGGACAAGGAAGGCAATCTCGGCCGGGTATACGGAGCCCAATGGAGATCATGGCAAAAACCAGATGGTGGTCATGTCGACCAAATTAATCAGGTTATTGATTCGATTAAAAACAACCCGGATGGCCGCCGGCACCTTGTCTGTGCCTGGAACCCAGGTGAAATAGAACAGATGGCTCTCCCTCCCTGCCATGCCTTGTTCCAGTTTTATGTGGCAAACGGGAAACTGAGTTGCCAACTCTACCAAAGAAGTGCGGATCTATTTTTAGGGGTTCCCTTTAATATCGCCTCCTATGCCATTCTGACAATGATGATTGCTAAAATTTGTAACCTACAACCGTTTGAATTTGTTCATACATTTGGGGATTTGCACCTGTACTCCAACCATATCGAGCAAGCCAGGCTCCAATTGTCCAGAGAACCGCGGTCAGAACCGGTCATGAAGATCCACGGAAATCAGTCTTCCATTACTGACTTCAAATTTGAAGACTTTGAATTAATCGACTACAACCCCCATCCAAGCATCAAGGCACCCATCGCTGTATGAATTCACTTTTTCCCTACAAAGCCATCGTAGCCGTTTCCCGAAATGGAGTGATTGGAAAGAATGGTGACTTACCCTGGAGACTTCCCGGCGATCTTAAATGGTTCAAAAAGATAACCATGGGGCACACAGTCCTCATGGGCAGAAAAACCTGGGAGTCGCTCCCTTTCCCCCTGCCCGGAAGGAAAAACTGGGTTCTAAGCAGGACTGCAGAACCCCAAAAAGGCATGGAGGTTTTACGGGCAAGTGATGAAATAGCTGAAAAATTACAACCAGGCGAACAGCTATTTATAATTGGTGGAGGGGAAGTTTACTCCCAATACCTCGCAAGATGTGCTGAAATTTATGTTACTGAAGTTCTGCAAACCATCCAAGGTGGTGATGCCTTTTTCCCTGAATACAAAACCGACTTTGAGGCGGTGGAAACCCTTGATAAAAATGAAGACTTCATCTTACGGAGATGGAGTCGGAAAAATCAGTAATAAGGTCGGAGAAGTAAATATACCAAGGGTCCTGTTATGGCAACATAGAGCCAGACGGGGAAAACCCACCTTGTTACCTTTTTATGCTTATCGAATTGGTTGGTGATCGCGTAAGTAAGAGCCAAAAGAATAAAGGGAAAACTCACCGCCGCCAGTACAATATGTGTCAGCAAAATGAAAAGGTAAAAAAGGCGGAAACTCCCCGCAACTACCTTCTCAGATTCACTAAGGATGCCGTTACCGTCACTGTCCCCGTAGATGGTAGCGGGTGTGGTGAAGTGGTAAGTTACATAAGAAAGTAGAAAAACGAAGGAGCATACCACCGCAAAGTGTATCATTTGCCGGTGCAAATTCACCTTCCCTTTTTTGATCGCCCAAATGGCACCCACAAGAAACAGTGCGGCTAATGTGTTTAAAAAAGCATGCAGGGCGGGCAATGCACTCAAATCAACACCGTCTGGAATCGGAATCTTTACCGAGCGCATGAGAGCAACGAGCCCAAGCACTGCCACGGTTAAAACCCAGACCAAAATGGTCAACTTTTTGGACAAGGCAAGATTTGCCTCCCTTTTTCTGTAATTTGCAATTTCGCTCATAAATTAAATCTCTTCTCAGGAATCAACCACGATGTCGAAAGGGATAAAAGTTTCATCCTTTTCGTCTTTAATCCTAAGTTGTGCCCACAACCTGTAAACACCCTTCTCGGGTGGGACAAAGCTGAAAGTCAAAGGTCCTGAATAAATATCATTGATTGTTTGAGGAAGAGTATCTTCCGTGGGATGCAAATGAGCAAATCCCTTAAGTTCGGGGTCAAAAGCGACCAAGTGAGCAAAAGCACCCATCACCGGCGTAAGCTGCACAAGAGTACCGGATTGATCCACGGCCTGTAGCTCCAAACTTATTTCCTCCCCTGCTCTTTTATCTTCCACGGCTTTGATCGAAAAAGTATGAGAGCCGATTTTGGACTCCAATTGTTCGCTTAGATTGGGAGCCTCATTCTGCCCCCCGTCCACTTGAAAAGAGGCAGCCAACAATACACGCCGTGGGCTTCGTAAAGGAATAAAATCAAGAAAAACCTTATATTCACCAACTCTCTCCGGGGTCATGGTAAACCTCCAGGTGCCATCAAACAATTCATCTGCCTCAGGATGGAGATGCTGATAGTCTCCCAGGCTCTGATTTATAGCCATGAGATGAATTTTTTCCGTGTGACTTAAGGCAATGTCGTCAGGACCCAAAGGAGAACCGTCAAATTGCTTAATATGAATCTCAAAACGGCAGGGTTTTCCTTTCACTGGCTTATCAATCGGCTTAAACACCATGTTCATTGGCCACTTACGCACAGTTAAATCAATAAATTCAGCATCCCCCGGTCCGCAATAATCCAACTCTCCTTCCAGGTTGTAAGATTCTTCGTGCAAAAAATCACAAGGTTTCACCGGCAAGGCCCTGACGATAAAGTAGGAGGCGACAAAGGGGACAGCGAGTAGCAAGGCTCTTTTGAGAGGTGTGTTAAGGGGACGGTTGCTCATGGCGATTATCCTTTGTTGGGCTGAAGGCGGGTTAAAAAGTCATCCACACTCCAACTTTTACCCGGAATTTGATAAACAATTTGTCTTTTAGAATTAACGATCATGGTTCTCATGGTATGATCCAAAGGTTCTCCGTCATCTTTTTTGCGAGAAATTCCCAGTTGCCTGGTAATATCATCAATCACAGTCTTGCGTGCTGTGCCGAATTTAAAGTTTTGCTCGTTTATACCATAACCACGCGCATAGGTCTTTAAGACTCCGGGTGAATCAAATTCTGGATCTAAGGATACCGACAAAAACTGGACATAGGGAACTTGGTTTTGGGATGACAATTCCTGTAGTTCCTTCATTTTCCGTGTCGATGCCGGACACATATCAGCCACTGAACATCTGGTGAAAATGAAATTTAAAACGGTGACAGAACCGTCAAAATATTCAGAGGTTATAATTTGCCCATCCTGGTCGTATAGAGCAAAAGGAGGAACCTGGTCTCCTACCGTACGAATCACATCTTGCCCCATGCTTAGGGTATCCCTTCGCAGCAGGCGGTTTACATTGTTGAGCCTGATCCGGTCTGTTCGATTATCAGGCCAGATGTAGTGCAATAGGTGACTTTTACCAAGGGATCCTGAAAATGTTTCCTGAAGCCTACCCCTAAAAATTTTGATTTTTTTCAAGAGAGCAAGATCCCCCGGTTGCACTACTAATTCTAATTCCTTGTTCAACGAATCTGAAAATTTCTCAGTGAGGTCAGCACCCATGAGCAGAGGTTTAATTCGTACCGTGCTTTTATTTTCATCCGAACTTAAAAATTCACCGCGGACTTCTCCTTCGGGAAGGACACCTTTTCCACCAAAGCCGCTTTTGTCGCTGCAAGATAGAAATAATAAGCAGGTTATGATGAATAGAATAAAACTTGTTTTTATGTTCACGAATCCCCGTTCTATCCATGTATTGATATCAGGCAATTAGAAAGAGTTGTTTCGTCCAAAAGTAAGAAATTAATCATTGAAAAGAACTAAAATGCTTTAAAGTGTCTTCCTTTACTTATAAGCTGAGCTTTCAACATCTTATTAGTTTTAATTCACCTTGCTTGCCTCGCCCAGAAAATACATTTTAATAAGGAATACCACCCTGTGAACATCGGAAAAGACATTGCAGCTAAACCAAGCTCCGCCTTTAGTGCGGGCAAATCCCTATCTATTATCGGTCTGTATGAACTTACAAAGCCCAGGCTTAGTCTTCTTTCTGTATTCACTGCTTCCTTAGGATATCTTGTATACGATCCTTTTCGAAGCGATTTCTCTATTTTCATTAGTCTCACAATCGGCACTGCCCTCTCAGCCGCAGGCTCAGCGGTTCTCAACCAATGGATGGAGCGTAGAGAGGATGCCCTTATGTCCCGAACCAAGGATCGCCCTATTCCTGCCAAGTTAGTCTCCCCAGGAGCGGCTTTTGCTTTTGGGCTTATCCTTTGTGCTCTTGGAGTCACAGTACTTTGGGCTGGCACCAATGCCTGGGCTTCCCTTTTAACCTTGGCCACGATTGTGATTTACTTGCTCCTCTACACACCTCTCAAAAAGAAAACTTCTTGGGCTATTGAAATCGGTGCCGTTTCCGGGGCACTCCCCCCACTCGTAGGCTGGGTTGCTGCTGCAGAAGCCCCTACTGCCTACGGATGGATTCTCTTTGGTATTCTCTTTGCGTGGCAACTACCCCACTTTATGGCCATCGCATGGAATCACCGTTCGGATTACAGCAAAGGCGGGTTTCAGCTTCACAAAATGGGCGACGCAGACGGAAGAGCTTTGTCTTTTAAAAGCCTACTCTACACCTTCGTCCTTACTCTTTTTGTATTTGCTCCCTATTTTATTGAAATCAACCAGGCAACCCCGGGTAGCTTTTACTTTTTTTCTTCAATCGCTTTGTCTATTTATCTTTTTCTTCCCGCCTTTCGCTTCTTTCTTTCTTCTAATCGTGACCTGCATGCTAAAAAGCTTTTCTTAGTCACCATCATCTATCTTCCATTATTGTTTTCAGCCCTTGTAATTGATCGTTACCTTTAACTTTAATAATCCTATCACCTCATGAGAAAAATCCTCATTATTTTATCCCGTTTCAGCCTTCTCCCTGTTTTGTATGCCTTGTTATTTGGTTGCTCACGGATCGATCACAAGCAATCGGCCCTCGACCCGAAAGGTCTTGTCTCCCAAAATCAGTATGATGTCTTCATGCTCTCGGTATGGATTACAATCTTTTTGTTCTGTGCGGTTGGTGGATGTCTTCTCTTTGTCCTTTGGAAATACCGGGCTAAAAATAAAGAAGAGGCCATGGAGATCCCACCCCAATCCCATGGTAACAGCAAGATCGAGGTTTCTCTGATCTTAGCTTCAGCGGTTATTCTCGTTATCCTAGCGATCCCGACCCTTCAGGGTGTTGTTTTAATGAACCGGGTTCCTGACGCTAATGATGAGCAAACTCTTAAAAAACTGAAACTTGACCGAAGTCAAATCGAAGGAGCCATTACCGTAAACGTAACGGGTAAAAGATTTTTTTGGGTTTTTGAATATCCCCAGTACGGGATTGTCACCGCCAACGAGCTTGTTTTTCCTGCAAGCAAAGCTGTGCGCATCAACCTCCGCACTGAAGATGTTATCCACAGTTTTTGGGTTCCCAAACTCGCTGGTAAAATGGACCTAATGCCAGGGCAGGAGAACTTCATGTGGTTCATTGCAGACCAGGACAAAATCCTTTCCGGGAAACCCACCACCGAAGCAATGCCATCTGTGTTTGACGGCAAAATGAGGCAGACTGTGTTTGCCAAGCAAAAGTTTACAGACGAATTTGAACCAGTAGGAGGCTTATTTTACGGCCAATGTGCTGAATATTGTGGTAACTCTCATGCCTACATGTCTTTTCGTGCCCTTGCCCAGACGGATGAAGACTTTGACTCCTGGGTGAGACGATTTCAGGATTCTCAAAACCCCAACCTCCAACCCACCGCTTACAACCCTGAACAGGAATACACCAAGGGATCGATCGTAACTTTTACGGACAAATCCATCGGAGAACAAGCCCGCCGCGAATACCGTTCTGTTAAAAAGATAGCGAAAGGCGAGGCTCCCAACATCAGTGGAAAATCTTGGGTCAAGGCTCACTCCGATGATTATGAGATCGGAAAACAGCTTTTCTCATCCCTGCAATGCGTTCAGTGCCACGCAGTGAACAGAACAGGAATCGGAGCCAAAGGTCCAAACCTCACCCTCTATGGCCTGAGGACATCTCTCGCGGCCGGGTGGATGAGAAATGATGAAGAAAACCTGGCAACTTGGCTTAAAAACTCAAATGATGTGAAATTTGGAAACCTCATGTGGAACGGTGAGGGCGTGGATGACACCCACCCTCTCCGCCAACTTGAGGATGATGATGAAAAAGTGAACCAACTGATTGCTTATCTTCTCGGACAAATTTAAAACTGCACAACCACAAAGAACATGGCTACTGAATCTATAGACTACGCTTCACCAGACACCAAGACCAAGGTCGAATCCAAAATATTTCCCCGTCCAGGGCAGCATGCTTCCGGTCTCGTTGATTGGCTTACCACCATTGACCATAAAAAAATTGGACTGCTGTATGGTTTGACCGCACTCTTTTTTCTTCTTCTCGGTGGGGTGGAAGCCCTGCTTATCCGGTCTCAACTCTGGAGCCACAACATGGAGGTTTTAACAAACCGGGAATACAACCAAATGTTTACTATGCACGGAACCACCATGGTGTTTCTTGTGATCATGCCTTTGAGTGCAGCCTTTTTCAATTTCATCATGCCCCTCCAAATCGGTGCTCGTGATGTTGCATTCCCTCGTATGAACACCCTGAGCTTGTGGTGTTTCATTGCCGGAGGAATTACCCTTAATCTCAGTTGGTTCTTCACCGGTGGTTCTCCCGCCATTGGATGGTTTGGGTATGCCCCCCTTACCGATAACCGATTTGCAGAAGTAATCGGAGACATGGGGCCTGATTTTTGGGTTTTCTCACTTCAGATTCTTGGCATTGCGTCCTTATTGGCTTCCTTCAATTTCATCACCACGATTATCAACATGAGGGCCCCAGGGATGACGATGATGCGCCTCCCTGTGTTTACCTGGATGACTTTAATTGTAAGTTTTCTCATCATCCTTGCTTTCCCTGCTATCACGATTGCTTTGGCTGAATTAATGTTTGACCGTACTTATGGAACTAATTTTTTCGACTTCCTGGAAGGTGGTAAACCTCACCTTTGGCAGCATCTTTTTTGGATATTTGGCCACCCCGAAGTTTATATTTTGATTCTCCCCGCAATGGGGATCGTTTCTGAAATCATCCCGGTTTTCTCAAGAAAGCCATTATTTGGATATGGTTTGATCATTTTCTCCGGAGCCATCATTGGATTTATGGGCTTCGCTGTGTGGAGTCACCACATGTTCACCACCGGAATGGGTGTGGTGGCAACTTCTGCTTTCTCCATCCTGACTATGCTCATCGCCATCCCCACCGGCGTTAAGATCTTTAACTGGATAGGCACTATGTGGGGGGGGCGCATCCGCTTTGACACCCCCATGCTCTTTGCGCTTGGTTTCATTACCATGTTTATGATTGGGGGATTCACCGGGATTATGCACTCTTCGGTTCCGATTGATGCCCAGCACCAAGATTCCTACTTTGTGGTGGCTCACTTCCATTATGTACTTATCGGAGGAGCTTTGTTTGGCCTCTACGCTGGCTTCTATTTTTGGTTACCCAAAATGAGCGGTCGCCTCATGAATGAAAAACTGGGTAAACTTGTTTTCACCCTTATGTTCATTGGTTTCAATGTTACCTTCTTTCCCATGCATTACCTTGGCATGATTGGCCAGCCCCGCCGGACCCACAGTTACAATGAGGGACACGGTTTCGAAACCTGGAATCAAATCGCCACAATCGGTGCTTTTGTTTTGGGAGTTGGTATTGCGATTGGAATTTACCAGTTTGTAAATTCATTCTTTGACAAGAAACTTAAAAAGGCAGGTAAAAACCCGTGGGATGCCAGAACCTTAGAATGGACATTATCCTCTCCTGTCAAGGAGTACAACTTCGCCCGTACTCCCATCATCAATGCCCGTGATCAGGCTTGGGAAAATAATTATGGCCCCAAGGAAAAGCACTCTCAAAAAGAACCTCTTGGTGATCATGGTGTTCACATGCCAGATCATTCCTGGTGCCCTTTGGTCACCGCTGTCGGCCTGTTCGTTATGGTCCTCGGTTTACTTTTCAGGCAAACCATTGAATTTACAGAAAGCTTTATCGGTACCCCCTACGAAATCGCAATTGCTGGAGGTGCCGTTTTCATCCTTGGTATCATCATGTGGGCACTAGAAGGCCCCGGTGGTTATCATTTATTTCCCAAAGAGTCAGAAGAATAATTTTACTACTAACCTTAGAAGCCTTAACCAATGAGTGAAGCAGCAGCCCACAGCCTCGAACACCACGAGCCAGAAACAAGCACCGGTATACCCAATAAAAAAGTCTTAATGTGGGCTTTTTTAGGTTCCGACTGTATGTTTTTTGGGACCTTAATATCCACCCACCTCATCTACCGAAAAATATCAGCGACGGTGGGAAGTAATTACCTGGACATCCGGGATATTTTCGACATCGAACTTACCTCCTTCAGTACTTTCATCCTCCTTGCCAGTTCCTTGTTTATGGCGCTTGCAGTATCAGCCATCCACAAGGGAAATCTTACCAGTACAAGGTGGATGCTTTTGGGGACTATTGTATTTGGTGCCATTTTCCTGGCCTGCCAGGTTTATGAGTTCACCCACTTCGTACACATGCCAGGCAATGAGCTTACCTTATCCTCCTATCGAGGTGAACCTCATGTATTTGGTTCCACCTTTTATGTACTAACTGGCACCCATGGGACTCATGTCGCGATCGGAGTCTTTTGGTTACTTGGCTGGCTCGTTTATTCATTTACCGGAAAAATGAGTGTAGCGGACGCCCTGGATGTTGAATGTTGTGGACTTTATTGGCACTTCGTTGACATTGTTTGGATCATCATTTTCCCGGTTGTGTATTTAATGGAATATGCTTTTTAGGGATTGATTCCTAACCAATAACCAATCTTTTTTAGATCATTATGAGCGGACACTCTGAAGACCCTATCGCTGAGGAAAGTAAACGTTTTTTTACCTTCTTCAACCTTTCCATGTTTCTTGTTGCCATCACAGGTATTGAAATCGTTATCATTTATGTTCAAACTTTTGACGGCAGCTACATTATAGGCATCCTTTTCACTACTTCTGTGCTTAAGTTCATAGGGGTTATATGGTGGTTTATGCACCTGAAGTGGGAAAAAATACTAAACACCATCCTGTTTCTGATGGGCTTGGTCATTGCAGTCTTTACATTTTTTGCAGTTATTTACATGGGAGACACCCATCCTGTGATTGATCAATTCGAGGTCACCGCCCTCACAGATGAATGGAAATCCGATAAACAGTACGCCAAGGGAGATTTTGTTAAAATTGGAGATTCCTATTTTCAAGCCAGCCAAGAGCACACATCCAGTAAAAAATTTGGCCAAAACAAAAGACTTTGGACTAAGGTCAAAGGTATCCCTCATCAATTCTCCTGGAAAATCACCCAGGCTGATACGGTGGAAATTCACTCTGAAAAACCTGAGAACCCTTTCTTTCTTCAGTTTTTCCCTGAAGAAGAAGAACTTGTCGAAGGTACCCAAATTTCCCTTCTAGCCCAGTCTGCTACCACCGATGATTTTCGAATTAAAGTTCGCTCGGAAGCTTTTTGGACTGAAAATTGATAAGCTGCCTTTTTGTTTTCTTTTTTCTAAATAGAATGAGTGGACTTTTGTAATGTCCAACTCACCCATAACCCTTAGCCATTGGCATACAGAGCCTGCCCTCATCGGTGGTATCCTGTTTGTGTTTTGGGCTTACTTTGTTTTAGTTGGCCCGGTCCAATCTGCCAAAAACCCATCCGCATCTTTCAAGAAGAGCCATGCCTACTGGTTTGGAGCCGGCATACTGAGCTTCTATTTAGCGG
Organism: Opitutales bacterium; assembly: GCA_965661905.1. GTDB lineage: Bacteria > Verrucomicrobiota > Verrucomicrobiia > Opitutales > Seribacteraceae > Seribacter. The sequence continues at coordinate 17,156 of CBFIFQ010000010.1, forward strand.
TAGGCTCTCCCCTGGATCCACTTGGGGAAAATTACTTATTTTTTGCACACATGATTCAGCACAATATTCTCATGTATGTGAGCCCACTCTTTATGCTCCTGGGCATACCCCACAAGAATCTCGACGAATTTCTGGAACGGAACCCAATAACCCAGAAATTTTTAAAGTTTCTAGTACACCCGATTATTGCAGGCTTACTCTTCACTATGGTTTTCTCCTTCTGGCACATTGGGGTTTTTTACGAGGCAGCCATTCGGGATAAAACCCTTCACATGGCTGAACACCTGTCGATGTTCTTTACTTCCGTTCTCATGTGGTGGCCTCTTTGTAGTAAATCAAAATATATACCCGCATTATCCTTTGGCCCCCAAATGCTTTATGTGCTTGCTTTGATGCTGGGGCAAACCCCTATCTTTGCAATCCTTACCTTTTCCAAAGATGTTTTGTATGATACCTACTTTTACGCGGAAAGAATCATGAATATTAGCCCCCTAGAGGACCAAAAGACAGGCGGGGTTCTTATGAAGCTAGCCAACATGATTGTATCAGTCAGCGTGCTTTCCTCCATCTTTTACCGATGGTCTAATAAGCAGGCGGCTTAAATTCCGGCCTATTTTTTCCTACAAACGGGAGACCAGCAGTTCCCTTTCGAAAAGCATCTCCTTGGGTAAAAATTCGGAAAGTTGTAGAAACAACTCTTCGTGCCGCAAGGTCTGCATCCGTAAATTCTCAGCATCAATAGACATTAATTCATCCCATTGGCTCGTAGTAAACTCAAGACCTGACCAATCAAGATCTTCCTTTTCTGGATACCACCCAAGGGGGCCTTCATGAGCCCTTCCCTTCCCTGTTGACCGTTCAACGATCCAACGCAGCACCCTCATATTATCCTGGAACCCGGGCCATAAGAAATGGCCATCCTTATCTTTGCGAAACCAGTTCACATGAAAAATTCTTGGTTTTTCCTTCAGGGCTTTCCCCATTTTCATCCAATGGCGAAAATAATCTCCCATATTATACCCACAAAATGGTATCATCGCCATTGGGTCTCTCCGTAAATTCCCCAGTGCCCCTTCCGCTGCAGCGGTGGTTTCAGAAGAAAGGGTGGCTCCCAAATAGACGCCGTGGTTCCAGTTAAAAGATTGATAAACAAGAGGAATATCAGACATTCTTCTCCCTCCAAATATAAAAGCTGAAATAGGCACACCTGCTGGGTTTTCCCACTCTGGATCGATTGTCGGGCATTGGGCAGCGGGCGAAGTGAAGCGTGCGTTGGGATGAGCGGCAGGACTCTTGCTATCAGGTGTCCATGCCTCTCCTCGCCAATCGATTAATTTTGCAGGGGGCTCCTTGGTTAACCCCTCCCACCATACATCGCCATCTTCAGTTAGGGCAACATTGGTAAACAGGCTATTTTCCTTCATGGATTCCATGGCATTGGGGTTTGTGTCCCAAGATGTACCTGGAGCCACTCCAAAAAATCCGGCTTCTGGATTAATCGCTCGAAGCATTCCCTTATCATCCGGTTTTAGCCAGGCAATATCATCACCCACCGTAGAAACCTTCCAGTCCTTCATGGATTCTGGCGGGATAAGCATCGCCATATTGGTTTTCCCACAAGCACTTGGGAAAGCACCGGCTACATAGGTCTTTTCACCCTCTGGGTTCTCCACACCAAGAATCAGCATATGCTCAGCCATCCATTCGTTATCACGAGCCATACACGAAGCAATTCGTAGCGCTAAACACTTTTTTCCCAGTAAGGCATTGCCTCCATAGCCACTGCCGTAAGAAACAATGGTTCTTTGCTCAGGAAAATGGACAATGTAAGTGTTGTCAGGGTCACATGGCCAGGGCACATCTTCCATTCCTTCCTTCAAGGGAAAACCAACCGAGTGAAGGCAAGGAACAAAAAAATCACGCTCCCCCAATTGGTCAAGCACCTGCTGCCCCATCCGGGTCATAATCCGCATATTTAAAACAGCATAGGGTGAATCCGTAACCTGAACTCCAAACTGGGAGATCTTTGAACCCAAAGGACCCATACAAAAAGGAATAATGTAGAGGGTTCTGCCCTCCATACATCCACGGAAGAGTCTTTTCAACCGAGCCCTCATTTTACGGGGCTCTTCCCAGTTGTTGGTAGGGCCTGCATCATCTTTACCGTAGCTGCAGATAAAAGTTCTACTTTCCACCCTGGCGACATCCCGGGGATCCGATCGAACAAGGTAACTGTTGGGCCTTTTCTCTTGGTTTAATGCGATCATGGAACCTTGGTCTATCATCCGTCGGCAAAGCATACTCCATTCTTCCTCTGAACCATCACACCAGTGGACATCTTTCGGCGCACACATTTCCACCATTTTGTCCAACCACTTTATCAAAGCGACGTTTTTGGTCTTATTGCGATCATAGCCTGCGATTGTTTTATCCATAAGCCTACCTCGGTAATGATGCATTGAAAATTAGTCAAACATTCCCCCCTTTTTTCAAAAAATAACGAATTAACACTGAATATCTCAAATCAAGTTTGCCAATTTTCCGAGCAAGGTTTAGCTCATAGAACAGATGCAATTTTATGAGTAATCCAATCAGAGTTCGGGACGCAGTGTTAGCCTTGGAAGACGGAAGTATTTTTCGTGGTTTTTCTTTTGGGGCCAAAGCCACCATTATGGGGGAAGCGGTTTTCAATACCGGCATGACCGGGTATCAGGAGACTCTCACTGATCCCTCCTACTTTGGCCAAATCGTTACCATGACGGCTCCTCAAATTGGAAATTACGGCATTAATGAAGAAGATGAGGAATCGGATGGACCCAAAGTTTCCGGCTTTGTGGTGCGTGAACTTAGCCCTAATGTAAGCAATTGGCGGGCAACCCAATCACTTGGTGACTATCTGTCAAAGCATTCCATTCCGGGGATCCAAGGAGTGGACACACGAGCCATCACCAAAAGAATCCGGGTGCATGGTGCCCTTAAGGCCTGTCTTTCCACTGAGGGAATCACGGACGAGGAAGCTCTCGAAAAAGCGCGATCCTGGGATGGTATTGTTGGGAAAGACTTCGTCAAAGAGGTAACCTGTGCAAAATCATTCACCTGGGATCCAACCGGGGAAGATAGCAAAACTTTTACGGTTGAGGGAACCGATCTTAGCAAGGATGATTATAAACCTCAGGAAATTCACAAACTAGTGGCTTTTGACCTTGGAGCGAAACGAGCCATTTTCAAAAATTTGAAACGGCACGGCTTTGATGTGGTCGTCTTGCCCGCTGATGCCACTGCAGAGGAAGCCAGGTCTCACCAACCCGATGCAATCTTTCTATCCAATGGACCCGGTGATCCATCTGCCCTTACCCACACTCACAAAACGGTTCAATCTCTTTTACCCGATTTCCCGATCTTTGGCATCTGCCTGGGACATCAGGTGCTTACTCATGCCATTGGAGCCGATACTTATAAATTAAAGTTTGGTCACCGGGGAGGGAATCAACCCGTAAAGAATGTGGAAACGGAACGGGTCGCCATTACCTCCCAAAACCATGGATTTGCATCGGATAAAGATGCATTGGAAAAAATGGGGGCAATTGTCACGGAATATAACCTAAATGATCAAACTGTTTCAGGTATGCGATTAAAGGACCTACCTGTTTTTTCGGTGCAATATCATCCGGAGGCAGCACCCGGACCCAATGATGCCACCCACCTTTTCGCTTCTTTCCACCAGTTGGTCACGGAAGAGAAGAAGAAAAAAGCTTTGGTATAATTGATCAGGCGATGGATACCCCAGTCGGTGTGGTGTATGATAAGTACTTCGAAAACCACATCACAGGGACTGGTCATCCCGAACAACCGGTCCGTGCCACTAGGGTGTACAATGGGTTAAGCCAGGCTGGGCTTTTGCAGTCAATCCCGTTACTCACTCCTAAGCCCTGCCATGAGAAAAACCTGGAACTTGTCCATGACCCAGACTACCTGACACATTCCCGAAAAGATATTGAATCTGGGAAAACAACCCTGTCCACAGGAGACACCCACGTATCTAAAGATTCATGGTCGGTTGCCCGCAGGGCAACCGGTGGAGCTATCCTTGCGATCGATGAACTTTTTTCCGGTAAATTACAGCGTGTATTTTGTATAAGCCGGCCGCCTGGTCATCATGCCACCCCCACCAGAGGTATGGGTTTTTGCCTCTTTAATCACATCGCAATCGCTGCCCGGTACGCGCAAAAAAATTATAAGGTGGGGAAGGTTCTGATTGTGGACTGGGATGTCCATCATGGAAATGGCACCCAGGATACTTTTTATGAAGATGAGTCTGTTTTCTTTATGAGTGTTCATCAACACCCATGGTATCCGGGGACAGGCACCAAAGATCAAACAGGAAAAGGGAAAGGCCTCGGCACTACCCTTAACTTTCCCCTGCCCTCAGGGAGTGCCCGCAAAGAAATTGTGGATTCATGTTTTGGGGAAGAACTTAAAAAGAAAATGAATCTCTACCGACCGGAATTAATTTTGATCTCCGCTGGGTTTGATTCAAGAAAGGAGGACCCTCTTGGACAATTCGCTTTGGAAGACAAAGACTTTGCCGATCTCACCCAAATCATCTGTGATCTGGCCAACGAATTCTGCAATGGGAAAATGGTGTCTATTCTTGAGGGAGGCTATAACTTAGAAGGTCTTTCAAGAGCCGCAAACTCCCATTTTCAGGCCTTACGCAACCAATGAAAAAAAATATTAAAAATTTTTGGACAAATTTAAAAAGTGGAGCTAGGGTAAAACAATAAAGATAACCCGAATATGTACTGCGCCTTCGTCAAAATAATTAATCACTACCCGTAAAGGGAAGGAATGCAGACTTAACTGTCGCAAAATCTTTCTAAAACACCGTGTAATCACGGTGTTTTTTTTGGTATGGATTTGCGGTTATTCCTTTGACTCAATCGGTCTCAAAATGAAATAGTCCGGGTTATGCTTAAAGGAATTTCCCCGCTCATAAGTCCTCAACTTTTAGAAACCCTTCACCGCATGGGCCACCATGATGAGATTGTATTCGGTGATGCCCATTTTCCCGGTGAGAGTCACAACCCAAGTATTATTCGGGCAGATGGACTGGGCATCAATGAATTGATCCAGGCGATTCTTCCCCTGTTTGTACTGGATCATGCGGTGAAACATCCGGTTGTTATGATGGAGCCAGTCCCTGAAGACCGGAATTCAGACGGCATTTTAAAGGAATACCACCAAGTATATGATGGATACACCGATATTATTCAGGAGCACTACCCGAAAACTCCTGCGATTGAAAAACTGGACAAGTTTGAATTTTACAAACGGGCAGCCAAAGCCTTTGCGGTGGTTATGACAGGTGATGTGCGAATCTACTCCAATTTACTTCTCGTAAAAGGAGTCACTACCTGGAAGTAAAAAGTCTAAAACTATCCCCGGGATTTACCCCCGGATAAATTGACAGTGGTGCCGTGGAGATAAGAAGCACGGTCAGATGCCAAGTAAACAACTAAGTCTGCCACCTCCGAAAGTTTACCGCTACGACCAAGGGGAATAGATGAGACACTGCCATATTTGCTGCGCAACTCATCGACGGAAATTCCACGGGTGTAAGCAAGAGACTCCTCATAAGCAAGGCTGCGCATGCCCGTGGTTTCCATAATACCGGGGGCTACCCCTACCACTCGAATATTTAACTTACCCAATTCTTTCGCCCAGGAACGGGTGAGGTTATGGTTGGCTGCCTTGGTGGCGGCGTAAACACTTTGGCCTTCGCTTCCTTCCTGTCCGGATTCGGAAGACATATTGATAAGGACACCGGGCTTGGATTGCTGGGAAAACACCCGTGCAACCGCTTGGGCAAATAAAAATTGTCCCTTTACATTCACCGCAAAAACCTTGTCCCATACATCTTCGGTCAATTCCTCTTTACCAGCTGGGTCAACAAGAAGACGGGGTATGTTAATACCTGCATTATTGACCAGAGCATCCACGGTACCCCATTTCTCAACAGTCTTGGCAATAACTGCATCAACATCGGCCTTTTTGGATACATCACAACGGGCAAAATCGGCCTCACCTGACCCTTTTTGAGAAACTTCTTCGGCTGCTTTCTGTCCGGTCTCCTCGGCAAAATCTGCGATCATTACCTTGGCACCCACTTCCACAAAACCTTGGGCAACCGCCAGGCCAATTCCGGCAGCACCACCGGTCACAACTACCACTTTACCTTCTAAATTTGTCCAACTCATAATATTTGTATTTTTAAGATTTAAATTGTTTAAGCGAGGTTGAGCGGATGGGTAAGACCATACCCCTCATAAAGAGCTTCTTCCACATTTCTTCCCCAGACATCTTTGTTTGATGCCAGAGCATCCGCACCAGCAAGAAGAGCTTGTTTAGCAGATCCATCGGTTTTTTCCGCAGCTTTACGAAAGGCAGAGGCGGTGGTTTCCACCCAGGGAAGATCTTCCAGTTCGGCAAAGGCAAAGAAGGAACCGAAAGGCTGAGCCGCTTCCACCTCATCCATCATTGCAGGAACATTTTTCAAGCCGCATACTCCTTTAACCATCCAATCAAAGGAAACCGGATTCGCCGCCTGCACCAGCATGTCATCTGCATGGGGCTCAGAAGTGTTGGTCATATACCAGGGCACATTTTTCCCACAAATCTGATGGCGAGTCACATAGTGGGCATTCCTCGAACGAATGGGTACATTTGCCTCCCCATCGACAAAATTAACCGCAGCCGAACGGGCAAGCTGGGTTTCAATTGCACGGTAAGCGGCTACTGCATCCTCTCCAGATCCCGCAATAAATACATCGGTAAATCCGCCCTCTTGGAGCAGGCAAGTGTTGTACCCTTCCCGGGCTTTCCCATCGATTGAGAGCAATACACTTGTTCCTTCAGGGAGCTGATTTAAATAAGCTTCTTCTCTGCCTGAACCAGGCTCAAACCCGAGTAACGCAACTTTAGGCTGCTTGGCCAAACCACGATGACGGTTCAGGTCGTTGGGAGAGAGGTTATGATGCATCTCTTCAATCTGTGCCTTTGCTTCCTCTGCAAAGTCATTAAACTCAGGAGCTTTACCAATTGGCATAGTAAACGAAAGCTCGGGATCGACTGCTCCGGCATAGCTGTTGAGGTTTCCACCATCCGCGATTATTGCACTGGCTTGTTCATAGGTATCCGCAGATGCATAATTAGTCCAAACCACCTCGGATTTTCCAAATTCCGTGAGCTTCGAAATGATGTCTGGATCTTTTCGGTCAATCAAAACCACCCGGGTACCACGGGCCCGCAAATCCTTAATGAGTGCATATTCTTCCATCTCATCCAATTTGGCCTGAGATCCAGTAATATAAACTACCGGAGGTAAGTCCTCATCGGGCACACTGGCCACGATGGTCAGGTTGATCATCGCCATACGGGCAGTACCGGAAAGATAAGCAACGATTGCTTTGGGCGGAACACCGTAACGAAATTCTCCGTCCTTGCCAAAAGTAAAGATGTGTTTATTGGTGCCATAGTTGCAGGCAAAAGGCTCGGCGTGGGCAAGGGTTACGAGACTGGTGGTATCCGCCGGATCCACCGTATTGAAAAAGTTCCCGAATCCCTGGGCTTTGACATAGGCTGGGGCTCCAGCTGGTACAAAATTAAACTGACGCAATCCCCCTAAGTATCGGTATGAATAACCTAATGCGGATAGTACCCCACTTTCGCTGGGCTCAAAAGTCAGGGGATCAATGGGCTCCGTGGCATGACCCGGTGTAACCACCACCACATCCCCAGGCTTTACATTGGCCCCATCGGGTGCTTCCAAAACGATTTGCAAAGTCTCGTGCCCCAGGGCAATCCGGTCCGTACCGGAAGGCACACGGGCATGGGTGTCAAACTGGCGTATGGCTTTGGCATCGGAAGCACACCGGCAGTTCCCAAAACTGGCGAGCAGGAAGTTTTGCCCCTTAAGAGATTCAACCGGTAGTTCGTCCTCCAATACCTGTACCTGATTTGGTCCAGTCAAATAGACTCCATAATGAGATTTACGGGCACGCTCTGCGAGCTGCCTGGCATGTTCAATCTTAGTAATAGACATATATGTTTACTGGCTTGGTTAAGAAGCTGGGGGACCTTCCGGATAATACATTTCCTCCAGGCTGTCCCACTCACCAGGAGCCCCAGGCAGGGGCAAACCCCGGGTCTTCATAATATTTCCCATATCCCGCAAGTCTTCATATCCAATTTGCTTGATATTCCCTCCAAGGCTGCGGGCGTGAATAATATGCAAAGCGGTCATTTCCAACAGATCGGTACACATCTGTGCCCACTTGATATCCCATGGAGTCAAAAATACATATCCGTGATTTTCCATTAGAAAACCATTATACTTTTGCAGGTAAGGAAGAAAGTTGTCGGCAAGCTTTTGAGTCAGGGGTTCACCGTATGGAACCACCGGCACGGGACCAACTTCTGTAATCGTTTCCGGAAACAAAGGGCGCATGTGGTAGTTTATGGAATCCGAAATAGCGAATGCATTAAGGTGAGGAGGGTGGCAATGAAGAACCGCCTGCACATCCGGGCGCTCGCGGAAAAAATTCACATACATAGGCGTCTCACCGGTGGGCTTAACAATTCCCTCTATGGTCTCCCCAACGAGGTTGATGAAAACCACATTTTCTCGATTTACATCTCCCTTATTGTGCTTGGTCGGAGTGATCAGAATAACATTGTCCTCCAATTTCCAGGCGAGGTTCCCCCCATGCCCGGTTACGTACTGATGGGCTGCCAAATGATGGCATACCCCAATGAAGGTATCAACTTTGTCGGAATGTTTTTCCAGGTAACTCACGCCACCAAAACTCAATCTACTTACACACCTTCGCGGTAACGTTTAATCATTTCCGCGGTGGTGGGGTTAGTGGTCATTACATGACCTGGTAAAGGCATGATGTTTTGATGGATGGCATCGATCATCCAAGAAGGTTGCGGAAAGAAATCTTCTTCAACCTCAGCACAGGGAGTAATCCAATTACGGGAACCCACAACTACGGGGGGAGCATCCAGTTCATCAAAAGCAAGCTGACTGAGGTTGGATGCGATATCCTGCATCACCGAGCCGCGCTCACAGGCATCCGAGGAAAGTAAGACCTTACCGGTTTTACGAACGGACTCAACCAATGGTTCATAATCCAGAGGGGTGATCGAACGGCAGTCAAAAACATCGGCGGTTACCCCATACTTCTGTTCCAAAATATCGGCGGCCTCCAATGCACGATACATGGTTGCACCGACCGTAATGATGGTCACATCATTACCCACACGACGCTGAGCTGGAGGACCAAAGGGAACTTCGTAGTACCCTTCCGGTACTTCCTTTTCAAAAAGTTCTCCGATATCATACAGACGCTGACTTTCAAAGAATACAACCGGGTCACTCCCCGCCAGTGCGGTATTAAGCATACCTTTGGCATCATAGGGAGTGGATGGGAAAACAACCTGAAGGCCGGGGATATGGTTGCAAATAGCACACCAGTCCTGGGAGTGCTGGGCACCATATTTGGATCCCACAGACACGCGGAGAACCACCGGCATTTCCAGGACACAGGCAGACATGCTTTGCCACTTGGCCAACTGGTTGAAAATTTCGTCCCCTGCCCGACCCATAAAGTCACAATACATCAACTCAACCAAGGCACGGCCACCCTGCAAGGCGTAGCCCACAGCTGAACCCACAATCGCGGCCTCAGAAATGGGGGAATTAAAGAGACGGTGGTATGGTAAGGATTCCGTCAACCCGCGATAGCAGGCAAAGGCTCCTCCCCAGTCACGATTTTCTTCACCGTACGCCACCAAAGTGGAATCGTTTTGGAAACGATGAAAAGCGGCTTCAAAGATCGCATCCCGGTATTGGTACACCTTGTTTTTGGAAACAGGCTTACCATCAATGATGCCGGCACGGGACTTTTTAGCCAGGGCGAGAACACGGGGGTTTTCCGCAGCAGGCAGGGTAAGTTCCGGAGTACGGGAAGGATCATAGTTTTCCACTTTTCTATTGGAAAACATCAATCCGGCTATTTTTTCTGATGGTAAACGGGGGGAGGTTTCAAGGCAGGAAGCCAGACGACATGCCTGGGTCATGGCCTTGGTGGTTGCTGCCTTGCGCTGATCAATGTCGGCCTCGTTGATGATTCCGGCATCCATAATTTCACGGGCATAGGAATCAAGCGGGTCAATCGCCTGCCATGCCTCAATCTCTTCCTTAATCCGGTAAGAGGAGGCATCGGATGGAGAGTGACCCGAATAACGATAGGTAATGGTTTCAAGCAATACCGGACCTTGTCCATTTTCAAGCAATTCCTTTTTACGGCGAATCGCGTCAGCTACGGCCAAGGGGTTGTACCCATCCACCCGTTCAGCGTGCATGGAGTCGGGGTTTACCCCTGCTCCCACCCGGGCAAGGAAATCAAACGCCATGGTTTCCCCAGCTGTCTGACCACCCATTCCGTAAAAGTTATTCATGAAATTAAAGATGATGGGCAATCCACCCTTCATGGAGTCTTCCCATAATTCATGGAACTGGCGCATCGAAGCAAAATTCATGGCTTCCCAGGTTGGGCCACATCCCATGGAGGCATCACCCACATTGGAAATAACGATACCAGGCTTGCGGTTACACTTTTTGAAAAGGGACGCACCCATAGCAATATCTGCAGACCCACCGACAATCGCATTGTTGGGCAATATGCCAAAAGGGGTAAAGAAGGCATGCATCGAGCCGCCAAGGCCACGATTGAAACCATTGGCTCGCCCGAAAACTTCGGCCAGGGCACCGTAAAGAAGGAAATCACGGGCAAGGGCTTTTACATTTTCAGCTCCCTCTTTTTCAACCACCCGGAAACAATCTCCGCCGAGAAAGTTTTTCATAATTTCCATCAGGGTGTCATCATCCAGCTTACGGATGGAAGACATACCCTTGGCTAAAATCTCACCGTGGGAACGGTGAGAACCAAGAATGTGATCGTCAGCCCCGAGAAGAAAAGCCTGTCCGACCGCAGATGCTTCCTGTCCAATCGAAAGGTGAGCGGGTCCTTTGTGGTCATACTCAATTCCCTCATAGGATCCCTGGGTCTTGATACTTTGAAGCATGCTTTCAAACTCACGGATCAGGAGCATATCTTCGTAAATCCCGATCAGAGCTTCCGCTCCATAGGTCTTTACCTCATTTTTGAGATCATTCTTGTATTGATTAAGCGGTACTTCCTTGAAGGGAATGGTACCCGCTTGGCGTTCAATGGCGGGTTCTACAATTTGTGACTTCGGCATGGCGAATGTGGGTTAAATTTTGTTGGGTAAATAATAAGTTAAAATCAGCGGACGCCCATGAAGACATCCTTCATGATCTCCGAGGTGGTCGGGTGCGGAAATACAATCTCTTCAATCTCTTCCTCACGCAGTTCAGTTTCAAGCATGGCCGTGGCACCAAAAATCATTTCAGAACAGGCACCGCCCACCATATGGACCCCGAGCAAACGGTTGGTGTCTTTTTCAAGGACCACCTTACAAAGTCCGCCTTCATCCGGGTTTTCCGCAATGTAGCGGGCATTGATCGCCATGGGCATGCGGCCGGATCGGGTCTTGATACCACGCTCCTCCGCCTCCTCTTTGGTCAAGCCGACTACTGCCACTTCCGGACTGGTGTAGACCACCGCCGGCATGGCATCATAACGCATACGATCCGTGCGACCGGTTATGTTGTTAACCACCACCTCAGCCATACGACTGGCAGCATGGGCAAGCCAGGCACGGCCGGTCACGTCACCCGCAGCCCAGACACCGGGCAGGTTAGTGGCCCCACGGTCGTCTGCTTTGATACCATGGGGGGAAAACTCCAGGCCAATCTCCTCAAAGCCGAGACCCGATACATTAGGGCGGCGACCGGTTGCCACAAGCACTAGGTCTCCCTCAATTTGTTTGCTGCCTTCTCCATCATTGTAGGTCACTGTGGTTTTGCCAATTTCTTCCACCTTGGACCCAAGTTGAAATTCCACTCCCTTCTTTTCCAACTCCGCACGGAGAGTGGCTGAAATTTCTGCGTCCAGGTTTGGGCAGATTTCCGGCATTGCTTCGAGCACGGTAACCGGCACATCCACGGATGCATACATGCAGGCAAACTCACAACCAATCACCCCTCCACCGACAACGATCAATCGCTTGGGTAAGGATTCGGTGTTTAATATGCCTGTGGAGTCAACCACATGGTCCTGCTCGATTCCTGGAATCGGAGGCACTGCAGGAGAAGAACCGGTGCAAATCAAAATATTGTCAGCCTCATGCTCTTCTCCATTGATAAGGATCTTGCGATTGGGTTGAAGCACAGCTTCACCCTCGATCACATCGACCTTGTACTTTTTCATCAAGCCGGCAATCCCGTCACGCATCTTATTCATAACCCCATTCTTGTGAGCATGGGCTTTGGGAAAGTCGAAACTAAGGCCGTCGACGGTCACACCAAAGACGGAACCATGCTTGGCGTGATGATAGGTCTTGGCTGCCTGTAGTAAGGTTTTGGAAGGAACACATCCTTCGTTGAGGCATACACCCCCGAGCTTTTTCTTTTCCACAAGCAAGGTCTTAAGACCGGCACCGGCGGCTTTTTTAGCGGCAACATACCCAGCGGGTCCTGCTCCAATAACTGCAAAATCGTATTTCATTTCTATGTAGGGAATATTTTCTGTTTTGGTTTAAAATTTGTGAGTTTCAGGTCAAGATCCAGGGTTATTTTCAAGGCGTTCGACCAGAGACTGCAAGAAACGGGCAGCGGGTGCTCCATCCACTGCCTGATGATCAATGGTTAAGCTGAGGGGAAGTGTATCCACATATTCAACCTCACCACTTTCCGTACGCTTGGGTTTAAGTACGATACCCCCTACCCCGAGGATCGCGACTTCCGGAGCATTAAGCACAGGCGTAAATGTTTCCACCCCGAGCATACCCAGGTTGGTCAGGGTAAATGATCCTCCGGTCAGGTTATCGGGAGATATGGTTCCTTCCCGGCAACCACCTGCGAGTTTTTTGACTTCCGAGGAAATTTGTTCAATCGACAGATCAGATGCATCTTTGATCACAGGGACCAGTAATCCACGATCCGTATCCACGGCTACCCCAAGGTGAACCTTTTCAAAGGTGGCAATGCGGTCCCCAAGAAAGTGGGCATTCAACTCCGCATGTTCCCCAAGGGACTTAACGATGGCATAAGCGATGACATCGTTGAGGGATACTTTAGACTGCCCGGCATCAAGCCTTTCCTTTCGGTAAGCCTGGGCTTTGGTGAGCTCGAAGGATGCATGCAAGGTAAGTTGTGCGGTGGTCTGAAGAGACTGGATCATACGCTCCGCAATCACCTTGCGGATCCCCTTAACGGATGACATCTCTGCCCCTTCCACCGAGCCTGGAACTTTAAGGTCCTGGGAACGAACCATTCCAGCAAGACCGGTTCCACGGCCAGGAGATTCAAGATCTTCTGATAAAGAACGGGCCCGAGCAGTGGCGGACAGGCGGGGACGGCCGCTTATCACAGCCTCGACATCTCTCTCAATCACCCGGCCTTCGGGTCCGCTTCCCGGAAGTGATTCCGCATCTATCCCATGCTTATGAGCAAGGCGCCGGGCCCGGGGGCTCACGCCTGCACTTGCCTTGATTGAGCCACTTGCCTGTACGGAAGCGGCTGGGGTCGCTGCCGGGGCCGCGGTTGCCTGAGGGGACGCCGGAGTCGCTGGTTCAGGAGTCGCTGCTACTGGGGCAGAACTTTGGCCCTCAGGACGAAATTCATCCACGTTTTCACCCTCGTCTCCGATCACAGCCACATTGGCAAGGACAGGAACATCATCATCGGCTTCCCAGAACAGGGCGAGTACTTTACCCGCAGCAGTGGACTCAAGGTCAAAGCTTGCTTTGTCCGTTTCGATGATAGCGAGCACATCGCCCTCTGCGACATCGTCTCCAACATTTACTTTCCATTCAGTTAGGATACAGCTCTCAACCGATTGTCCTTGGCGAGGCATGATGATAGGTGTGGCCATAAGTATTGATTCTCCTCTTTAGATATTCATTCAGGTTAGCTGGACTTTTACCCCCCTTTTTCGCAAATCTTTTGCAAATCCAGAAGGAAGTTTTTTGTCCGATATTAAAAGATCCATTTCATTCCAATCGGCAAAACGGGCAAAACATACTTTTTCCGCTTTATTGGAATCCGCAAGTAAAATAACTTTTCTCGCTTGCCGGGCAACCACATCGTTGGAGTACGCCTCATTCGGGTCGGTGGTGGTGAGGCCATGGGTTAAGCACATCCCCATTGTGCCCATAAAAGCCTTGTCCACCCGTATCTGATCTAAAACAGCCGAGGTAAGCGGGCCCACCAGGGTCTGGCTGATCCTGCGTAATTCACCCCCGGTTAAAATAACCCGGGGCCCGGAATCTGCCAGTTCAATGGCAGCTTGTAAAGAATTGGTAACCAGGGTCAGGTCTGTACGCTCCCGAAGGAGTCGGGCTAAAAACAAAGTGGTGCTCCCTCCGTTTAGGTAGATGGCTTCATCCGGCTCGATCATCTTGTAGGCCGCTTCCGCAATTCGTTTTTTTTCAGAAGCGGAAAGATGGGTTTTATTTTCAAATACGGTTTCCTCCAGGCGGCTTTCCATGGAAACCGCGCCACCATGCACCCGGCGCACTTTGCCCTCTTCTTCCAAAATTTCAAGATCACGCCGAATCGTCGCCACGGAAACCTTGAGGCTTTTACGCAAATCCTCCACACGGGCAACCCCACCGTCGCGGATCATAGCGCGGATTTTTTCTCTCCTTTGAGGAGCAAGGGCTGGTTGTACTTCACGAATCATTTTGATCGTTTGAGATAGATTTTGATCGTTTTTGAAGGAAATGCAACCCTTGTTTGCAAATGATGTCAGTAAATTAATACCGGTTAGAGAATTAAATCACTCAGCTTTCTTTGCTCCAAAACAGACACACCCGACCAAATTTCCTGCAGAGCCCAAGCAGGATCGTCCCAATGATTTTCATGACAGGCTTTCTTCAGGGCAAGCCTGGCAGCTTCCAGCAGCACCACCGGTTTCACACCTGCCTTTTGTGCCATACGGATGGCACCAATAAGCCGATCTTCCCAGCCAAGTTTACGAACTGGATCGCGGGTAACCCGGGCAACGGGGTCGGCAAGCAAAGGGTTTACCATTCTTTTCACGGCCAAGGTCGCATTTTCAACAAACCCATGTTCGGTAAATAAAAGCTCTCCCCCACCACCGTATTCATGGCATAAGCCTTTTCCCACCTCCTCGATATAGGCCTGCAGTCCCCGCTCGATCAATTGAGGGTGCTCCCTTAAATCGCTCATAAATTCAAGCCCTGCTTCTTCCGCCAGGTAGCCCAGGGTGGCATGGGTCGCATTTTGCCCGAGAAATTTTGCCATGGCAAAGGGGAGTAAGTCGGGCTTGGGGTGAAATTGATCCAATCCACGCAGAAAGCCGGGAGGAGTTGACTGGTCGATAAATACATCATTATACGCCTCCACGAGGATGGCTCGTGGACATTCATCGTTAATAGGGCTCAAGTTCTCCTTTTGGATACGATCTTGATCGGTTACGATTGAGCACATCTTTCCGATAACCGTTTCAGAAAACACCACCCTGTTGGCAAAGCCATCGGGGGCGTAGCCCAAGCAGGCGGCTTCTAATCTTTTCGCCGCCCGGGCATCATTTTCAGCGGCATACACCACTGCTGGCGGTCGGGAGGAACCCAGCCTTTTTTGTTTCAATCCCTCGGCCAGTAACTGGGCAACGGGAGCTGGCTCTTGGTCATACAGGTGAAAACTGGGCAATGCGGTACACAGTTCACCGGCCTGCCCAATTGCCTCGATTAAAGATATGCGGTCCTCCTCGACCAACGGGTTGTAAATCTCAATTCCCTTAACTTGAATCTTCCGCACCTGGTCACTTTCAGCAATATTGCATAAATATTGACCTTCAGATGCCCGAACCGCCTTGACTAAGCTGGTATCAATTTCCGAAACAACAACCCGGTCAAAGTTTTCTGAATTTTGAACTTCAGGCAGAAACAAGCCTGCCTGGATCGCACCGAAGCCAAAACCGACAAAAGTGCGACTCACTGCATTCTAGGCAGACATGGCTTCCCGGGCCAAGGTGAGGACTTCTTCCGGACCCTTTTCCGAACTCAGAGAATCCTGGAGGATTGCATCCCCGCGAGGAGAAAAGATTTCTCCAAACTTGTCATAAAAGTCATTCTTTTCCTTCCCATGACTGAAGTGGGAGTTAGCCCAATCACTCAGGTATCCCATATTTCCATATTTCTGAAGCGTGGAATGTGCATGTAAAATGTGGGCACCCCGTAAAAAGACCGGGTGGACCGCGGCCAACTCCTCAGTTTCAAAACTGTCCACCAATTTCTGGCCCGGGCTGTTCATCTCCGTCCCCCCAATTAGAGGCATTTCCAGCTCTTGGGTGAGTTGGATCACATCCCGTAAATTCTTCAGTTTTTGATCGGGTGACCCGGGCGTATAATTCCGGTCAGGTATGATATTAAATGCCACCACTCCACTGGCTTGTCCCACTTCCACCAGCTCGCGAATTGCTTGCTCTCCATCGGAACAACCATCAAGCCAGGTTAAGGTGGGCAACGCTCCACATTTCAGGACAAACTCATTCATTTCGGTCATATTAGGAAAGGAACCGGAATCAGGTTGCACATAGCCGACCCCCCCCTTCTTCATGGTCTTGGCCCGGATTAAATCTGTCATGCCGCGGCCATCCGGAACATCCTTGAGATCTTCCGGTGCCACTCCCAACTTATCCGACCAAAAATCCCGCAAAGCGGATTCTTCGGGAAACTGGGCTGCAGCCTTTCGGGCATAAGCGAGGCAGAGGTGACGTTCCGTGGCATTTCCCTTGGGGGTCAGTGGTAAAACATCTTTTTCATAATCCAGGGTAAGCGGAGACAAGAATGCATTGACCCGGTCAAGTAAAGACTGGTTACGCTCCCCGGATGTGCGTTTCATACCATCGAGAAAGTCCTGAGCATCCTCGGGAATATCTGTTGTCGTAAAGCCCGTGCCCATGTGATAGCAGATTCCGGGTTCACCCGGGGAGTTGATCACACGGTCAGAAAACTCAGGAACAAACACCCGGGACTCCAGCCCAATACATGCTTTGAGGTCAAGCCTGCGGGAGGCATTCCAAAATTCATTCAACCCATCCAGTACGTCAAAGTCGACAATCCCCGCAGCACCCAGTCCAGCCTTCTTGGCTTCAACCGCAAACATACTCGGAGAGTAATCCTTGTAGTTGAATGAATAAAAGGTGTGAGCGTGCAGATTTAATAAATCCGTGGGTTCGGGGAAGCCACCGGCATCCGCTGCATTCAGGAGTGCTTGCTCGCGTGTTTGCGAGCTAAAATCATTGAGTGATGAATCAGACATAAAAAAGTATTTGAGAATTCAATTTTGGAAAAAATAGGGGAAGCTTAGCTTTCGTCCTCCCCGATTCCAAATTTTTCAGCCAGGGCGAGGCAGTCATCCAGGGAACGCAAGCCATCGGTGCATGTGGGGTCAGACATACAGGCGGTGGCGGCACAGGTACCGGTGAGTAGAGATTTTTCCAGGGACCAGTTTTCATGTACACCATAAAGAACACCTGAACAAAAGGCATCTCCCGCCCCGGCAGCACCCTGAATATATCCCTTTGGTAACGACAGGGAACCATGCCATACCTTGTCCCCCTCCCTGGACTGGGCATAGGAACCTTCAGGAAAATGAATAGCTACCAGCTCACCCACTCCGAGTTCAAAAAGTTTACTGGCGGTTTCTTCAATGCCTTCCTTTAAGAGCTTTCCATCCTCACGGACTTTTACTCCCGTTACCTTACTGCCCTCCACTTCATTTAAGATACAGTAATCCACCTGTTTCAACGCCGGGCCAATAATCCGGCCAAAACGATCACTGTCTTCACTGACCACATCAATACTGGTCTTGAATCCGGCAGCCCTTGCCTTGGCTAACAAGGCTGCCCCCTTGGTCCCATGCTCAGCATCCTCCTGATCAAGGGCATCCAATAAGAGCAAATAACCCAGGTGGAAAATCTTGGCGTTGCTTTTGGAAAAATCGATATCGGCACCATCCCAGGTGGAGTTGGCCCCACTGTTATGAAAAAAGGTGCGCCTGCCCCCTTCTTTTTCCGTCATTACATCGGTGTAAGAAGTACTGGTGCCGGGAGAGACCGACAAAAACTGAGTATCGATCTTATTCTTCCGGCAATCCTCCAGAATAAATTCTCCCAGGGCATCCTGACCGACAAGACCGGCACCTTCCAGGGGAAAAGGCGCTCCCATCTTGGCAATATCAAGAAGGACATTGTAGGGAGACCCACCCGTCCCCTGCGACTGGCCAAGAATATTGGCAAGCTGCTCATGTTTTGGGTAGACATCAATAATTTTGACTTGGTCTATAATCCAGTTTCCTCCGGATAAAATTCCGGATCGATCTCCAGGCTGGGATAATTCGCTCATAAAAGTATTTAATTAAAAGGAAAAAAGATAGGAAGGGCTTTTTTCTTTTGATGGCAAGGAAAACCAACCTGTTTGTACGGTTTACTTTGCTTCCCAGATAGATTCAGCTCCCGACTTATCCGACTAAAAGTCCTTACATTTCGAAATCTTTGAGTTCCATCTGGGTTCAGAGCTTTTATTGAGGTTACAAAAAGAAACAAACGACGATGAAAGAATATAAACGCAAAAGGTAACGAATCGGTAAGGTAAAGAAAAAAGGCTCACCTTACAGGGCCACAGGACCCTGCCTCATCCCTAATTTAATTAGATGTACCAGGCGTTTGGGAATGGGCGTTTTGGGGGAAATCAAAAGTCAGCACAAGAGGCTCGGTGCCGGTATTCTCAATTTCCACTCCACCGTTTGAAAGAGCAGCCTGGGTGACAAAACCGATCTCTGCGTAGACCTCACCAAGAACCATGTTATGATTGTAGGATACCTGAAGCTTTCCAACCCGTCCGCTTCCTCCATTGGTGTGGAAGAGGGTGGGAGTCTCCGGGCAGAAATTGGTCTTGGCACCAGGCGCCAAAGTTAGCCTAAGAATGGACACTTTCTGGTCACCAAGAAAATCCCCGTAGACAATCCATTTGGCATCCACACCATCTCCGGCAAATTCATTGGCCGTGATCGCGGGGCGGGAATTCCGCAGGACAAATTCCGGGTCCTGATTCGCCTCAAAGTCAAACTTCTCCACCAGGTATTCCCAGTCTTCGTGGCGGTCTTTGGGGTAGTCCTCTTCCCGGCATGCATAAAATGCATCCGCGGCTCCGATACGGCCGTCCAGGGTAAGGTCTTCCGCAAGGAAATGCTCGTCCATGGTTACATGCACTTCATGGGTGCAAAGATCCGTAGGCGAGTGAAGCACACCATTGGGCATAACAAAGCCATTATCCAGTTGCATCATTACATGCGGGGATAAGTGCCGGACTCCATTATATTCACCCTGTCCAAAACGCTTCATGCAGGCAAGAAACTCATCCTTGGACACAAAAGGATAGAGCCCCATGGCTGTGGTGTGGTAGTGCGAAGGGCATACCCCGGGGTTATCAAAAGAGTTAATGTCATAGACCTCCCACTTCGACCAGTGAAGGTGGTGGGGTATAGGGTTTAAGTTGTCAAATTTCTTGGACACAATTGGCCAGGTAGGATCCCCGTAAAGGGCTTTGGAAAAGGTGGTGACTTTTTCACCCATGACGGTTTCAGGCTTGGCAAGGATCAAATCCTGCAGGGAAATGACTTGGCCGCTGGGGGTAAGCACATGAGATTCTCCTTCCCGGAACGGAGCTTTGCCTGTGCGGGTATCGATCACTCCGGTGACAATGGGAACAGTGCACCCCATCCAGATTTCATCGAGCCCGGTACCACCCATATAATCCGGGTAATAGGATCCTTCATCCAGACGGAGGCGTTTGCCCGGGGAACAAAAAGTCCGGCCGGCATATCGGTGCATAAGTTGCAACACCCCATCATTCTGATTGAGGCAGTCATCCAATACGGAAGCGGATGCTCCACCAGACCCGTCAATCACCTCTTGCTGGGGGTATTCGTGAAGTTTTTCAGGTAAAATGGATGTCGAAGCAGTCATAGGTAGTATTCGTGGGTTAAGTTTAAAAGAATGGGATTAAGAAAACGAGCTGGAGACAAACAGGGCGGTTTAAATTTAATAGTCTTACAGGAGGGTAGTTCGACATTACAAATTCAGAAACCAAAAAAAAGGGGTGGCTGAAGTTATGTCAAGATAGATGCTCGTAAACTGTAGCCGCTCAGGTGAAAGCAATGTCTTGAGGAAGGGGAAAAGCAAAACACACAAGACAATTCATCGTATTGAAAAGGAGTCCTACTTTGTTTTGTCAGCAATCTTTTGCTCAATCGCCTTGATGACCGCATCCAGGGCCTTGATCCGGGCGTAGCGCTTACAGTTGCCTTCGATAATCGTCCAGGGTGCCTGAGGGGCATGGGTGCGGATAAACATTTCATTCACCGCGTCCTCGTAGGGCTTCCATTTCTCCCGGTTCCGCCAGTCTTCCTG
>CBFIFQ010000011.1:0-37105 GCA_965661905.1 Opitutales bacterium
AAAGAAACAAACCAGACGATTGATTATCTTCTGGATCTTAGCATCCGGGCACTTTGCTACTATCCTCAATTCTACGAGGGAAAACCGGCTTGCAACTTTAAATTTCACCAGGCACTAGCCAATAAGGATGGTGAACACCACAAGCTTATAAACAACCAGGCACTTGTGGATTTTATTCTCGGGAATGAGATTTCCCAAAAATTCTTAAAGGCAGCGAAGCAGGGGAGATGTAAGGTGGCAGCTCACAACCTGAAGGTAATCATCGAGAAGGAAGCAACGAAGGACTTCATCCTTTTTGGGTCTCGTATTCAATTTCCGACTGAAACGGAATTAAAAAGTGTTACCCCTGGTTATCTCAGAAAGTGCAAACCTTCACTGGAGGCGGATTTCGCAGAATCTCATTTATTTTCCTTTAATATGCAGGATTTTTATAGCGACTACCTCGAAGGAATTAAAAAGGTTAAATGGTCAATATTTTCAAAAGTTTGTATTTGGGGAATCAATGAAAAAGCTACATGCCTACTGGCTTACCTGCAGAAGCAAAAAAAAATCTCCATTGACCTAGTTGATACCAATCAAGAAGTGGTTGGTTTCAAAAATAACCCTGTCGGTAATCCAGATATTTATCTTAAACAAAAAAATGATCAACCATGTGCATTTTTTCTCTGTATGAGCAAGGTGCACAGGAAATCAGTGATTGATCAAATTAGACGCAATCATCCCAATCCAATCATTTATCAGGTTTAAGTATGAATATTCTACACATTTCTACATTTCTCCAGGGTGGTGCCGGGAAAGTGATTGTTGACCTCTCGGTTAAAGAAAAAAGAAGAGGTAATAACATACGAGTAGTTTGTACCCCCAAAAGTGTGGGAAATTATTCAAACTATCCAGTTTACATAGAAAAATTAACAGAAGAAAAAATCCCTGTTCATTATCTTGAATCGTCATTCAAGAGGGATCTCAAAAATATAACCTCCGCTGCTGACCAACTTACTCAAATCATCCAAGAATTTGAGATCGACATTATCCATAGTCACGCGGGAATACCCAGTCTAATTGCCATGGTTTCAGTGAGTAAAGCAGGAAGAAAAACTCCGGTAATCCAGACCATGCATGGCTGGGGAATCTTCAAGTCTAAGAAGCAGGAAAATCAGGATATTTCCACTCTAAATATAGTTGATCAGGTTGTTTCTGTCTCTAAAAGTTCAGCTCAAATTCTTACACAAAAAGGTCTTAAGAATAATAATCACATAACCATTTACAACGGCGTAACCCCCGAACACGAAACCCTATCAAACCAAGATGACCCAGACAAAAAAGCTATCAAGAGCCTAAAGAAAAACGGAGTTTTTATTGCTGGGTGTGTTGGCACTATTGATACGAGGAAAAACCAAAAGCTTATTATTCATGCCTTATCAAATCTACCAACTTCTTTATCCTACAGGTTCTACTTCGTGGGAGAAGGCATATTGACGGAAGAATTAAAAGTTTTATGCTGCGAATATGGGATTTCTGATAGAGTCCACTTTCTAGGATACAAGCCAAGTGGCAGAGAATACATTGCATTGCTCGACCTTTTGGTTTGCGCTTCCCGCTCCGAGGGCGCCCCACCCCTTGCAATGATGGAAGCTTTTGCCGAAAAAGTACCTGTACTTGCCTCGAATACCCCGGAACACTCGGAAGCCATAAACCATAGGCAATCTGGGTTACTCTTTGACAAGGACTCGGTTGGTTCTCTCGCTCTCTTGCTGGAAGCTTGCATAAACGAAGGAAAAGAAAATTTGTTTAGCTTCAATGCCTATAAATTTTTTCAAAAATATTTCTCTTTTGATCAGAATGCAGAGAAATACCAAGATCTTTACCAATCCGTTTGCAAAAGATAAGGTTCCGACCCCTGACTGAAAAAATTACAAATTTTTGCTCTGCCTTCGATAATTCCTTGATTTCAGATTAGGATCGTTTAATGGTTATATCGTGCCAAACGACAAAACATCATCATTAAAGTGGGCGATAGATGAGCTATCGAAGCAAAGGAAAGAACTGGAAAACCAGCTCTCCATTGCCCAAAAAAGAGATGAAACTAGTGAGCTGATTACTGAAGTTCATGCCCAAAAACAAGCTTTGCAAAAACGGATTTCCGCATTGGAGGATGGATTAAAAGCTTCTTCTGACCTTGTTCAAACTCCTGTATCCAACTTAAAATCTAATATATCGGAAATCGACGATAAGCTGGAAATCGCCAAGGAAAGATTGGAGAACCTCGAACAGGAAGAATATTTTGAAGAACTGGGTCGCAAGTTAAACGGCAAACAGCCTTCTATTTCTGACACCCAGCCAGAAGAAAAAATTACTGACACGGATGCCCTTGCTGATTCAGCTCCAAGTGCCGACCCTATTTCATACGCTCCTTCACCTGAACTGTCTGCCCCTCATCTTCCAAAACCAGGTACTCACTCACAAGACCTCAGTGATTCGTCCCCATCAATACCCTCAACATCTGCTGTTATGAAACCTACAACCAGTCGAATCCAACAAACTGAACCAGTAAATCCGGCAGACGAAACTTCTCGATTACCAGAGCAGGAAACCTCCCCTTCCACCCAGCCAAACATGACCACTGCCAATCCTCTATTATCTGTACCGGTTGCAAACCTTCAGGAAACAGCAGAAAATCTTGGGGTTGAACAAGAATTTTTAGTTGAAAAGAGCGTTCAGGCTGTCTTGAGAATGATCGCACGCAATGGAGGAAAACTTAGTTTTCCTTTAGAAGTTGAACAGTCTTAAATTTTTCAAGATTCAAGCTCTTCTTGTCGGCTTTGAGTCCTTATTTATCTAAGCGTTATTGTCTCGATCTACGGGCAAAGGCTTTGCGATTTGGCTAATGTATTAACTTACAGACTATCCCCATGAGTCAAACGGTTCACTTGGGGTTCTCCGCAATAATTACCATAAAATGCCCACAGCTACCCTAAGACTACAATCACCCCTGCAAAAATCACCCAATAATCGAAAAGGTAGAAAAGTGAGCCTCCCCCTCTTTATATTCTATTTTATTGGTTATCCAGTAGCCTTTCATTCTTCCTTCAATTGCCAATTTTCCATCCTTTATTTCTTCGAGATCTCCCTCAAGAACAACTTCAACCGTGCCATCCACTAGATTCTGCACCGTACCCGTGAGATTAAAATCCTTTATGACATCCCTCACATTCCAACGAAAACCAACTCCCTGCACCCTACCGGAATAGACAATTCTAGATCTCATCTGTTACAAAGAGTAATATCATTTCTTGAAAATAAAAAAAATAAATTGACCTTATTCGATTCAAGCTTGAGAACATATACATAACATAAGTTATTTATCCGTCACACAATGAGCCAATACGAATTTGAAAGTAACCACGATGGGGACTGGGATGATCACGAGAATATTGCGTGGAATGAAGCGGATTGGCAAAAATTCCTCAGAACATCTGACAAAGAAGTTATCAGGTTCATCAATGCCTACAATCAAGTAAAGGACGACCCGGACCGCTTAGATGCAACCGCCGAAATCATGGGTTGGCACCGCGATGATTGGTCTTCGATGGATGAAATTGATTTAGACGACGAAGCCTTTCATAAAATTCGTCCTTTAGACATGGAAGAGGTCCGCAAAATGGACCCTTACACCATACACAGGCATCCCGTTTACATTTCATCAACCGCTCTTTTTTCTTTTCTGCGAGCAGCCTGGGACCAACTCATGAGGAATAACAAAAACCTTCCTGAGCCAAGCCTTTCATGGAGTTATTCAAGTAGCTTAGCGGATGCTGAAAAACATTGTTTACTTGCCGCAAACTGCTTGGATTTGGGTGATTTCCTGCTCGCTGTTTGTCACCTTAAAAAAGCTCACTCTGCTCTCAACGAGTCGATGCGATTAAACCGACTTTTCTCTCATCACGAAAAGTCGGTATTCTCAAAGTATTTGAGAGAAACAGATCTTCGCATGCACGACTTAAGAGAAATTTATCTTCGCATCATTCAGGATTGCAGAAGATAAAATCTATTTATCTTCTATTTCCATATTTCCCAATAGTATAGGGGCTTCAAACACGGTTAGGCCTATTTTGCTACTTGAGTTTAAGGCCAGTCAACCTTAGGTCATCGCGAATAAAGAGTATATTCTCTGAAAAAGCAAAGTGTGCCCGCCCACGACCCAGCACTTGTTGCCTGTAAAGTGATTTAAATGGAGTGGTAAGGGCTTGAAAGACCAGTAACTCTCCCAATTCCCAAAGAGATAAATGTTTATTCCCCACCCTCACATGGTTACCTGTCCCCAGGTGCCCTTTGCTCCATTTTAGCTTTCCAGTACTTTCGATGCAGCTTAATTCCATATGGTGCTCCTGCCGACCATGAACTCCGTAAATAAAAACTTTGTCATCTATAACCAAAGAGATTTGTAGCTGAACGGAAGTAACGATTTTAGATCGAAAGGAAGCAAAGAATTTTTCTTTTCCACTTGCCATCTCCAACGCGTGTAACCCATTTCTCAAGGAACAAAGAACTAAGCCTGGATCCCCGATTCAAAAGGAACACATGAAGCATAGTCCGCCTTAGAAGCTTTAGGTTCCCATATTGTGTTTCAATTATCTAAGGAAAATGCCACTAACCCGACCTGCTCTCCGCCAGCCGTTTGATGAAGAAGGCCAAAGAACAAGAAAAAAGACCTGGGAATAAAACATATTCCTCATTTCACAGGCATCCCGGGAACCTTAATAACGGTCGGGTCAAAAACTTGGCCAAGATTTAAACTTTCAGCGTAGTTAAACATCAAAGCTTCTTTCTTACTTCGCATGGAAAGGTTTCTCAATTTTCTGGATTTTGCGATAAACTTCCAAGCAACTGAGTCCACTGAAAAAGGATTGGAGCTGACAAGCAATGCAGGAGAAGAGCCAATAAATTCAGCATTGAAATCTCCTCCTCCTGCAAATTGGTATTTCAAAAGGTCCGCAACGGAAAATAGTTTCTTTTCCCAAATTTCAGGAATGGCAAGAATTTCAGTAACCGCCGCTGCCCCAAGAGTCGAGTCTTGCCGAAATCGTTGTGAATTGGTCACCAAATCCAGCGACATATTAGAAGCTGCCCCCCTGAGACCAAGATTGGTATCATCCATGATCACAGCAAGATTAATCCAGTAGGTTTGAGGGTCCAGTAGTACGGATGGGATGTAACTTCTTCTCTCTTCCGCTATTCTTTTCTCAAGGTCATTGGGAAATTGCAGAAAGAATTTGGCTCGATCATGGACTTGTGGAGGCATGGAGCTGTCATGATACCAGTCATTTTTAAAAAATTCAGCATCTTCAGGCGTTTGAATTTTATGACCCTTGTATAATCGCCCCTGCGTATAAAGCCTGAATGATTTGGAGCGAATTAGTTGATCAAAATGAAAACTTAAAAGGTCAACCTCATCCTTTGCATAACCTCGGTTTCGCAAGAAATCAAGTATGGCATCCACCAGTAAACTAGACGTGTGAAGCCCGGGTGCCGCAGCGGTATCAAGTTTTATCACAATTTTTGGATAGTTAACTGGACTAATTTTAATCTCATGAACCCTTTCCAAGGATTTTATAATCGGAACTAAGGTTTGATAAATACCGCGAGCACTCAACATACTTTCACCTACAAAAACAAAGGTTTGCTTGTCATCAAATTCATCTTTTGAAGACTCCTTTTTTGATGTAATGTTTTGCCTCTCCGCAAATAAACAAGTTATCATTCCAAAAAAGAAAAATAATACCATTGCTTGACGTTTAGAAAACCTTTGAAAAAAACAATTCATGCTTAAAGCCAAATTATGCATATCAATCATCCTGTATGGGTCAATCATGCTTGTACTGTTTGGTTGCGGAGAGCCGGCAAAAGACAAAACAGTGATTTCTGTATCTCCCGCTTCTGTTGAGGAAAAACAACCAGACCTTTCAAAAGCTATTTCCAAAAGGATTGAGGGGGATCCAGTGGGTGCCGTGCGACTTCTCCGCAGCCTAAACGAGGAGTTTCCCAATTCTCAGGAAATTCTTGTTCAACTCGGACGTTCCCTGGCAGATATGGAAAATCATCCTTTGGCTGCATTTCGCTTTGATCAAGCATTGGCCTCGGGTGCATCAAAGGATATCCACCTTGAAACTGCTGAGGCTCACTTACTGGCAGGAGATAAAGCCAATGCTCAGGTTAATTTGCGTGAATTCCTCACCCATTATCCTGAACAAAAAGAGATTTGGTTAAAATACGCCCGCTTGACGGCAGAGGCTGACAAAAAAACAGAGGCAATCAATGCATTCTCCCGGGTGCCTGAGTTATGCAACGACGAAGATGCGCTCATCCTGGCCAATCTATTCTTTGATAAGAAGTTATGGACTCAGGCAGCTCGTTGGTTTCGGGTGTCCGCCAAGCTGGAAGATGGAATCAGTCCAAAACCCCTCCTTGGTCTTTTGCGCATCAGCCTCATTGAAAAAGATGAAGATCAAGCGGAATCTCTATGCCTAGCCCTTGAAAAAACTCATCCAGGAAGTATCGACTCGAGTGACCTTAACCTTGAAGTGGCCAATCTGCTAAGGAGAAGAAGGCTTGCTGATTTACTTGATGCCGGTATTTCGACTGATGAAAAAAGAGTTTCCCTACTGGCTGAAGCTCTACTCAGGGAGGCTGCAACCGCCAAAGAAAAAGTTGTTTCCTCCGGCCCTAAACTTCCCCCGCCCATCGATAACCCCGAATCTTTTTCTGAGAATCAACCCGATTTTGTGACCGTCCCCGAGCCTGCATCCAACTCTATTAACCTGGCTGACGCCTTTGCTCTGCCTGCCGAAGAAGAAGAGGAGCAATCATCTTTGGAGAAAAGCCGATCTGCTTACTTAAATTCCAGCTACACCCAAGCCCTTTATCATGCACGTGAAGCCCTTAAAATAAATTCATCCGATGCTGAAGCATGGCGACTATGCTCACAAGCCCATTTTCAGCTTGGTGAAGAAAGGGAAGCTGAAATGACTATTCTTGAGGCAATCAGACATAACCCCTTTGACCTGGTTACTCGTCTGGACTATCTCCGTATAGCCAGAGAGACTTTGCCCGCAAAGCGATACCTCGTGGAGTTGGAAAAATCGAAAGAATTGTTCCCCCAATCGACTGAAATCCTTTGGGAACTTGCTCGCCGCTATCACTTAGTTGAAAAAATGCCTGTTACGGCAAGTATTCTATATCAGGAGTTAATGAAGTTGGCACCTGCTGGTTCTGGCCTGCATCAGCAAGCAAAGATGGAACTTTTCAAGCTACAATCTCTTTAGATCATAGATCTTCGACTGTACTATGCCGAGACTTGCTGATGGATTTATTAATGAACTGAAAGAGAGAATAGATTTGTTCGATCTCATAAGTTCCTATGTTGACCTCAAAAAAAGCGGATCAAGTTGGGTCGGTCTAAGCCCTTTCCAGCAAGAAAAGACCCCATCGTTTTATGTGCATCCACAAAAAGGTTTTTTTAAATGTTTCAGCTCGGGAGAAACCGGTGATGCTATATCCTTTGTTCAAAAGGTAGAAAACCTAGACTTCCAAGAAGCTCTCGAGTTTCTCTCCCAACGTTTTGGCATTCCTCTTCGATATGAAAAAGGGGATCCAACCAAACCTTTTGTAAAATCAATCCGGGCAGAGTTGCATGCTATTAATGAAGAAGCCAAGAAGTGGTTTATGCAAAAACTGTATGAGGATTCAGTTGAGAGTAAAGTGGCTCGGGAATATTGGCTTGAAGAAAGAAAATTTGATCAACCAACTTCAGAGGCATTTGGTATTGGTTATGCCCCGACCAATGAGTTTGAGCTTGCTGATTACCTGTTACAAAAAAATTTCAGCAAAGAAGTTCTCTCCAAATCTGGGCTTTTTCGTGAAAAGTTGCGGCAGGGAAAACTGGTCTCCAGTTTCCAAGGTAGGCTAATGATTCCCATCTATGAAAAATTAGGTCGTATTTGCGGTTTTACTGCCCGTAAATTATCAGTCACACCTGAATGGGGTGACAAAAAAGCACCCAAATATATAAATTCTCCAGAAACAACCATTTTCCAAAAAAGTCAGATTCTTTTCAATTTACATCTGGCCAATAAAGCCCTCAAGGCCGGTCAGGATTTTATATTGGTTGAAGGCCAACTCGATGCAATACGGTGCTACATTGAGGGCTTTGAAACGGTAATTGCTCCCCAGGGAACTGCTTTTACGACATCTCAGGCGGATTTGCTGAAAAAATCTAACCCGAGAAGTATTATTTGCTTGCTGGATGGAGATGAGGCAGGAAGAAAAGCAGGCCTTAAGTATGTCTCCATTTTCATGGAAAGCGGATTAAATGCTCGTTTTGCCACCCTCCCACAAGGAAGTGACCCCGACCAAATTTTATTGGAATTTGGAAAAAATAAACTCTCTGAAATCCTTTCCTCCTCTGTTTCAATGGTTCAATATGTTGTTGAAAACTTTGCCAACCAAGAAGAAAAAGAAAATCCTAGCATCCGCAAAAGTATCTGTGATTTCCTTTTTCGTTCTTTTGTTAAAGTCGACTCCTTTGTTGTCAAAGAATCCTATGTTAAGGACCTAAGTATACAACTCAAGATATCCAACGAATCAGTAAAAAAAGACTTTGAATTATTTGAACGGCAACAAAAGCCAAAATATCAATTCCAGAATCCACAAAGATCTGAAAAGAAATCAGTAATTAATAGGCCAGAACGTTTGACAAATGTGGAGGATGATTTATTATATATCCTTTTGCATGACGATCGGATCGCTGGGCCACTTGCCTACCTTATCGAGCCTACTTGGCTTAACTTTACAAATGCTTCAGGTCGTATATTGGCCAAGATTCTTGCTGAAATCAAAGCAGATGGCCCCTTGCAAGTCAGTCACATGGAAGATCTACTTGAAGATGATGAAGAGAGAAAAGCATTCCACAAGTGCCTTTTCAACGATTCGACCGACGATGAAAATGAATCTAGCCTACAATTGGCCAATGAATGCCTGGCCGTGCTATTTTTGCGAAGCTCCAAAGCAAGAGAATTATCGATACGAAACCGACTGCAAATTTCTAACGACGAATCCGCAACCCTTATCGATTTAAGAAATGAGTTGAAAGAGATCAGGAAACAACGAAACTCTCCACCTATTTTGTCCTTTTCATCATTACCGAACTAATAACTTTCCATGCCTACACCAAAGACTGATAAATCAACAACAAAAGCAAAGCCCGCTGCCATGTCAGCAAAGACCAAAGCACCTGCCAAAAAGTCTACTCCTGCAAAAGCTAGACCCGTCGCTAAAAAGTCCACGGCAAAAGCAAAAGTTGTAACCAAAAAAACTTCGGCAAAAGCAACCGCTCCCAAGAAAGCTCCAGGGAAGAGTTCAGCCAAGTCGCTGAAAACATCTGCTAAAGAAGTCGCTAAGACATTGCAAAAACATGTCCAACCGCACGCACTTAATGATGAGATGAATGAGAAAGTTCGGGAACTCATTCATTTGTCGAGGGAACAAGGATTTTTAACTTACAAGGATGTTGATACGGCCCTACCAGAAATTGCGACTCAACCTGAAGAGTTGCAAAATGTAATTTCCATTTTCAACAACCTTGAAATCAAACTGCTTGACTCAGCGGAGGTTGACAAATTCAAAAAGAAAAAAGAAGAGAACGAAGAGGAAACGGCACGCTCAAACCAAAGTGACATGCTGGATGACCCTGTTCGTATGTACCTCAAACAGATGGGACAAGTCCCCCTGCTCTCCCGAGAAGAAGAAGTTGATATCTCCAAAAGAATTGAGTCTGCTGAAAGCTCAGCTCTTAAAATCATCTACTCCGTCTCCCTTACCACTGAATTCCAAATGGATATTTGTCGAAAGCTTTTGTCCAGAGAAGAAAGATTTGACCGTGTTGTTCTCGATAAAAAAATAGACAGCAGGGAGACTTATTTCAAAAACCTAGCCAAACAATTGGTTGCTCTAGAAGAACTTTACAAGAAAATTGATAAGTCATGGAAGAGCATAGAGGCTTCCTCTAACGACACCCAAAGAAAACGAGCCACAACTCGATTCAAGAAATATGAAAGCGAGTTGGGCCCTATTTTTAAAAAATGCTGCCTCAAGCTCAAAATTTTTGAAGATTTCCTACAACAGGTGGGACCCGAACTAAAAGCAATCACCAGAAATGTTAACAACCTTGAATTGGCCAAAAAAGACACCGTTAAGGTCAAGCGCAAAGGGGTCAAAATGGAGCGCGTCTATGCGGAGTTAGACGAAGCTAAGTCAAAATTCAGGATGGATCCTACCGAATTAGCTCATCTAATTCGTGATCTTCGGCGCTACATGCGTCTCGCACACAAAGCCAAGACCGAAATGGTAGAGGCCAACCTTCGCCTGGTTATTTCCATTGCAAAAAAGTACACCAACCGAGGTCTATCTTTTCTTGATTTAATTCAAGAAGGTAACATGGGGCTTATGAAGGCCGTTGAAAAATTTGAATATCGCCGAGGCTATAAATTTTCCACCTACGCAACTTGGTGGATAAGGCAAGCGATTACCCGCTCGATTGCAGACCAGGCTCGGACAATTCGGATACCTGTCCACATGATTGAAACCCTGAACAAAGTCATGCAGGTACAAAAGCAATTGCTTCAGGAATTAGGTCATGAGCCCACACCAGATGAAGTTGCCACGGAAATGGGGCTTCCTCTGGACAAGGTACAAAGTATCATGAAAATGGCTCAGCAACCTATATCATTGCAGAGCCCTGTTGGTGACAGTGAAGATACTAATTTTGGTGATTTCATTGAAGATAAGGGAGCAGAAAACCCTTATGACATGACGGCCTACTCTCTTCTTCGGGAAAAAATCCTAGATGTGTTAGATTCCTTGACAGAAAGAGAGCGAAATGTGCTTTCTCTGCGTTTTGGCCTCAAAGACGGATACAGTCGAACCTTGGAAGAGGTCGGAAGGCAATTCAAAGTTACCCGTGAACGTATTCGTCAAATTGAAGCTAAAGCTCTCAGGAAAATGAGGCACCCAACACGTATTCGTCAACTTCATGGCTTTTTTGAAGCGGACCAAAGCTCTGTAAATAAACCTAAACCAGAAGCACTCCGGCAACTTGGGTTGTAAAAGGCTTTGGCTTTTTCTTAAACAAAACACGGTTAAATTTGTTGCCTCAAACAGTTCCTGACCCTACTTTTCAGTTATTATGACCTTACCTACTTTATCCCCTGCATTCATCGGAAACTTTGGTGGAGGCGAAATCATTCTTATTTTTCTTATTGTACTACTACTTTTTGGGGCAAAGAAAGTTCCTGAACTTTTTCGCTCACTTGGTAAAGGGGTCAAAGAATTCAAGAATGCCAAAAGTGAGTGGGAACAGGATATCAATGATGTCATGAATCAGGAGCCACTTGAAGACCATGATTTCAAAAGGGAAGATTCTGCTGTCAAGAATTCAGTTCCTACTGATTCCGGAAGCAAGGAGCAGGAAAAACAGTCGACTTAATCGAATTTATTATTTGGTGGGATGTTATCCACCAGCAAAGACAGGCTTAAATCCGGATTCTTCCATCCAGTCGTAAACCTCCTTCCTTTTGTCACCCTGTAATTCCATAGTCTGCTGAACCCAAGTGCCCCCTGTACCCAGGGTACTTTTTAACTTTTTTAACAATTTCTCCTTTTGCGCCAGACCTATGTAACTGGGAAAGGGTTTGATGGTAGTTACAGTCTTGCCCCCGCGTCCACTTTTTTCCCTACGGATTTCTAAACGCTCGCCTTGTCCAATCTTATCTCGACCTTCAGCTTTTTTTTTAACTGGACTTCCTAATTTTGAAATTTCAGGGTCTGGGTTTTCAGGTACAAAACTCGAAAGTCCATCAACCTGGATAGATGAAAAGGGGTTAGCTCCAAAATCCCTCGTTGTTTCCAAAGTGATTTTTTTATTTTTACGTTCCTTTTTACTCATTTTCCGCATGTACCTCTTTCAGGCTCTCCCCCATTAATCCATGTTAAAGCTTTTTGGTAACTTCTGTTTTGCAGGAAATGTAACAAGCGCGGGTGAATTCCAATACTCCTATCATTCAAAACTTCATCCATCTTTTGTAAAGCTTTGAGAAGTTCACCAGGTTTTGCCTCGTTCGGATTTGTAATCAAATGCAAACTGCTTTTTATTTCATCCAACATAGCCTGCTCATTCTCTAAACCTGACTCCATGCCACAAGCTCAAATCGTTCTAGATGAAAAATAAAAAAATATGTATCCTTGGCGGAGGGCTAAGTGGTTTATCCACCGCCTGGAAGAAAAAAAAGGAAGGACATCACATTACACTGATCGAATCCGGTCCTCAAGTGGGCGGAGTTCTGCAATCTGAGAAAAAAAATGGCTACTTATTGGATTACGGAGCCAACACTCTTAGCCTTCGAAATCAAAACACCAGCGATACCCTTGAAAAGATGGGGGCACTTAGACATGCGTTGGACGCAAACCCAAAAGCTAATAAACGATTTATTGTACGAAACCAAAAACTTGTTGCCCTCCCCCTCAATTTTAAATCTTTTTTATCCAGCCCATTCCTAAGCCCTAAAGGTAAACTACGCATGTTACTGGAACCATTCCTGCCAAAAGGGAACCTGGATAAATTGGAAAGTGTGGCCGACTTTATTTCAAGAAGACTGGGACAAGAAGCCCTGACCTACTGCGGAAACCCGTTTATTTCTGGCATCTACGCCTCCGCTCCTGAAACCCTAAACCTCGCCAATGCTTTTCCTGCACTTTATGAAATGGAGCAACAACACCGCTCCCTCTTTATCGGCATGCTTAAAACCCGAGGGTCGAAAAAAACAAAAACACGTTTGCTTTCATTCCCAGAAGGAATGCAACAACTCGGCTTTCTTATTCAAAAAAACCTTAAGCCCGAGGAAGTTCTTACCAATGAATCCGTTCTTACTGTCACCCGCCTTGCCCAAGAGTGGAAAGTCAAAAGCCGAAACATCGCAGGAAATTTATCTGAACTTGTATGCGATGAAGTTATTTCAACCATCCCGGTTGACCAAATTTCAAATATTACCTGGGAAAATATAAAGGGCAGAGAAAACTTTAATAATTTAACTAAGGTGACCTACTTCCCCCTGAGTATGGTTTTCCTTGGAATGAAAAAAGATAGTATTGAACATAATCTAGATGGCTTTGGCTTTCTAGTTCCGCAAAAAGAAAATCTGTCCATTTTAGGAACTCTGTTTTCCAGCACTCTTTTTGAAAACCGAGCCCCGAAGGGAAATATCCTGCTTACCACCTTTGTGGGGGGGGAGAGAATGCCAGATCTTGCCCTTGCTCCGGACAAGCAGATATATGATGCTGTGGAAAAAGATTTGTCGAAACTACTTGGCATGAAAAATAAAGCAGACTTTCGCCACATCAAAAGATGGAAAAAAAGCATCCCTCTACCTGACCTAAAAATGGGTATTCGGGCAAAAGCGGCCAACGAGCTTTCTCTCTTAAACCCTGGTCTCAAATTTTCGGGCTCTGCTTTCTCCGGTGTTTCTCTACCAAACTGTTTAGACGCTGATATTGCTTAATATTTTCTCGATCATTTCATTCGGAAAGATTGCCTCGGTCAAAACAAACTGATAGTAAAAATTAACATTTAGACCGTGCAAAGTAACATGAATTCCATCCAATCCGACACCCCAGTAAAAACGCTTATCATTCTTCTCAACATGGGAGGCCCTCAAAACAAAGAGGAAATACATCCTTATTTGAAAGAACTTTTTCAAGATCGGGAACTTTTAAAGTTGCCCTTCCAAAAAGTACTTGGTCGGTTTATTGCCTGGCGAAGAACTCCTAAAATACAGGAAAGATACGAAGAAATCGGGCAATATTCCCCCACCAAGACTATTATGGAAAACCAGTGTGTGGAAATTGCTAAAAAATTAGATCAACTTAATCCAGATTCTGCCCCCCATGTTTGTGTCTCGGGCTTCCGCTACTGCTCACCAAGAACCAGTGAAATGATCGAACAGTACAGCGATGCTGACAGGATTATTCTTTTCTCACAGTATCCTCAGCATAGTTGCTGTACAAGTGGCTCATCCTTTTGCGACGCCTACCGGTGGCTAGACAAACCATGTAATAAAAGCATTCAAAATAAAATCTCCGCAATCGACCAATGGTGGGACAGGGAAGATTATTCCCAGCTTTGGGCCATGCTGATAAAAAGAAAATTTGAAGAGATGAAAAAGACGCATGACTTAAAGGATGAAGACATTCGTATCATTTATTCGGCACACAGCTTACCTGAATCGTACTGCCTTGAAAAAGGAGACAAATACAACGAGGAAATCCAGGGGTCAGTAAACAGAATTGAAAAAGTCTTACAAGATTCCGGATTGGGTCATGAAGGTGCCCTGGCATGGCAAAGCAAAGTTGGCCCACAACGCACAAAATGGCTCACTCCATCCACCCCTCAGGTCATAGCGGAAACAAAGCAGAAAGCTATTTTAATGGTCCCCATAGCTTTCACCACCGACCACATTGAAACCTTAGATGAGATTGATATTGAATTTCGAGGTTATGCAGAAGAAGTCGTGGATCACTTTTATCGAGTTGATTGTTTTAATATGGAAGAAAAGTTTATTGATTTATGTGCTCAGTTGGTAATCGAACACATTAATAATGATTTTCAATCAAGTATTCGCCCCTGCTGCGTGAATTGTGAAGGCACTGACTGTGCATCCATGAGAGAATATTTCGGTTCTGAACCTGTCAGGCAGACTGCTAGCTGACTCACTCATCTTTCGCCAAATATTAATCACTGAGTCAATCGAAAGGTGAATTTCAACGAAGTCCGAGACCTGCTATGGCTGGCAGGTGGCTTATACGGTTTGGCCTTTTTTGTTGGGTTTTATAAACCCTTGAAAACGGTAAGCCTCCCACTTTCTGAAATACCCTTATTTTCGATTATCCTTGGCTTTATTTTTCATACCCGTGCTCTTTTTCTTCGTGGTCTTGATGTTCATGGGTGCCCTCTTGGAAACACATTGGAGAGAATCCAGTTTATCCTTTGGTCTTTAATTCTGACCTACTTGATCCTGCGAATTCTTTGGCGACTTAATCTTCTTGGAACTTTTTGCGCAGGGTTGTCAATGTGTGCTGGATGGTTTGCGTTGAGTGTAGAGAGTTTCGACCCGCCCTATTGGGTTGCGGAGAATTACCAGCGTCTATTTTCAGATCCGTGGATTGAGTTACACGCCTCGATTGCCATCTTTAGTTACGGCATTTTTTCACTTCTTGCTGTGGTTAGTGTTATGTATCTTATGCAGCGTCAGGCATTGCTATCAAGAAAATCAAACCAACTCGGTTCATTCTTACCCCCTATCCACAACTTGGAACATGCAGGCTACAGGTTGCTTTCCATTGGAGTCTTTTGCCTTACCTTATCCTTGGTTGTAGGAGGTATGCATTGGTTAAAACAGCCTGAATTTGTTACCACCACCAAGCTAATTATTACCCTCGCTCTTTGGCTTGGCTACACGCTTTTGTTTTTCCTTCGGATGGGTAATAGACTTTTTGGCTCCAGGTTTGCAAAATCATGTATTGCCTTATTTTTTATCGCAATTCTCAGTTTGAGCTTTGTTGGCTCAAAACCTGAGAAAACAAAATCTTCCCTTTTGCCTGCTGCAAATTTCTCCTTTGGCCAAACCTGATCGATGATTAGTGATTCTGGAAATTTCCTGCATCTTCTTGGCAGTTCCCATCATGTTGCAGACCTAAAAGCTCGAGAGAAAATTAGCTTACAACCAGAGCATATTGACGAATTTTACAGTGGGCTTACGCAATTGCCCGGACTAAATGAATGCCTTTTACTTAATACCTGTAACCGTACAGAAATCTATGGAGCTTCGCTGGGTGGCAATTTTTCTCCACAGACACTTTCACGATTTTTTGGTCAATTTAGAAAGTTAGATCCTGACTTCATTGATATTCACACCTATCAACATTCAGGGGAAGATGTCGTGCGGCACCTTTTTGAAGTCACTTCTGGAATTGATTCACAAATGGTGGGTGAAACTGAAATTCTTGGACAAGTGAAGAAAGCTTATGATGATGCCTGCAAGCGTAAAGTTTCAGGCAAGATCCTGAACCGGTTGTTCCAGAAGGGTTTCCAAGCGGCAAAGTGGGCAAGAACCAATACCGGTATTTCCAAAGGTCAAGTAAACCTTGGAAATGTTTTATGCGAACTGGCGAGAAGAATATTTGGAGATATGTCAAATTGCAGGTTCCTGGTCATTGGTGCAGGTGAGGTGGCAGAAAGTGCCATGGAAGCCTTTAAATCCAGAGGCTCACAACCTATCACGGTTACAGGGAGAACTTTTGACTGGTGTCCGCTTAGTCGTAGGAAGCCGGACGAATTAGCCGAAAAATTTGGGGGATTTGCTCTAGCTTATCCAGAATTCAAGGAATCTCTTCACCTGTTTGATGTCGTGCTTACATCTACGAGTAGTGGAAAAACTATTATTGATTATGAGCAAGTTCATAAGTGTATGAAAGCCCGGCCCTCGCGACCCCTCTTTTTAATAGATGCATCCGTTCCGCGTAATATTGATGATAATGTCTCCAAGCTGGACAATGTTTTTCTCTACAATATGGATGATGTATCAAGCATCGCCAATGAAAACCTGAGGTCGAGAATGGCTGAGGTTGACCATTGCCGTAATGCACTTGCTAAAAGAGCTGTCCAGCTTTGGGATCAAATGAAAGCTTACCGCAACTCACCTGCTTCAAGCAACCAATCCACAACACCATTTTCTTGAGGAGCTCGCAAACTCTCACGTAATTGGTCTGCGGATTGATAAAACGAAGCTCGGGTTTTGATACGATCTGAAAGCATTTTTCGTACCGCCTGAGTAATCAAATCAGCACGAGCCTGACCCTGTATAAATTCAGGATAAGGGGGTGACTCAGGGAGCAACAAATTTGCCATACCCAAGTGTGGAACTTTGACCAGCATTTTTCCTAATAAAAAAGTCAAGGGATGTGCCTTATAGACAATCGCCCCGGGGATTCCCGATAATGCACACCGAAGTGACATGGTACCAGAGCTCATCAAGGCAAGACTGGCCTTTAACATTTTGGTCTCACCCGTAATTGAAATATTTTTTATTTTTGTTCTTCGTGATTCTATAATCTTTTGGATAACCCGGGATATCTTTGGGTTAGCCGCCGGAATGCAAGCCTGAATCTCAGGATGATAAACCTGTAAAGATTCAAATGTTTCCACAAGCACTGGAAGAATTCTTTCTACGGCTTGAACTCGACTCCCAGGCAGAAGTAAAAGGGGACCCCTCGGATCATAAATTACTGAACTACTTCCACTACCCTTACTCATGAAAGGGTGCCCGACAAAAGAAACGGGTAGCTTTACATCCTCATAGCATTTGGTCTCAAAAGGAAAGATTACTCCGAGAGCGTCCAAATTCTTTTCCATTTTAAACCTTCGTTTCGGTTTCCACGCCCATAATTGGGGACTCACATATTGCAAAACTTTGATCTCCCCTCCCCCTTTTCGAGAGAGGCCTTTTTTATGCAAGGCTTCCGCAAGCCTTAAATTAAAACCAGGGTAATCAACCAGTAACACGGTTTTAGGTTGGTATTTGCCAATCCAGTTACAAGTCAGATGAAAGAGCTCCCGAAAAAAACCGTAATTCTTCAACACTTCGAAAATGCCAACCACTGCATGATCAACCAGATTAAAAAGGAGATCGGCTCCTGCCTCTTTCGTCCGGGGACCCCCAAGTGCCGCGATCTGTAAGGACGGCATTTGCTGTTTTACTATCTTGATTAAAGCGGCCGCATGCTCGTCACCTGATGCTTCCCCTGCAACCACAAGCAGGTCGACAGATTTACTAGATGGTTCAGGAAATGAAAGCCGGGCTTTCACCTACCACTTGGATTGGATTTGTTTAGTTATCTCCAAGGCAACTTCGAGGGCAGACTTGCCAAAAGAGCCATCAGTCTTGGGTCTCTTTGCATTTCGTACACAACTCAAAAAAGATTGAAGTTCAAGTGAGAGCGGCTCTCCTTGCTCAACAGGAACTTCACTTTTATCCAACGCCATTTCTTTTCTTTGAATCAAATGTCCATTTTGATTCATAAAATCAAGAGAGAGATAGCCACTATCCTGAAAGATGCGAATTTCCCGAGCTTTCTTCTCGCTCACCCGACTCGCACTGAGATTCGCAACACAACCATTTTCAAAAACAAGACGGGCATTGGCTATATCTTCAGTCACTGAAAGTACACGTACACCGATCGAATCAACCTTAACAAGTGGAGTACCTGCTAAAGCTAATGCAATTCCAATATCGTGAATCATAAGATCTAAGACTACCCCCACCTCGGTACCTCTTGGCTGAAAAGGGGCTAAGCGTTCAGTGGTTATATATTTTGGGCAATCCACCACCTCTTCCAAAAAAGTCATCACCGGGTTGTAGTGCTCAATATGACCAACCTGTACAATCGTGTTAGCTTCTTTCGCATATGTAAGAATAAGCTCAGCTTCTTCGCTTGAAACACAAATTGGTTTTTCAATTAAAAGATGACAGTTTTTTTGAATCAGGGGAATTGCAACCTCAGTATGTTTGTCTGTGGGCGATACGACACTCACCGCATCACAGGCATCCCCAAGCTCTTCCAATGTGTTAAAACGCTTACAACCATGAAGTGTGCAGACCTTATCTGCAGCAGCATCATTAGGTTCAAAAACTCCGACAAGTTCACAGTTAGCCAACTCATTGTAAATTCTAACATGATGTTGCCCAAGATAACCAACACCTGCTACTCCGCATTTAATTTTTTCCTTTTCGCTCATAACTTGCTTCACTGAATTTCTATTAATTGGCCATCTCGCAATACGGATGCACGATTAGTGGCCTTGGCAAAATTTGGGTTGTGAGTAACCAGCAAAAGCGAAGCTTTCTCCTCATCGCAGGTTTGTAATAATAAATCCATTACCTCCCCCCCGGTTTTTTCATCCAAGTTACCCGTAGGTTCATCAGCTAAAAGAACATCAGGTGAATTGATTAATGCCCGGGCTATTGCAACCCTTTGCCTTTCACCGCCCGACAACTTGGAAGGTACTTGGCTTGCCTTTGCTTCAACTCCCATTTTTTGAAGTAAATACATGACCCTTTCGTGCTTCTGTTGGTCCAAGCTTCCATTTAGGCGAGCGGGTAAAATGACATTCTGAAAAACTGTTAATTCTGGAATGAGGTAATACGCCTGATAAATGACTCCTATATAACTTCCCCGTTTCGAAACCTGCCTGGCATTGGGTCTACTGGCGGCTTGCATAAGAGTATTACCCC
This sequence comes from Opitutales bacterium, assembly GCA_965661905.1. Classification (GTDB taxonomy): domain Bacteria; phylum Verrucomicrobiota; class Verrucomicrobiia; order Opitutales; family Seribacteraceae; genus Seribacter. The sequence goes on from CBFIFQ010000011.1 coordinate 19,392, forward strand.
ACAAGATTTCTCCAGCATCTCCCTGCTCCAACCGGGCAAGCAGGTTTAAGAGTGTGGATTTTCCACAGCCAGAGTCTCCTTGTATGCTTAAGGACTCAGCTTTTTTAAGAGACAGATCTACGGAACGAAGCACTTTAAGCTTTGAATCCCCAAAAATAAAAGATTTTTTTAAAGAATTCGCCTGCAAGGTAAAATGCTCGCTTATATCATTCACTTCGTAATGCATCTGCGGGGTTTAAGCGGGCAGCCCTCCAGGCAGGTAATAAACCCGCAATGGTGGAAACTAAAATGGCAAAAGCGGCAAAGGAGATGAATGTCGACATACTTTCTGTCGACTCCCAAGGGTAAAATACTTCTAAGCTGTAGAAATCATAAAACTGTGCTACACCGGCCTGCCCTTCTTTTCCTGCAATTCGCTCCACAATAAAGTTCATTAGGGTATCGCGGTATCTAATAAACAGTAATGCCAAACCACAGCCCAGTAAGGCACCTAAACTCCCAATAATAAAACCCTGCAGGCAAAAAATTAAACCCACTGAAAATTGCTTACCCCCCATGGCAACTAAGAGCCCAATTTCCTTTATTTTTCTAAGCACAGATGTCATCAGTGCTATGGCAATAGCGAAGGCCGCAACCAGTCCGATGGGTATCATGATCAATATCATCAGGTATTCTTCAAATTTCAAAAGTTCAAAAAACCAGGCATTTTCAACAAACCAAGGAATCACTGCCCAGTCATCTCCCCTATTTCCCTCCAGTTCTTTACAGAGATTTGCAAGCTTTCGGTCATCCCCGGCGACTTTATCCGAAAACCTCAAGTAATATCCATCCGCCCCTTCGGGTTGATTTTTAATGTCTTTTATAAAGCGAAAGCTTCCGAAAAGAACTTCTGTATGGAAACCCTGCCAGGGAACCTCAATAATACCTCCGACTTTAACTTCTCGCGGAGGTGCCATTTCATCTGACTTTACCTTTTCAATCATTGAAGGAGAATAAACTTCCAATGTTGATGCTCCAAAACATTGAAAGTGAAAGCTGTCCCCTTGGGTAAATGAATGATTACCTTCAACAAATTCAAATACAGGTTTCCCGTATCCAAGATCAAGGATTCCGTTTTGCAAATCATATACTTCTTCAAAACGAGAAAGTTCTTCCTTAATTAATACCCTGGGTGGTTCCAGGAATTCAATTTTCCATTCAGCTGATGAGACAAAGGGGTCCAACCTTTGAACCCGAACGGTTCCGGTTGCCCGTTTTTTAATTGTAGTCTGATTATGATCAAATTTCCTCAGGATGGCGGCGGGCCTTACACCTAATCGATTGGCAACTTCTAAGCTTATAAAAACAACTTCATCTTCCAAAGTCTCCACGGTTGGGGTTGGGGTTACATCCTCCGCGTCATATGAAAAGATAACATTATGTCCTTTTTTAAGAAATGAGTTGATGGGCAAAACATCGAGACTCGAATCAGGATCCATACCAATCGCATGAGGAATCGAGGTATATTCTCGGTTTTGAAGAAGAAGTTGACCCTGGATGTAAGGAGAAAAGCCAATGACTTCAGGGTGAGTCTTAATCATTGGGCCTGCATTAGCGGAGCGGCTATTAGGGGTTAGGGGCACCACACGGGCATGACCTTGTGCATCAATTATATCAGACCTAAACTTTTGCTGAAACCCCTGCATAAAGGCAATGACGACGATCATTACATTTACACCTAAAGCAACTCCGACAATGGCAAGCATCGAAAAAAAAGAAATTTTTTTCTGAGCAGGAAACAATTGTTTCCAAGCAATATACAAGGGCCAGGGTGCTTCCATTTCCTATAAGAACCTCAAATCTGGGGGTATACTTAATCGGTGATACGACTGCGATTGGCGTCTAGGAAAGAACTGACATTCAAATCTTTTGGGATCCACTTCTGTAAATCTTCTTTTATTTGCTCAACCCCTTTCGTATCAACTTCAGGCAAAGGATATTCTTCTTGAAGAAAATAAACATAACCAAAGTAGAGACCGAGGATTAAAATTGATATAAGAACCATTTTTAAAAGCCTCTTTAAAATGGCAAAGATAAGTAACAAGCAGGCCAAGCTTAAGGTTACAATTAGCAAAGGGTGACTTAAAATTCTTTCGATTATATCTTGCATTTAAAGGATTTATCTTGCGAAAGCTTGCGTTGGGGACAACGAAAAAGGAGCATCTAGGCTCTTCACTTTCATTGAAGAAGCGGACTTGGATCTATGGAAAAGCCAATCCTGGAAATCTCAAACCTCAACTCATTGGACTCCCTTTGGTATAGGTTTAATTGTGCCCGGGCTTTTATCACATCGTTTTCCCGCGACTGGAAGCGAGCCTTCCATGATAGTCTTTCTTGTTCCTTAATCATTTCTCCTTCTGAGGGAAACTTACGGTTCAATGCTTCGAGCCTTGCTAGGCCAGCCTCTATTGACAATTTAGCAAGCAGAGCTTGATTTAACTCTTTTTCTGCCACTATGATCTTGGTTCTCAAAGAAATCCACTTTTTTTCCAACTCAAGGCGCAAGCTCTCTTTTTCAAGAATCTCCCTTCTTTGTTGGAAAACTTTATCGTCGGCATACTCTAGGCCAATCTGTTGATTTAACGGATTGTCTCGGTCTATTTTCTTAGGACTGCAAGAGCAGAAAAGAACTAATAATGTGTAACATGAAAATATCCGAGTAAAAGCAACCAGTACCTTCACTTCTGGGACCATGAACCGGAAGAGCTTTTATGCCAGTGTCCTTTCTGATCCCTGGATTTCATCGCATTTGAAAACATCTGAGCAACTTCCTGGACCGAACTGTTTGTCTTTTTAGCCGCTGCTGAAAAGTACTCTTTACGATCTAAATTTTCTTCTGAAACAAGTTTTTTTGCTGTTTCGTCTTCTTGATTCCGAAGATGAAGAAGGCCATCAACCCCTTCCCCAACACTTCCTTTATCTTTTGCAGCAAGGATGGCCGGCAATCTTTCTTTCATTCTTTCTTTAAACCCAGCATGTAAAAATACATGAGCAGTAAAAAAGCTAAGAAGTATAAAACTTATATTTGATAATTTATTCATATTTAAAAGGAATGGTATGGTTTATTCTACTAATCGGAGTAAAGATCTTCCACGAAGTCATTCACTTCTTTTTCGACTTTGATTGTGATGTTGTGATCAAGAGTAATGTGGTGCTCCGTTTTTAAAGTAAAGCAGCCTGTAAGGGAAAAACATAAGCAAAACAAAAGACAAAAATTTAAGAAATTCATTACACTACTTGAAAACAAAGAGAAAAATTTAGCAATCAACTTTTACGATTATTGGTTAACTTGAAACTTAATCAAATCTATGGCTTCCATTATTTCTCTCAGGTCACCAGAAACTCTGGGTTTGTAGTCTAGATCAATTTTTTTCCCCTCAACTTCTGCATTTCCTTGAATCAGTCCCTGGACTTCGCGCCTCCCATCCACAATCTTAAAATCCAGTCTCATCGAATTCATTGAGAGGTTTTGAAGAGCTGCCTCCGCAAGTACAGTTTGTTCGTACAACAGATCAGATTCATCCAATGTACTCGAAAGTAAACCTTTGGCATCCCAACTGTAATAGCCCCGCCCTTCATCGATAAACTTAAGAAAACCACCAACAAAATCCCAAACATTTTCACGATCAGGAGCCAGGGGGATTTGCCCGGAAAAATTACCGTCAATCTTGAGATCAAGGTCTTTGAAAAGGTCAACGAGCCTTTGTCCGCATACTTGCTCAAAAACTAAAACTACTCGGCTTTTCGTCGGATCCAATGAAACCAGGCTTTCTTTCAAGCCAACTCTTCCATCAAAGCCACTCATGGAAAGCTGGTGGACTTGGCACATGATGCCGTCCATTACATCGACACTCAAGTTTCCTTCAGTGAAACTAAAATCTCCAATATTTGCTTGGTCAAAAGTTAATACCTGCTCCTTTCCCGTATTAAAAGGATCCAATGAAATTATTTTAACGGAGCCATTTAAACCTAGCATTTCCAGCTCGTAATCCTTGTTGCTAACCACCAAGCAACTTTGATTGAAATCGATACTGTAATTACCATCTGCGTGGGGATCTTGATGAGACTTTAATAGGATACGGGCTGGATCTAATTTAAGAGTCATGTCCCCCACTGAAAATCTCAGGCTTTTAAATTCAATCTCATGCTTCGATGGAACCCGAAAAGCAAGAAAAACATCCGTCATCATAAAGTCATCCCCAACTTGCAGATGTGGAATTCGTATTTCCTGAAAATCATGAATCTCAGGCAAAAGCCTAAAATCGAGGGATCCCTGATAAGAGAAATTGGAAAAAGTCAATTGCTGATCAGGTAGGTGAAGCATTACAGGAGGTATTTCTAAATCCCATTTATCCAATTGTTTTTGTTTTTTAAAAAACAACTGGCCTTTCTCTAGTTTTATCTGTTCATGACCCCAAGAAAACTGGTCAAACCTGACCTCATGTTGTTCACTTAGAATATTCTCTAATTTGAGATCATGTTTGATCTCAAAAAAAGGAACAGCGAGGTTCTTCGCTTTGAAGGGAAAATCACGACTGCCATTCAACTCCCATATCTCTGCACTTATGGCAGTAATCCCTGACTCGCTATTGTTAGCTTCTAACTGCCGGGCTTGAAACCTGGCACCAACCACCTCTAACTGATTATTCCAATTAAAATTGGCGTAAGCATTTATTGACTTTGGAATTCCCTTTGAAAAGTCAGATAAAAATGCAATAAATTTAGAAACCTGAAGAGAGTTTTTACCCATTAGCAAACCTAGTTTACTTGCATTAGCCTCAATAAAAAGGGACTCCAGGACTTGCTGGGCGAAGTCAGATTGATTGGAATCAATCATAGCATTTTGTCGAACAGTTAAATTCCCACTGTTTATTTTAAAGTCGGCAAATGCAGGGGTATCCAGTCCATTGATTTGCCTTAAAGCCAAATCCGCATTGCCCAGATCCAAAAACTCAAGCTTAGAGGTCATATGTAGGATTTCCTCCTCCAGCGTGTAGGAGAAGTCGCTTTTAATTGGAAGATCCAGTAGGACGCCATCCAAGTGAAAGTTCATGAATCCGTTGGTTAACAAAGATGTGGAATTGAAATCCAGCCTGAAAACATCACCTAGATCTGAAAATTTAATATTCGAATCACGAAACCTGACATGGGAAAGTGGTGGTGTTTTTAAATATTTTAAGGGTGTGAAACCCGGAGTCTTCGATCGATTTCCCTCTTTTTCCATCGAAGACACTGTTTTGGATAAATCTCGAAGTTTCTGCCCATCAAGGCGAATGGATAGACCATCAATGCTTACCGCATTTAAAAACAAATTTAACTTTTTCCAAAAGTAAACAAATTGAACTTGCTTTATATCGACTTGTCCGGGTTCGGTCGACATCTCAACCCCCTTTACAGTCGCTCTGAGCAAATCATTAGGCATGAAGTATTCCCACCACTGAGGCTTGGATATTTCCTCCACTTTGATTCCAACGCCCAAAAGGTCTTGTACTTTCCACCGTGCAGAAACTTTTTCTGCTAATATCCTCTCCGCTTGTAAATGATCGAGATCAAGGGAAATGATTTCTACACCATTATCTTCGGCGACTTCTTCAAGAACAGACTCGAGAATGACATCAAGAAAAATGTAAACAATTCCTAGCAAAGAAAAAAGGCCCACAACCCAGGCTGTTACAATTTTTTGTTTTCTTCTCGATTTCGACATAGTTGAAAGATAAGCATCTTACGATGTGCAGATTCAAGGAGTCTGCAAAGCTCAAAATCATAATAGCCCATTTTCTATAAAAAAAGCTGTCCCGAGCTAAGCAAAAAGCATGAAAGAAATCATAACAATATGGAGAGATTCCCTGCATCAGGTTCTGGATATTTACGAAAGGAAGAGAGGAAAACTCTTTATTTTTTTCCCCATCCTCTTTTTCTTTTTTATCTTTCTAAACATTGCTTGTTATTGGTGGGCAATCTATACAGCTTTTCCCTACTACATGCAGACTCATGAGGCCTCTCACTACCTCAAGCTCCAATTCCCAGTTGGATTACTTGGGGCTTTATTTGACAGCCTCTCCTTCTTTGTGACTATATGGATCATAAGAAGAGCGTTGGCTTCCACCAAAACATCTGAGTACATATTCCACTTATCCCTGGATTTGGTCATTGCCTTTCTCGCAACCCTGTGGGTGCTCTTTGTTTTTACCTTTGGTGGATGGCTTATCAGTTTATGGGAACAAGTGCCTGAACAAATTTCTGAGAGAAGTTTAAAATATACAAACCGTGCGGTTCAAGCGATTCAGGACCCAACGGGTCAGGAGAATGCCAAAAATATATATTTCGGGCTCATCATGGGGGTATCGGCAGCCTTACCCACTTGCTTTCATTTTTTCCTGTTTTTTTCAGCAATTTGTTCAAAGGCAAAAAAGCATTTCATCCAGCCCCACAAAAGGGTGGTTACAAAAGTTGTCGATCGGCATAAAAAATAACACGAGGACAAGCAGTGCTTACTCAGAGTTTTAGGTTCTAATTTTTGAAGCCTTGTGTTCCCCTTCCGCTATTCTCAAAGAATATGAATTTGTCATTAGACCCGCCGAGCGGCCTCCATAAACAAATCCGTAAAAGCATCCACACTGTCTTCAATAGGCTTCGCATATCCGCCACCCATGAAGATCAACATCGGGATATTCATTTCCTCGCACCAATCGAAAACCAGCTTATTCCTCTTAGCTAATCCATCTCTAGACAAGCTCAGTAAACCAAGAGCATCGGATACCAAACCATCAACTCCTGCCTGGAAGAAAAGAAGGTCAAACTTCCGTTCCTTAAGTAAGCCTAAAGTATCAGATAACGCAGTCAAATACTCCTCATCGCCCGTATTGTTCTCAAAAGCCAAATCCAAGTCACTGATTTTTTTTCGAAAAGGAAAGTTATGTACTCCATGTAAAGAAACCGTAAACACGCGATCATCTTGGTGAAATATTTCAGCGGTGCCATCCCCCTGATGAACATCAAGGTCAAGGATCAGGATGCGGTTTATCTCTTTTTCCTGCAGAGCTTTTTCAGCACATATGGCAAGATCATTGAAGATGCAATAGCCAGCCCCTTCTCCTCGAAATGCATGATGCGTGCCGCCAGCCATATTACCGGCAATGGGATGTCCATGAAGGATTAAATCCAACGCCCCAAGTGCGCCACCAGTAAGACACAGGGTACGCTCGACAATGGAATCACGCCAAGGTCTTAAGCCTATTCTCCTCATTTCTTTGTCGCTTAAACGGCCCTGCAAAAATCTTTTTGTATAATCTTCTTCATGAACAAGCAGCAGATCCTCGATACTCGCTTTTTCTGGAGTTTTCCAACGGATGAGCCCACCCCGGTCTTCCTCTAATAGCCTCTGATGTAATAATTCATATCGACTTACTGGAAACCGAGCAGATGGATCCAAGCCAGATGAATAAATTTCATGATAATATAAGGTGAAATCAATGTCTGGCATAAAATAAGCAAGCAAGTTTGGGAATTAAAAGATAAACACCTATACTAAATCTGTGAGTTTTCAAAATGCATTTCTGGGTTCATTGGTAGCAGACTCCATCGCTATGCCTGTGCACTGGTACTACAATGTGCACAACCTTGACAAAGATTATGGCTCCATCGACGGATACTTGAATCCCAAAAACCCACATCCTGACAGTATCCTTTGGCGCTCCTCTTTTCTTCCCAAATCAACCAAATCAGACATATTACACGGCCAAAAAAAGTATTGGGGAAAAAGAGGTATCCACTACCACCAACATCTAAAAGCTGGAGACAATACCCTTAACTTACAACTCTCCGCAGAACTTTATCGCTTCATCATTTTGCATGGCGAATTTCAAATTGATCAATGGCTCCAGAGGTATGTTCAGGTAATGCTGACACCCGGTTGGCACTGCGACACTTATGTGGAGGAATACCACCGAACTTTTTTTACAAATTATGGGGAGGGCAAGCCTCTCCTCTCCTGTGGGGCCAATGACTACCATATCGGGTCCCTAAGCCTAGTGCCGGGACTGCTTGCCGGACTAGAAGCTGTTGGGCAGACAGACCCAGCCCAACTAATGGAGTCTGCGCTAACCTTGGTTCGCTCGACTCATGATAACAACAAATCATTGCGGGCCGCAGCTGACTTCACTCGGATCTTAATCCATCTCCACCAAAATCAATCGATTCGAGATACGATTGAGCAGCTCCCTCTTCCGGGAGTCTCTGTTAAACAACTTGCAAAGTGGGAGAAAAAAGAGGACAGGGAGATTGTAGGAGGCAAACTCAGCACCGCGTGCTACCTGCCCGAATCATTCCTAGCCTCCCTGTTTTTATCCTGGAAGTACGATTGCAATTTCAGAAAAGGGGTAACAGCCAATGCGATGGTTGGTGGTGATAACTGCCACCGGGGAGTGGTGGTCGGTGCGATGCTGGGCATCCAAAACGATATTCCTGGTGCTTTGCTTAAAGGCCTTACAATGATGAACCGCTTGCGCTGTGATATGCAGTTACAGGAAAGCCCTCAACTGTTGAAAAGAGCGAGTTGACCTGTCTCATCCTTCTTCCTTGGCGTGATTGAAACCTTACGGGAACCATGCTTCTCAAGGACTTCTACGGTTGCCCGCTTCCCCGCAGAACTTCGCCGTATGGTAAAAATTTGATCTTTCATTTTCCTTGTACGGGATTGAAAATCAATACAGGGCCTCGGGTAGTACTTAAAAAAGCTCTTTTCAAAATTTGCAATTTCGACAACGGTTCTGCCTTCCAATTCTGGAATCCATTGTTTAACAAATTTAGCATCCGGGTCCTGGTCTATAAATTGTTTAGCAGGGCTATACACTCGAATTGTATTAAAACCTATGACTCCTGCCTGCATTTGGACCTGGGCCATATGTATCCCAGGCTCATAATCCAAAAACAGCCGGGCCAGGGGTGGATGAATCTTTTTCCAGGACAGATGAAGCCCGTAGCATGCAAAACTGACCACCATGGCCCGCATTCTAAAATTCAAAAAGCCAGTTTGGTTCAAACAACGCATACAAGCATCAACCATGGGGAACCCAGTATTTCCCCGAACCCAGCTTTCAAGCATATCTTCTGAGTCTTCGTATTCCAACTCTTCATAAGCAGGATTCAAGGGTCTTTCTTCCATCGAAGGAAAAGCTTCCAGCCGCTGAATGAAATGATCACGCCAGAACAACCTCGACTGAAAAGCCCGTAAACTCCGAAGCCATCCATTTCTCTCCTTATTTTCCTGTAATTTTTGTATACGGGTTTGAAGTTCAGAAAAAACAGTGCGCAAGCTAATCGTGCCCCAAGCTAAGTGAGGTGACAACCTGGATCCATGGGTAAAGGCAAGGTTGGGTGAGGATATTCCTCCGGAATAGCCATGCCCTCTATCATTTAAAAAAGTTTGTAAGGTAATCCACGCATTTCTTTCATTGATTTTCTGTAAACCTGGAGACAATTTCTTTGCATTAAATTTTGGGATTGCCTGGGTTAATTCGCACCATGAAAGCGAAGGCTTGGTCTTCGCAAGAGATTTTGGGAACTTGAGATCGTTCGGCATAGGAAGGACCGGTTGCATACGGTAATCAAACTGCCTCAGCTTCACTCTCCTTACATCAGCATTCCCTCCACGCAGCACAGAACTACCCACCACTTCAATCCACTTAACACCTTTCTCCTTGCACCACCCCTTGACTTTTTGGTCACGAGAAAATGTAGCGAGGTTTCCTGTTTCTTGGTGGGAATATAGGTTTGTAAATGGAAATTTTTGGTAGACCAGGTTTAATGCAAAAACAATATCCCTGCAATCTTCCCACACTTCGCTTTTGCGGATATCTAAACTTTTTCTTAATCCCTCAAGGGCTTGCCACTGGGCTTGGAGGTGGAAAGCAGAACAGTCGGATAGAGAAAGAATATCTGGCTCCCAACAGAAAAAAGGCAAGACCTCGGAACACTCCACGCAGGCTCTACTGAGTGCCTCATTATCCCTGAGCCGGAAGTCTCTCTTGATCCACCAGAGTGCTTTCACTTTTTCAATTTTTTTTTGGAAAGACCCCGACACTTATCAGAACAGTAGACCACACTCGCCCACAGTCCTCGTGCCTGCCATTTTTTCCGATTTTCAAAGGGTAGTTTGCATATGGGGCATATTTTCGACTCCTTCTGTTTCATTCCAGGTTAGTAATTCAGGTAGGAAGCAAGAAAAACAATCGTCCATAAAAAAGTGCGGATCCAGTTACCTGTGAGTAACGAATCAATGAATTCCGTTTTTTTCCCATAAATCGTCAGCTTTCTGTGTTGGCGAGCCGAATGGAAGAATGTAACAGCCCATGCTAAAAGAACACAAAGCAAACGAACCCAAGAGTAAATGTCGCCAACAAAAAAACAGGAAGCTGTGCATTCCAGAACCTGGGATACCATCAGGGGTAAGACAAACCAAGCGATCTGCTTGCAGTACTTGGCGTGCCACTCTGAAAACTCACAATCTGCTATGCTGCGAAAAGCAGGATATATAATCAGCTGAACCATCCAAATAACCACAAACATCGCAAAATCTATAGATATTGCGTGTTCATGGAGGGTTTCAAAAAAAATCATAATTTATCAGTGTACCATTGGTTTTTTACAATTAATGATTACATTCAATCAACATATCTCTCACATGACAAATTCCACCTTCAACTCCGTTAAGGCTATCGCACTCATCTTCTTTAGTGCACTTGGATGTACCGACCACTCTAACAACTTGACCAAGTCCGATTTGTCGAACCCACAAATTAAGGATACAAAAGCCTTCAAGATTCTCATTCTTGGTGACTCCCTTACCGAAGGATACGGAGTGCAAGAAAGTCAAGCGTACCCTACTCTCTTAGAAAAACGCCTCAACCTTGAAATTTCCCCACACACAGCTATGTCCTACTCAGTTATCAACGGGGGTATCACCGGTTCGACCTCAAGCGGTGGAGTTTCCCGGATCCAATGGTTTCTGCAATGCAAGCCTGACCTGTTGCTTTTGGCACTTGGAGGAAATGACGGACTACGAGGTGTACCTGTTAAAGAAACCAGGCAAAACCTTCGGACCATATTAGAAAAGGCCCAGGAGCATAGTATCACGGCCGTGCTGGCGGGAATGAAAATACCCCCAAATTACGGACCAATATATTCTGAGGAATTTGCCGAGATCTTTCCCTCTTTGGCCGATTCCCTGGATATTCCTCTCATTCCCTTTTTATTGGAAGGAGTAGGAGGGAACCCAAAGTTTAACCTCCCCGACCGTATCCATCCAAACCCTGCCGGTCATAAAATTATTAGTGATCTCGTTTTTCGTCACTTATCAGAAGAACTTTTACCCCTTACACCATCACCATGATTGATATAAATAAAATTTCAAAAACCTATTTTCAAGGCACCCAAAGGATTGAAGTGCTCTACAACCTAAGCCTTCAGGTAAAAGAAGGGGAGTCATTAGCCATACTCGGACAGAGCGGAAGTGGAAAGTCAACCCTCTTATCCCTCATGTCCGGATTGGACAAACCTGAATTTGGAACGATTACCTTGGACGGGCAGGACATCACCAAGCTCTCCCAAGATCAGCTCAGCCAGTTTCGGTCCGAAACGATGGGTATTGTGTTTCAACAGTACCATCTGATGAGTAACCTGACCGCCCTTGAAAATGTGGGGATTCCTCTCGAGCTTCGCAAGGATCCAAATTACCAGCAATTGGCCAGGGATGCCCTTAAAATGGTGGGCCTATCTCACCGACTGTCTCATTTCCCCGGCGAACTTTCCGGAGGTGAGTGCCAACGGGTCGCCATCGCCCGTGCGATTGTGGCAAAGCCGAAAATTATACTGGCGGATGAGCCCTCTGGAAACCTGGATGATGAAACTGGCAAGGAAGTGATGGATTTACTCTTTCAACTTCACCGGGAGAGAAAACAAACATTGATCCTTGTAACCCACAACCAGGAACTGGCAAGCGTTTGTGACCGAATGATGGTTTTACAAAAAGGTCAGCTTCAGGCTGCATCCTGATATGTTTTTTTCGCTTCGAAATGCATGGCGGGAGATTCGAAACAATCGATCATTTTGCCTTTTTTACAGCCTTAACCTTGCCCTTGGCCTGGTTGGTTTCATGGGAGTTGATTCTTTTAAAACATCTCTCGATTTACGAGTTGCTTCTGAGTCCAAGGAGTTACTGGGTGCCGATCTTGCCTTACGGGCAAGGCGGCCCTTTACTCCCGAAGAACTTTCCAGCGCCCGCCAAGTCTTGCCTATTGAGTCTCAGGAATTGAAAGCCGTTGATTTCTTTTCTATGGCAGCGGGCCCAACGGGAAGAAGCCGGTTGATCAAGATCGTGGCCATTGATCCAGGATTCCCTTACTATGGGAGCTTCACCACCAAGCTTTCCGGTAAAATTACCGGAAAAGATGAAAACATTCTGCACGAGCATCAAACGGTCTGGCTCTACCCTGAACTTCGCAGTCAACTTGATCTTGATCTTGGGGATGAATTAAAAATTGGAGAAACCAGTTTCCGGGTTACTGATTTCATTCTCGACGAATCTGGGCTCAGCTTCCAACCAGCAGAACTGGCACCTAAAGCTTTTATCAGCACCAAGTTCTTAGATAAAACTAAACTGCTTACTACCGGAAATACCGCTTTCCATAACCACCTATTCAAGTTAGCAGATCCATCCAAATTGAATGAGTTTTACAACCTGCTTATAAAGTCACTTGCAAATCCTGAAATCCGTATTTTTTCTCACGAAAAAGTAGGACATCGTGCCGGGCGTTTACTTCGCTACCTTTCTGATTTTCTGGGTATCGTTTCCATGGTCGCCCTCTTTCTTGCCTGCTTGGGAAGTGGTTATTTATACCAAAGTTTTCTCAACAAAAGGGTCAAAGATATAGGAATTCTAGTTTGCATGGGAGCGACCAAAAGAACCGCCATCCGGCTCTATTTTGCCCAGCTTTTCCTTCTTGGCATAGCGGCAGTCATCCCTGCCATTCTTGCCTGTATGCTGATTGTCCCATTACTCTCTGGTGCTTTGGGCACTTTCGTGCCAATCGAGGTAAATGCCCAGTTAAGCTTATCGAGTATCGGACTCGCTTTCCTTGTGGCAATTCTTGGTGGATGGCTCCTGGCCTTGCCTACTTTGTGGAAAATTCGCCAGCTACAGGCTGCAGAATTATTTCGTGAATCCTCAAACTGTAACCATTTCCCCGGAAGTAAAATCTCTGCCCTTTTTACCTTACCAGGAATTTTTGCTTTTTGGGCTTTATGCTTATTTCAGAGCGACTCTTCAAAACTCGCCAACCTCTTTTTCATTTCTCTCCTGGTAAGTGTTCTTGCCCTCTATGTAATTGTTCGCATCGGTTTATGGTTACTCGATCGTCTTTTTCGTAAATCTTCTTTACCCTTACGGCTTGCCTCTCGTTCCCTAACTCGAAACCGGACGAGCACAGTGACTGGTTTTTTGGCTTTAGGGGTCGGGGTGCTTTTGCTCAATTTAATTCCTCAGTTTCAATTCATCCTAGAAAATGAAATTGGGGCGGACAACCAGGAGGCCAAACTTCCGAACCTGTTTCTTTTTGATATCCAGGACGAGCACCGTTACCCACTGGAACAAATGTTACAAGCCAGAGGTACACCTTTGCAAAACATAACCCCCTGGATCCGGGGCAAACTTGTTTCAGTCAAAGGAAAAAGCTATGAAAAGTTTGCCCAACAGGAACAGGAATTCAGAAACCCAGAAGATGAGAGAAGAAGTAACTTCAGAAACCGCAGTTTCAACTTAAGTTACCGGGACCATCTTCTGCAAAGCGAACAAATCATTCGTGGGCGAATGGTCCGGATGGATTACAACTCATCTTCGGCCAAGCCTGCGGAAATTTCAGTTGCATACAAGTATGCAGAATCTCTTGACCTTGACCTTGGAGATCAGCTTGAAATCGAAATTAGTGGAGTTCCCATCACCGCTGAAGTGGTTAATATCCGGAGAGTAAGATGGACAAGTTTTCAACCCAACTTCTTTGTGCAAATGCAACCGGGGGTGCTTGAAAATGCACCCCAAACTTACATCGCCACACTTCACAACCTCAATCGTGAGTCCAAAGAAGAAACCCAGGACTTTCTCGTTCGTAATTTCCCTACTATTTCCATCTTAGATGTCGAGCGCACCGGAAAGAAAATCCTCGAAATTGTCTCTCAAATGACTTGGGCTCTACAGGTGATGGCTGGTCTCTCCATCTTGGCTGGCATCATTGTTCTTTATTCCCTTGCCCGGGAAAAAGCTCGTCAGCAACGTTGGGAAATCAACCTCCTGAAAATATTGGGTGCCTCATTTCAGGACCTCAAGAATCTGGTCCGCTTAGAATTTGGCTTGCTAGCCCTTTCAGCATCAATCCTCGGCGTACTTCTAAGTCTGGCAACCAGTTATCTCCTTGCTGATAAAATCTTTGACCGAGTTTGGAGCTTTCACTTAGGGCTTCCGCTGTCTGTGATTCTGGGGGTAACTCTTTTATCCCTTCTCGTCACCGAAATCGCCACCCGGAGGGTTTTGAAGGAAAGCCCGAGCAGTTTGCTGAACGAGCGGTAAAAGATCCTCCGGTTAATCCTGTCCAATATCCTTGGCAATCCAAGTAAAATCAGCAGTATTCATCCCAAGATGCCTAAGGAAAACCTCCAACAAAAAAAACAGTTTTTTCCGATCAGTGCCGGCCTTCGAGAATACCTTGGGTTTTACAAGCGCGAGCTTCTGTTACCTGTTAAATATGAAAACCTTCTCCAAAGCGTGGATTCTTATCCGCTTATCAATGACAAGAATGAGGACACCCTTTGGCAAACGATGGTCTACGATCAACACTACGGCAAAGATATCTTTGAAGGGCTCAAGCAAATTTATGTCTTATTACGCTCGGGGGGTGATAAAAAAATCTTACCTAACCTGTATGTTGACCGGGTTGATTATTGTACTTTTGGAAACACCAAACCATTCCGTATCCGCATTGTTAATCAATACAATGACAACCACGACTACTTCTATGTAAAAAAAGCGGACGCTTCGAGGGTTTACGGGTTGGAACTTGAGCAACTTCTTTCACCAAACGAAATTAATTTTCATGTCGACCGTGACACCCTTGTCGAAGAGCATATCATTGGAGTTCCAGGGGATGATTTCATTGATAACTACCTGAAGCGGGAAGATCTCAATGAGGTAAGGCTTGCCAAAGAATTTATTAAATTTAACGAGCGGTGCTTTGTTCGCTTGCTCGGTGATATGCGCGCCTACAATTATGTGGTGGAAATGACCCCGGATTTTGAGCACAACCAGTACCGGGTCCGGGCTATCGACTTTGACCAGCAGTGCTATGAAGGCCGTAAATCATTTTACCTGCCCCAATTTTTTAAGAACAATTTACCTGTGGTCAACCTGTGCAGCCGATTGATTAACTTGGAAACCAGTCATCAATATCAACGGGAAGAACGTACCCTGATAAAGCGACGCTTTAATGTGGCACCCACCCGAATCACAAGGCTGCGGGAGTGTATGTGTGTCGATACTATATCCAGCGATGATAAACTCCTTACCCTACGCAATGAACTTTCACGCCTGCATCAAGACACTCGCTTTGATCAGTGTACCACCATGGGGGAAATTACATTTCTCAATATTGCAGTTTCCCTCGGCTTACAGAACGAAGTGCCCGACAAGTTTTCTTAAATCCTCCTCCTTTTAAATTTCAAGACAGTTCCAGAATTTAGAATATGCATTTTTTCTTGTTCTCTAGGTTTCGCCCAAAAGCCAAAGGTTTGACTTTTAACAGCTTACACCCATTACCCAATGATAAACCTGAAAAATACCTATAAAGCTTTTACAATTCTTTCCTTATGCCAGGGCCTCCTTGCCATGCCCGACAAGCCAAACATTATCTATATTATGTGTGACGAGCTCGCTTACTATGAGCTTTCTCACATGGGGAACACTCTGATTAAAACCCCCAATATTGATCGCTTTGCCCGGGAAGGGTTGCGTTTCACCAACGCCCTCGCCGGATCTCCGGTATGCGGTCCCCTTCGATGCAACCTTCTGACCGGAAAACATGCCGGCCATTCCTCGGTTCGGGCAAATGATGGGGGAACGCCTCTTCGAGCCGATGAAGTTACGATTGCCAGTCTTTTAAAAGAAAAGGGGTATGCCACCGGTGGCTTCGGAAAATGGGGCTGCGGAGGCAGGGATTCCACGGGAGTTCCAGAAAAGCACGGGTTTGATATTTTTTTTGGATATTACGACCAGGTTCATGCCCATACTTTTTACCCCCCATATTTAATTCGCAACAGCCAAGAGATACCTCTGGCAGGAAATAATGGGGGTCGCTCTGGAAAGACCTATTCTCACTATCGGATTTTCCAGGAAGCCCTTACCTTTATTAAAGACAGCAAAAAGAAGCCATTTTTTTGCTACCTGCCCTTCACTCCTCCTCACGGCATGTTTGATGTCCCCAAAGAAGAGCCTGCCTGGGAACTTTATAAAAATGCATCCTGGATGAAAGATCCAACCCTATCCCGGGAGGCCAAAAATTATGCTGTTATGGTATCAATGCTCGACCGTCAACTGGGGGAGATTATGGACCTTCTCAAAGAACTTAGGCTCGAAGAACTGACAGCTGTTTTTTTCACTGGCGATAATGGAGGGCAGGACCGTTTCAAAAGTAAGGAACATCCCCGCGGGTACTTCGGACCCAATGTAAATCCCAAGACAGGCATTGAATTTCGAGGTGGAAAGGGAAATCTCTACGAAGGTGGTCTAAAAATTCCCTTCCTTGTTCGCTGGCCTGGTCATATAAGTTCAGGTCAGGTAAGTAACTTTGTCTTTTATCAGCCCGATATGCTACCCACGATCTCTGAACTCTGCGGTGCCCGCATCCCAAGTGATACAGATGGCATATCCATTGTCCCCACCCTAATTGGGGAAGAAATGGTGGGCCGTTCTCAAAAGATTCATGAAATGATGTACTGGGAGTATTTGAACCAGGTCGCAGTACGTTATGGGAACTGGAAAGCGATCAAAACAGGAAGAGGCAAACAATCCAAGTGGGCTCTTTATGATTTAGAAGCTGATGTCAGTGAAAGCAATGACCTGTCCGAAGAAAAGCCCGGCATTCTCACCAAAATGAGGGATTTTGCAAAAAAATCACACCGCTCCGCCCGCCCTGGTGTATACTCCGATCCATTACGCCAAAAACACAAGCGTGACCGGCAGGCAAAATATGGTTTCCCAAAAAATTCCTCTACTCCAAAAAGCAAAAAAAAGAAATTCTAAGCCCAGGCTTTTACCAGAGCCAAAAATCACAAGAAATATCCAAACTTGCTAATTCCTGATTATCCTGTTGAATAATGAGTAGGATGGAAAAACAATTATCAAAAAAAAATTCACTTAAATCGGTGGCTGAATGGAAGGAATTGGTCGCTGAATATCAGAAACCACACCTTGGACGGGCGATCTGGCAAATAACGAACACTTTGGGTTCTGTGTTTGCGATCTGGGTCATTCTCTACTTTACACTATCTATTTCCTGGTGGCTTACGATTGGGCTTTCCTTACTTGCAGGACTTTTCTTAGTTCGCGCCTTTATCATATTTCATGACTGCGGTCA
>CBFIFQ010000012.1:0-35681 GCA_965661905.1 Opitutales bacterium
ATGCTCTCGCGGTCGAGCCGAAGTTCTCCTTTTGCCTCATGCAGCCCATGGCATTCAAGGCAATGGCTTTCCAAGATAGGTCTAACCTGTTGATTGAAAAAGGTGTGGGCTTGCGTGCTTTTTAGTAAAGGAGGAGAGCCTTCCTCAATCTTGTGGAGTTCATGTTCAGTTTGAGCCCATGTGAAAGGCGCAATAAGTGTGGTTAGTGAAACCCAACTGCAAAATCTAATTAAGCTGTTCACCTTCCTTTTATTTAACAGAAGTTGAAGATTTGGCAGTCATCCTTAACTGCTCAAGCCTACTTATAGCTTTCACCTTGGTGGGAGACTCATTCTCCTGATGAAGGGGTGTACTTGGGGATTTCAGTTTCGGAGGTGGGTTATCGATGCGGATTTTTCCGCCTTGCCCAATTGTTTGCACGATAAAGGATTCTTGAAAAGGAATCCTGGCAAAGCAAAACAGGTTTTTGGTAATCCCTGGCTGTGCTTCTTCACGGGTTTCTACAGGGAAAGAAACCTGAGTTGCATTGGCCTCAAAGCTAAGGGCAGAAGAGGTGGCAAATGGGGGTAATCCCTTAAGCTCAAGATGAGCCTTCCCTGAAAAAGGTCGGAGGATGGAAAGGTCGCAGGTTAAGGTACCTTTTTTTCCTTTCTCGATTGCGGCCATCTGTAGTTTGCCAAGGGCGTAGGGTTCTTCTATTTTCAGGTCGACAAAACCGGATGCAGAGAGGATGGATCCTCCATCTTTCGGGGCAGCTTCCCCTTGTACTGCAATCTTCCAAGTCCCTAACTCGGAGTTTCCATTGGCTGTCAGCGGATAAAAGCCTGATGACTGCATGCTTTTGATCTTAATACTGGATGGTGCACCCAGACCGGGGGGCTTGGCTAAGATCTTTACAGTTATGTCCTTGGTGAAGTTGGCATCCCTGAAAATTTCGACCTTTAGGTTCATGGAGCCGCCCTTAACCATTGGCGTTTTAGGCGGATGCAATTTCACCCGAAAAGGGACGGGGTCAACCACTGCCACCGCAAGGCTGTCAAAATGAGAACTGTAGTAGGATTGATTGTTGGGTGGACCATAGACAAATTCCACCTCTTGATTAAATGTTCCCAGTACTTCCTTCTCTTCCTTTTCACTTTTGTGAATCAGTGTAAGCTTGGTCAAGGAAGCTTTCTTGGGGGCATGGCCTGGAGCCTCGAAAAGCAGGGTGGTTGCGTTAAAATTACTTGGGCTAAGAGGGGCAGTCATGGAAACATGTGGGGGGAGGCTTTGAGCGATAACATCGATAGCGCCACTGAAATTTTTCCGGTTCAATGAAAGCACCGTTGCCACCTTGCCACCCTGGGGGACGGGAAGCATTTGCCTGGTTTGAGAATCTCGGTTGGCAAACTTAGGGATCGAACCTGAAACTTTTGCGGTGATAGGCTCGGTCTCTATACGGTATACATGGAGGGGGCTGCCGCGGTTTAAGTGATCACGAATGCGGAGTATATAATGACCATCCTTGGGGAAGGTCTGAGTGATAAGGCTATCGGGGCCTTGACCTGCATCATCATTACCCCGTATCGACTTCCCATCTCCATGATATAAATGTAGCACCGGGTCTAATGGGGATGCAATAGAACGGGCATGGGCCCGGATGTAAAAACGGTCTCCTTTTTTCGCCGAGAAGCGGAAGTAATCCATGTCTCCCTCTTTTTCGATTACACCATCAAAGGCGAGCGGAAGGGATAGCTCTGTGGTGGTGGACTCTTTTACAAGGTTATTCGGTTCGATTTCTTCTATAGATGGATACGGAGTGATGCGAAGAAGGTTGGGGCTGGGTGTGACTAACCCGTTTTCCTTGTGGTGGTAAGCAAAAGGAAAACGGGATGAAAAAGGCATAGTAAGTCTTTTTAAAAAGTCGCCTTTGGGGTCCCCTAAGAATGTAAATGCCCTTTCAACACCCGCTTGTCCGCCTGCCGGGAAAACAACCAGAGGACGGGAGAATTGGCCGGCATGTAAGCGATAGTGAAAATCTTTTCCCCCTTTGTACGAAGAATCCCGGACTTCAATTTTATAAACACCATCATGGGGAGCCAGAATGCTCAGGACACTGTCCTGAAGCAAAAGCTCCGAGTCGTCATTGGTGGCGACTTCAAAGCGGTTGGCGTCGAGAATGGCTAAGTAGGGGTCAAAAAGAGGGCCTGATAAGCGAAGAGCTTCTATTTCAAGGCTTATTCTTTGGCCTTTTGTGGCATTGAATTCAAAAAAATCAACATCTTCATTGAGGCAGGTGCCGTTAATTGTACGGTTGAGCGTTATGGGCTGAGCGTTTTCGAAGGATGAATTGGGCTCAACTTCCTCAATGTTTGCATAGGGGCTGACCCAAAAAGTAAGAAGTTTACTTATTCCCTGACTAGTGCATAACCGAACCTCGTGTTGCCCAAGTCTTGCATTTGGTGCAATGGTGAAAGTAGCCTTAACTTGCTTGCCCTCAGTTACCTCAATATCTGATGCAGATATTCCCTCTTTATAAAAAAGAAAGCAAGAAGTGTCCGCCAATCGTTTTCCTTGAATGGTGATTGTCTGATCAGTGCCCCTTTCCCCTCCCCGGGGCAGAAGGCTTTCGACCATAGGCTCGGCACTGTAAAGAAAGCTGCTTACTGGCAGCAGGCATATGCGGATCAATTGTAAGATATTGCTCACACAAAATGGGCTTTTGCGGGTACTGTGGGTGTCCTAAGCAAAGGAAGAAGCAAAGCCGTAATTAGACGCAAATTTTTTCAATCACTTTTCCTCCATCCACGATTTCCATGGGGCGATCTCCTGGAGCCATCAGTTCCTTGTCAGCGGTAATTCCAATACGATTATAAATCGTTGTGGCCAGATCTTGCACCGATAGAGGGTCATCCTCCGGGGCTGTGGCAAAGGCATCGGAGGAACCGTAGATGTTTCCCCTGGTTATACCTCCGCCGGCAAGAGCCACGCTAAAAACTCGGGGGTAGTGGTCTCGACCGTTATCTTTGTTGATTTTAGGGGTTCTGCCAAATTCTGAGGACAAGATGACGAGGGTGCTGTCCAGCATACCCCTTTGGTCAAGATCCCTAATTAGAGATGCAAATGCTTGATCCAATGGAGGGGCTTGTTTACTGAAACCCGTTTCAATGTTTTGGTGATGGTCCCATCCGCCGTAAGTAAGAGAGACAAAACGAACGCCAGATTCCACGAGTCTTCTTGCCAGAAGCATACGCAACCCGGCTTCATTTTTTCCGTACATTTCTTTGATTTTTGGGCTTTCCTTGGACAAATCAAAAGCTTCCTTGGCTTCCTTGGAATGAATCAGAGAGTAGGCATCCTGATAAAATTTATCCATGGTATCCAGGGCATCCGATTGCTCCACTGATCGAAAGTGTGAGTCTACCATTTTTAAAAGATTTTTTCTGTCGGAGAACCGATCCTCGGTAATATCCTGAGGCAGGGAAAGATCCCTCACCTTAAAATCTTTTTTTGCCGGGTCTGAGCCAACACTGAAAGGGCCATAGGAAGAGCTTAAATATCCACTGCCGGCAAACTCGTTGGGAACTCGGGGTATACAAACATAAGGTGGTAAATTTTTGCGGCTCCCAAGTTCATGGGAAACAACCGAGCCAAAACTTGGAAATTTTATAGCTGGGCTGGGCTTGTAGCCGGTAAACATATTGTGCGTTCCTCTCTCATGGGCTGCCTCCCCATGAGTCATTGACCTACAGATGGTCAGCTTATCCGCAATCTTAGCAGATTCTTTAAAGTTTTCACTAAAATGAACCCCGGGAATTGTTGTTTTTATGCTGCCAAATGGTCCTCGGTATTCAAGGGGGGCATAGGGCTTGGGATCCCATGATTCTTGATGAGCCATGCCTCCTGGCAGGTAAATATGGATGACATTCTTTGCCGGTCCTTCCACTGATTTGTAAAACTTTTGAGCACCGAGAGCTTTGATCTGTAAAAAATTCCCCAAGGTTAGACCGAGGCCACCGATTAAACCCACCTGCATAAAGCCTCGCCTGTTGTAATGGAGCGGCAAACCCGAACTGCGTGAAAATTTCATAGGCAAATTGTTAAAACTATACACTTGATGGTAATAAATATAACGACAAGTGAATTTTATCCCTTTACTCAAAGAAATTTTTTAAAACGGTATCAGAAAAAGAAGAGTCCCCCATTCTTTATGGCTGCTCTAAATAACACTTCACTGATTTAAATTATTTCGTTCTCAGCTTTCGGGGTCTTATCTGTCGTGAAGAGAAACACCAGTCCAAACACATTTTTTTAGCATAGGGTAGGGAGGTGTCTTTATCTATACAGATCTCTCGAATCGTAAGATTGAGGATCGAAAAAAAAGAAAAAAACCCTCCCGACAGGATATAAAAACCAGGCAATACCAAGTAGATTTACTTAGCATAGTCCTTTTTATATCATATACAATTATGAGTTGTGATGGAGGGGCATGTAGAAAAATTGAAGTAAAAATGAGTGAGCGAAATTCTGCTTCTTGTTGGCTTGAAAAAGAAATCCATTAGAATTCCATTTGCGAATGGACTTCAATTCGTTTGCTCAAAAAAAGTAAAAGCAACTTCTCAGGCTGAGAGGATTATTCTGGTTCATGACTTAAGTTAAGTTCTTTGTTGGCAAATGACGCTGGGAGATCTTTTTTAGTGCGGATGCCCATGCTTTTGAGTTTTTCAACTTGGCCAACCAAATTACCTGGGCCATCGGACAATTGGCTGATGGCTTTGTTGTGAGCATGGGTTATCTTTTCCAACCCTTTGCCAATGTCTTCCATGTTGGTGAGGAAACCAACAAATTTATCGTAAAGTAATCCTGCACGACGGGCAACCTCATGGGCGTGCTTATTTTGTTTTTCCAGTTTCCAAAGATTGGCCACGGTTTTAATGGTGGCCATGAGGGTGGAAGAAGTCACCAAAACAATTTTGCGATCAAAAGCATACTGGTACAACTCTGGGTCTTGAGATAAAGCTGTGCCAAAGGCTGGTTCGATGGGGATGAAGAGTAAGACAAAATCCGGGGTATTTATCTGTTCGATCGCTGAATAGTCTTTCTCAGATAATTCATCCACATGCTTTTTCAGGGATTGCAGGTGTTCTTTGTTTGCCTGTTTTTTTATTTCGGGATCATCACTTCCAATGGCACGTTCATACGCGGTCAGCGATACCTTGGCATCCACGATGATTGCTCGGTCTCCAGGTAACCTGATTACGGCATCCGGCCTTTGGCGGTCAAAACTTTCCTGCATGGAGAATTCAAGACCTTTTACTAATCCGGATGCTTCCAGTGTCCTTTGAAGAATAAACTCTCCCCAATCGCCTTGCTTTTTGGCGTCTCCCTTTAAGGCAGTGGTTAAGTTGCGGGCCTCTTCGCTAAGTTGAGACTGGGTTGTTTGTAAATTTGTTAAAAATTCCTTGAGAGATGCGTGCTGGCTCAAATCTTTTTCATGAATGTCTTCCACTTTTTTTCGAAAATTTCGAAGATCTTTGTCCAGAGGTTCCAAAAGGGATTTTATATTTTGTTGATTGGCCTCCGTGAATTTTGCACTTTTTTGATCGAGGATTTTGTTGGCAAGATTTTCGAATCTTTCCTGCATATGTTCTGCTGCCTTTTTTTGATCATGAAGTTGTTCCTGGAGCTTTTTTTGTAATTCCTCATTCAGGGTCTCAAACCTGATACGTTCATTATCAGCTTGCTTAAGTTCATCTCTCAGTCTGAGTTCTGAATTTTTACTCAAATCAAGCTGCTCGGTCAGGGTAGAATTTTCCACCTGAATCTTCTGGAAGATAGCGGATTCTTTTCTGAAATAAAGAAGAAAGCAGGCAAGGATACCAATGCCCATTCCAAACCCGGCCAGACCATACACAATGAATTCCACAAGTACCTTAGTTGGATTTGTGAAACTGTTTTGTCAAGATGTACTGGACAGAAGATTATACTCGCTTCTATTGAAAGAAGGGAAATCGAGAATTATTTGGAAGAAATACTTGTCCCTTTAACAATGTGAAAACCTTCAAAGTGAGGGTGGTCTAAGTATAAATGACCGCGTTTTCCCGACCCCTCATGAGCTTTCCGGAAAGCATCAGATTTCGTCCACTTTTCAAAATGAATTTCAGATTCCCATATTGTATGAGAGGCGTAGATGGTGCACTTTTCAAGTTCCGGACCTCTCAAAAGGTTGAATTCTTGAAAACCTGAAACATTTTCCAAAAAACTCGAACGGTTTTTCCAGATATCTTCAAATTCTTTCTCATGATTCTTTACAACCTGAAATCGATTCATTGCGATATATTGGTTCATAATATTTCCATACAATGTGGAGGAGGTCATGACAACATTTTCGATGGAGTCGTCGCGACTGCATATTAATTTTAAGCCTTAAATTCTTAACAATTTTGTAGCGGGTTTTTTCAAGATACATGGGAAAAAGCCAGAACCTGAAGGTTTTATACACCTGAAATTTCCATTGCCATAAAAGTCCTGATAGTAGAAAAAAACAAAATGGATAAATGGAAGATTGGATTTGGACTCTACTGTGGGTTAGTTCTTTATGTGTCAAGTATGAGCCCGGGTGAGATACCCGATGGGGGCATAACCGTTTCAGATAAAGCCCTTCACATGGTGGAATATGGGATTATGGGTATATTGGGCTGGGCCGCTTTTGGGCGGGGTGGTGCCGGGTTCCCCTGGGGTTTATTAGCTTTTTGTGTCTGTTTTGGTGTGGGAGATGAATGCTTTCAGGACTGGTTGGATCAAGCTCGCACGCCAGATGTATGGGACGCAGCTGCAGACGCAGCGGGGGCCTTCATTGGGTTATTATTATCAATGGTTTTTTGGAAAAAATAGCTTCACTGGCTGTTTGAAGAAGGGGATGTAACATTTTACAGATGGGATAAGATGAATTTTACCAAAAAAAATAGGTTTTCTACCTCCCGTCGTGGCTTATTCAAAGGGCTGAGTGCTGGAGTTGCTTTGGGGGCAATGAATGGTTCAGTGGTTTCCAGTTTTGCCAAAGAAAGCAAAAAAAGGGGAGTTAGGAACGGTCGCCTTAAGCAGTCGGTCGTTTCGTGGTGTTTTGCCGATCATTGGAGCGTGGATGAGACCTGTCAGCAAGCGAGGCGTTTGGGTTGCAAAAGCGTAGAGCTTATCGACCCCAAACATTGGCCGCTTCTCAAAAAATATGGTTTAACCTGTGCCATTTCAGGAATTCCAGTGCAGGGTATGCCCTTTGTTAAAGGTTTTAATAATCCCGAATACCATGGTTGGTTATCCGCTGTCACCAAGAAAGCAATTGATGATTCAGCCGAATTTGGTTGTCCCAATGTCATTGCCTTTACTGGCTACAAAGAAAAGTTCACACGCGAAGAAGGAGCTAAGAACTGCGTGAATGGACTAAAAAAAGTAGCGGCTTATGCCGAAAAAAAGGGAGTGACGCTTTGCATGGAAATGCTCAATTCACGGGATGGGTCAGACCCCAATAAAGGTCACCCTGGGTATCAGGGGGACCATATAGATTATTGCCTTGATATTGTGAAGAAAGTGGGGTCACCTCGGGTGAAGCTTCTCTTTGATGTTTATCATGTGCAAATTATGGATGGTGACATCATTCGCCGCATCGGTGAATGTGGTGATTACATCGGCCATATCCACACGGCAGGAAATCCGGGTCGGGGAGAATTAGATGAGAAGCAGGAAATAAATTATCCTCCCATTATGAAAGCTCTTTTAGAAATAGGATATAAGGGGTACATCGGTCAGGAGTTTATCCCCACAGGAGACCCGTTTGAGGGACTTGCTCAAGCTGTCGAGCTTTGTGATGTTTGACAAAAATTATGATCTCGTGATCATGGGTTGCAGGTAGTCCTGCACGAGTAAATGAGAATCTCCGGGGAGAATCAGATGCGTTTTGTTGATCTGTTCTGCGGAGTAGGGGGGTTTCGCCAAGCCCTTGAACCT
The DNA here is from genome assembly GCA_965661905.1 of Opitutales bacterium. Taxonomy (GTDB): domain Bacteria; phylum Verrucomicrobiota; class Verrucomicrobiia; order Opitutales; family Seribacteraceae; genus Seribacter. Next base: position 7,984 of record CBFIFQ010000012.1, read on the forward strand.
CTAGGGCATCGTTGTGTGTTTTCTTCGGATATCGATAAAGATGCTTGTCAATCCTATGAACTAAATTACAAAGAATATCCTCATGGAGATATTGTGGGAATCCCTGCATACGATGTGCCCAAACATGATGTTCTTTGTGCCGGTTTCCCCTGCCAACCTTTCAGTATTTCCGGTAATCAGGATGGCTTTGAGGATGCCCGGGGCACCTTGTTGTATGAAATTTTACGGATTGCTGAATTTCACCAGCCCGCCGTTTTGTTTTTGGAGAATGTAAAAAATTACCGGAGTCATGCCGGAGGCAAAACCTTAGAGGAAACCCTTCGTCTTTTAAGGGAAGCAAATTATCATGTGCATTACAAAATTCTTAATGCTTCTGACTTTGGCGTACCCCAAAAAAGAGAGCGTATTTATTTCATTTGTTTTAGAAAAGATTTAGGCGTGCAGGAGTTTTCTTTTCCCTCTTCTATCGAAAAGAAAATTTCCTTGGAAAGCATCTTGCTCCATGAAGGTGACCCGAGGCTTAGTGCTTTGAATTTGTGGGTGGAACGCTCCGATTTAACTCTAAAATCTAAATTACCAAAAGAGGGGGACAATCGGCCTCTTCGAATTGGTACAGTTGGCAAAGGGGGGCAGGGTGAGCGAGTTTACAGCGTAAAAGGTCATGCAATTACTCTTTCAGCTTTTGGTGGTGGGATTGGTGCCAAGACGGGAATGTATTTAATCAACGATAAGATTCGTCGACTGCATCCGATTGAATGCAGGAGGTTGATGGGTTTCCCTGAAAATTTTCAACTGCACCCTCGTCCCAATGTGTGCTTCAAGCAATTTGGAAATTCGGTCGTGGTCCCAGTCGTAAGTCATATTTTTAAAGCAGTGGAGGCACATCTTGTAGGCACGAAGCTGAGTTCTCTTTTCCCCCTTTCAACAAAGCCAGCATGAGTCAAACAATGCTTTTGAGATCGGCTAAAAATACCGTTGCCTGCCTAATCGGTTGTGCTATCGGCGACTTGGGGGCCATTTTTTCCTTTCAAAGTTATTATGCCCCCGAGAGCATTCCGGAAGATATGTGGAATGTGGTTTGGGGAATTGCTATGATTTCCGGGATCTGTACCAGCATTTTACTTGAAACTCTGGTTTTATGGAGACAATTGGGCCCAAAGGGTGCCTTCACCACCGCCATTGGGATGAGCTTGATCTCAATGATTTTAATGGAATTGGCCATGAATGTTGCTGACTTTGCCATGATGGGGGAGCCTATGATTACCTTAGGAGTTCTACCCTTCACCTTGGGTGCGGGTTTTTTAGCTGCCTGGCCGTATAATTTTTGGAGACTGAAAAAACATGGTAAATGTTGTCACTAGATGGCGATTTCTTTTCCTTGATCTTTGTACGAAATACTTACTATGGTTTGATTTGAAATGAAGCTTTTGCACCGAGAAGATGTTTTGGAAGCAGGATATGATTTACCTGCAACTGGTTTGTGTGCCAATATCGGTGCACCTGAAATGGAAGCCCTGCGTTTCGGTGGTGAGTGGATACTGGCTGAGGACGAAACCCTGGTGGCTGATGGCCATGAACAGCGGTACCTTTACATGGTGGTTTCTGGAGAAGTTGCCATCACCAAAATAAACGACCAAGGAAAGACCCAGCAGATTGCAACCCTTGGCACCGGGGCAGCTTTTGGGGAAATGGCTTTTCTCAGTGGGGGAGTTGCATCGGCCAATGTTCAGTCGATTGGAGAGACGATTTTGTGGCGCTTTGATCATGAACGACTTCTTGGTTTTATCGGGGAGCATGGTGTGGCAGGAGGGCAGCTTTGCCTCAATGTCGCCAGTATTCTTTCGGGGCGCCTCGTGGATGGTAATCAAAAAGTGGTCGAAATGGGGAAGGAATTGCAATCCTCCCTTGCCCAATTACAGAAAGCGTCTTCTGCTGATAAAGGAGATGACCAGGCCCTTCGTCAAATGCAGGGCAAGGTGGCCAATATGCAGAATGCCTTCAAAGGCAGTGCGGTCAAAAAATCATCGAGTCTGTTCACCATGGCCGCCACGGTTGTGGCGATTATTAGCACATTGGGGATGGTCGGTCTTTTGGTTTCTATGGATGATTCGGCTGCCCGGGAGGCGGTGACTTTAGCCAAGAAAGTTGAGAAGCTGGAGGCAAATGAGGAATTCTATCTGGGTCTTAAAAAGAAACTGGAAGATGAGAACCAGATTCTAGTCGATGACAGCAAAGCATTGGTATCCGAGAAAGAAAAGCTTTCGGAAGAAATCTCCAAGTCAATGGAGGACATCCAGGGGCTCAAAGATCAATTGCGTGCCAAAGACCGGGAGCTTTCCCAGGCGAAGGACGATATTGTCCGGGCTCAACGAATAAAGCCTGAGCCAACTCAGCAGGAAAAAGAACCCAGTGCACCAGTAATTTCCCAGTCCTTGGTAGATCAAGCCTTGGCCTGGTCCAAGACTCACACCACATTGTGTTTCCCCATTGCTCTGAAGATTAAGGAAAAAGACATCACCCTTCAGGATGCCGCTCAAATGGTAAAGATTCCTGTAAAGGTGGGACGCACGGTGCGAGCCAAAGGATATCACCCACAGTCATCCGAATTTTTGGTTGTTGCCCAAGAAAATAGCGATAAATTTCTGGCTACTATCCGGGTGAGTAATTCAAACTTTGTTGACCTGATTGTTCCCAAGTTTCAGGCACAATCAAATATTGACAGGGGGCCGGTGAATCCTTTGCTGGTGGCTCCCAAGAGAAGAGCGGTTAGCAGCCCTTCTCCCGCTTCTTCGTCGATTGCAACCTCTACCCGCGGTGCATCACCTGCATCTGCCCCGGTGGTTAAGGGCAAGCCAAGTAGTCCACAACAACCGGAAAACATGCTCGAGATGGGCTCTGCCCAAAAGGTAGACACCAGCGATCACGGCGATAATTGTGTATGTAAAGACTGCAGGGTAAAGAAGATCGGAAAGGGTGGAAGTTTGTTTCCTGACCTTTAGTTAGTAATTTACCCCCCGAACAATCCCTGAACTACTGCACCAGCTAAACCAGATAGGGCGGCAATCAGCCAGTAGGCTTTGTGGTGGTTCCATCGGGATAGTTTTTCCCAGCCAGAATACCAGTATACGGAAACTTCTTCTCCATGCCTGTATTTTTGGAGATCGGTGAGTAACTCGGTTACGGATTGGTATCTTTTATGACGTCGCTTTTTTAATGCTTTAAGGCACACAGCCTCCAAGTCTTTAGGGATGAATTTTTGCGGTACTTTTTCCCGGGGGAGGGGGTAGGCTTCCTCGAGTCACTTCTTTTTGATTTCTATGATATCTTCACCCTCAACAAAAGGTTTGAGGGTCAGCATTTCATATAAAATAATACCAAGGGCAAAAACATCCGACCGGGCATCAATACGTTCGTCTCCCTGTGCGATTTCCGGAGACATGTACATGGGGGTTCCGTAATGTCGCCCGACTGGGGTTAACTGTAAATCTTTCTTTTCGGGTTCAGGCTGAAAGTCTTTGCCGATAATCGATGCCGCCCCCGTTACTTTTGCCAGTCCCCAGTCCAAAACATACACTTCACCGAATTTACCGATAATTATATTAGCAGGTTTCAAATCCCGGTGGATCACACCGATGTCATGGGCATATGCCATGGTTTGGCAAACCTGAATTAAAATATCCAAAAGACGGGGTAAGGGAAAAGCATCCACCACTTCAGGGACTTCCTGGGCAAGGTCTTGGAGGATTTTTCGTAGATCCCGACCATCCACTTTTTTCATGGTAAAAAATAACTGACCCTCCCGATCGCGACCCAGCTCGTAGACTGGTAAGGTCCCCGGGTGTTGAATGTTTGCCGTTACCCGGGCTTCTCGCAGGAACCTTTTTGTTTCCACCTCCGAATTTCGAAGGTCGGCATGCAAAGTTTTGTAAGCAACCGTACGATTCAAGTTTTTATCATTGGTCAGGAAAAGCTTGGCCGTTCCACCTTCGGCCAGCATTTTCAATTCTCCGTATTTGAGGGAACCACTTTTCCAGGCCGAGGGTAAGTTGAGGTCGGTAAGTTCCTGATCGAGATGGGGTTTGGCTGGCTCAGACCTAATCATTGAAACATGAATTTACACAAGGTTTACTTTGCATGCAAGTGATCCCGTGATCTTATTCACTCTTGGGCATTTTTTGCCCAATATGGGACAGGTTTTTAGAATTGGCTAAATTGATTTGTCGCTGCCTTTCACGAAGACCTTCTTTTTTCTTCTCACTTAAAGAATCATGGCACTTGGGGCAGGACACCCCCGCTTCATATTTTTCAGAGAGTAGATCCTCTCGCGATAACGGCCAACGGCACCCGAAACAGAGTTGGCTTTGGCCATCTTTAAGACCATGCACCAGGGAAACGCGGTGATCAAAGATGAAGCACTCTCCCTCCCATTTGCTGTCTTCAGGATCTACCTGCTCGAGGTAATTTAAGATGCCGCCTTTGAGGTGGTAGACTTCCTCAAAGCCATGGTGGAGTAAGTGAGCCGAAGCTTTTTCGCACCGGATCCCACCGGTGCAAAACATCGCCACTTTTTTATGCTTTTTCTTGTCTAGGTTTGCTTTTACATAGCCATCCCATTCTCGAAAAGTTTTTGTTTCAGGGTTAATCGCTCCTGCAAAAGTTCCAATGGCGACTTCATAATCATTACGGGTGTCCACAAGTAAGACCTCTGGGTCTTCGATCACCTTGTTCCATTGGTCAGGCTCAATATATTTACCGACGGCTTTATTGGGGTTAATCGAGTCATCTCCAAGGGTCACAATCTCTTCACGCAGGAAGATTTTTAAACGATAAAATGTTTTCCTTTTCGATGTGGATTGCCTGGCTCTTATGTCAGAAAACCTGGGGTCTTCTTTAATTTTCCCCAAGAAAAGAAACACATTCTCTTCCTTTCCTGAAATAGTGGCGTTGATCCCCTCCTTAGCCAAGATAATCGTACCCAGTATGCCCCATTTACTTCCTTCTTTTTCTAAAACCTGCTTCCAGTCAGAAAACTCGGGGAAAGCAGCGAATTTATAGAAGGTGAGGATGGTATGTTCCATGCCTTGGAGTGAAGGAGATTCCCTTTCTTTAAGATAAGACGCATTGCGCCCAAAAGCTTGCCATGAGGGCGGCACCGTGGGCACTTGGGTGGACACCATCTCCTGCCCAATGACTGGGTTTTGCGAATTTGATAGCTTCATCAAACATAGACTGGAAAGGCACAAAGATTGCACCGTGCTTCTCGGCCATTTTGCGGGCAACCGCTCGGTATTGATCAAATTCGGGAAACCATTTATCGTTGACCGCACCACACTTGAGGACAAAAGGCTCGCAAATGACAATTTGAGTCTTAGGCAATGCCGTTTGGGTGCGGAGAAGCAGCTGCTCGTAATCTTTTTCGTAGGTGTTAACAGTCCCGTCATAGCGACCATTGAGCCCGTGCCATATGTCGTTAACTCCAATAAGTATACTCACAAGATCGGGCTTGAGCAAGAGGCAGTCTTGATCCCACCTGGCAGCAAGTTGGTGAACTTTATTTCCAGAGATGCCACGGTTGTAAATAGATAGATTAAGAGACGGGTTTTGAACCAATAAACTGGATGCAGCCATCCAGGCATACCCCTTGCCGGATGAATTTTGCAGGTTGGCCAGCTGTTCTTTTTTGTTTCTACCACCATCTGTGATGGAGTCCCCTTGGAACAGGATGGTCTGCCCTTTCGATAATTTAAAAATGGAAGATTTTTGCGTTGGTTTAACTTTTGCACCACTACTGAGTGGGATCGCCATGGAGGCAAGCACGGAACTGCTCAATAATTTCCTGCGGCTGACTAAATGAGAAAAAATTTTCATAACCTTAATTTCGAAACCAAATTGGACAAGAGGGCAATGCGGAAATGAGGATCGATGGGTTAGAATACGCTTTGAATAAAACCAAAAATATGTAGTGATCAGATCATGAATGCAGATGAAAAAATCAAACACCTAGGCATCGAATTGCCTCCCCGACCTAAAGCCGCCGGGCTGTATAAGCCTCTTTTAATTGAAGGAGACCTGGCTTATTTCTCCGGGCACTTACCTCTTGGTTATGATGGGAAGCTAATCACGGGCTGTGTGAGTGTGGACCTTACCTTGGAGGAAGCAGGCAACGCGGCCAGAATAACGGGCCTAAATATCCTGGCTACCCTGCAAGCAGAATTAGGAAGTTTGAACCGGGTAATACAAGTAGTCAAAATTTTAGGTATGGTTTGTGCCCCTGAAACCTTTAGCCAGCACCCGCAGGTCATAAATGGCTGCAGTGAGCTGTTTCGAGATATTTGGGGTGAAGAAAATGGAGTTGGTGTGAGAAGTGCATTTGGGGTCTCGGCTTTGCCTGGCCGGGCATGTGTTGAAATTGAAGGAATTTTCAAGCTTAGAGCATGAAAATTTTTCGCCTTGTAGCATGGGCTTTTGGCCTTCTCCTAGTCAGTTGCCTTTTATTTTATCTGTTTCGGTCTACTTTGCTAAGCCGATACGCTTCCTTTTTTAGTATTCATACCGCAACCAAAGGGGCGGATGCAATTGTTTGCCTTTCGGGAAATAAAATGAACCGAGTGCCCGAATGTTTGAGGCTATGGCACCATGGCTACAGTCAAATTCTTATGGTTACAGATGAAAAGCCGAGGAATTCAAGGTTTCAAGAATTAGAAATGTCAAATGTAAGGTTTGCCCAGGAAGTTACCCGAAAAATGAAACTCAAGGCAGGCTGGCAAGTGTTACCATCCACGACCGGCGGTGCATCCTCTACCTTTGATGAAGCTGAAGATCTTCTTGCTTTCGCCAAGCAAAGGGATTGGGGGCGGATTATTATTGTAACCGACGAATTTCACACTCGCCGGGCAAATCTTGCTTTTCGAAAAGTATTTAAGGGTAGCCCGATTGTGATTGAGGTTGCGGGTGCGCCTAATGAAATATTTGACGAGTATAATTGGTGGCAGACCGATCTTGGTATTTTGTGCTACCTTTCTGAGTTGATAAAGCTACCCGTTTATTGGCTGTGGGATCATGAGCCAAACTTGGTGCAAAATTCTTAGCCCTACTTGGATGTTATCATGAGCCATTTAAGGTGGCTGCTGGCTTTGACGAGCAGTACGCTTATGAGAAATTATGGGGCTGGCACAGGCCTATAATTTTTATCTTTGGGTAAGGGGTAGCTTTACGAGATAGCTCAGTGATGGGTCGCATCTCCAGCTCCTTTGGGTATTCGAATGTCTTCTACCATGTCCTGGATTTCCTTGGGGGGAGCAGGGGTGAAAGAGCTCACGAGGAAGGCTACAGCAAAGTTGATCGCCATGCCGAGGAAGCCAATACCTTCAGGGGAAATACCAAACCAATAACTTTTGCTTTCGGTTAAAAATTGGAAATATACTATGTAGCTAAGGGTAAACCCAATGCCGCAAACCATGCCCGCAATCGCACCTTCCTTGTTCACTCTTTTGGAGAAGATTCCCATGATAAGGGTGGGGAAAAAAGAAGATGCAGCTAAGCCAAAGGCAAAGGCCACAGTTTTAGCGACGAAGCTGGAAGGCGGGTTGATCCCGAAATAGGCGGCAATCGCGATAGCTCCGAAGGAAGCGATACGGGCGTATTTGATTTCCTGTTTATCGGAAATATTAGGATTTATAATTTTTTTCATCAGGTCATGGGAGACCGAAGTGGACAAAACCAGTAATAAGCCGGCAGCCGTGGAAAGGGCAGCAGCCACGCAGCCTGCCATAACCAAGGCGATGACCCAGGGGGGGAGGCCGGCCATTTCCGGATTGGCCAATACGATGATGTCTTTGTCATAGTATACCTCATTTTTTGAGGACATATCAATGGTGTTGGTTACTTCTCGTGGGCCTGCTTCTTTGGTGCTGTTTTCTGCATACACTGGTTTGCCTGCAAATACATCCCCCGCTCGGTACTGCATGATACCGTCATTATTTTTATCAACCCAGGCTATCATGCCTTGGTTTTCCCAATTTTTAAACCATTCAGGAGCTTCCTGGTATTTTTTCTGATTAATTTCCTCCACAAAGTTGGTTCTGGCGAAAATGCCCAATGCGGGAGCGGTCAAATAAATGACTGCGATGAAAGAAAGAGTCCAAAAAGCAGATTTACGCACAGCCCGGACATTTTTTACGGTAAAGAAACGAACAATGACATGAGGAAGACCGGCGGTGCCAACCATTAAGGCAGCAGTTATACAAAACATATCCAAGGTATTGCTTGAGCTGGCCGTGTATTCCTGGAAGCCCAGGTCGGTGGAAATCTGATTAATTTTTTCAATCAGAGGCTGTGCTTTCTCCGGGCCATCCTTGATGTAGTTTCCAATCAGCCCAAGCTGAGGGATGGCATCCCCAGTAATAATCAGGGAAATAAAGATTACCGGTATGGTGTAGGCAAAAACCATGACACAATATTGAGCGACTTGGGTATAGGTGATCCCTTTCATTCCTCCCAGCCCTGCATAAAAGAAGACAATTCCTCCGCCGATGAGCACCCCCATCCAGATTTCAATGCTAAAAAGGCGGGAAAATACAATCCCAACTCCCCGCATTTGCCCCATGATGTAGGTCATACAGATAAAAATAGCACAGATTACCGCCACCAAGCGGGCGGCATCGGAGTAATAGCGGTCTCCCACGAAGTCAGGAACCGTGGCTTTTCCAAATTTGCGCAGGTAAGGTACCATAAGGGTGGTGAGCAGGACAAACCCCCCCGTCCAGCCCATTAAAAACTTGGAAGCTCCATAGCCGGCCGCTGCAATTCCACCGGCCATCGAGATAAAGGTGGCGGCAGACATCCAGTCCGCTGCCGTCGCCATTCCGTTGGCAAAGGGGGATACGCTCCCACCAGCCGTGTAATATTCCTTGGTGGAGCCAGCCCTGGACCAAATAGCGATTCCGATGTATATCCCAAAAGTGATACCAATAAAGATAAAATTCCAAACAGTCTGATCCATTATTCTTCCTCCTCGTATCCGTGTTGCTCGTCAAGCCGGTTCATCCAGAACGAGTAGGCGAGCAGAAGGCCGACAAAGCAAAGGATTGATCCCTGTTGCGCCATCCAGAACCCAAGAGGGGCTCCGCCAATAGAATACGCATCCAAGGAATCCTTAAATAGAATGCCGCAGCCAAAGGATGCGAAAAACCAAATAAATAGGATACTAAAAAGGATTTTCAAACTAGTATGCCAGTAATTCTTGTTAGAAGGTTTACCAGAGGGCTTTGTCATGGAGAATAGAATGCTCAAAACAAATCTAACTTGGCAATCTTTTATATTGAAGAAATCTTTTTTCAAAAACTTGGTGTTTTCGTTGAGAATATATTTAAGAATTAAGCAATTGAGCCGATCTTATATTACTTGCAAATAGATGTTTTACTTCTCATGATGTGTAACGTCCTACAATGTTGAATATGCCCAAAATTCCAAGGTTCCTGTTGCCCTTTTGTGTATGCTTTTATGTGCACGGGCAATACACTCCTTCGGAGTCTCCTTTAAGTGAGGGCGGTTCGTCTATGCAGATCACCCTGCCTCATGACGCTACCACCAGTATTTATCGAATCCTTAAACCACCCTATGATTCGGGTACTAACAATGTGGTGGGTCAATTCGTTGATGCTGCAGGTCAAACTATTTCTTCCTCTCCAACCTTTTTCTTTACCCCGATTGATCCAGATTACTCCGGTACTTTTTATGTTGATTGGAATGCAACTGATTCGTCGACGGGTTTGGCGACTGAACACGCTTACCCCAATAATGACTACCTTGAAGTTGTGGTTACTTCCACCAACGATGTACCTGTCTTATATACCGGATTAACCAATGCTGCGGATACAAGTCCCGCGGTTTCATACAGCCAAAATGAGGGAACAAGGTTTGTTGCCTATGCAAGTGCAATGGATGCTGATGGTGGAAGTCCTACAATTTCGTTGACCGGTGGGCCTGACCAAAACCTCTTCAGTTATTCAGGAGGGCAAATCCTCTTTAATACTTCCTCTGGCTTTGATTATGAATTCCCTCAAGATTCAGATGGTAATAATATTTACATTTTTGAGGTCACAGCTACGGATGGTAATGGAACTTCTGACACGCAGGAAATCACTCTTACGATTGCGGAGGTCAATGATGCTCCTACTATAGTCGATGGTAATAATGACCTTGTTTTTACTATCGACGAAGATGAAAGCCCGACTGCCTGGGCGGATTACACTTTGCTAGTTTCTGATCTTGATTCGAACGACTTTACATGGGTTATTTCCTTGGCTGCTCGGAACGGCACGGTTACCATTACAGACAATAATGATAATTGCGTGGTTAATTATGAACCCGATCCCGACATGTGGGGAATTGATACAGGAGCAACCCCTGTTTCTGGGCAAACAGGCGTTGCCGATAAGTTTACGATTAAAGTAAACGACGATCGGGGAGGAGTTGATGAAATCACATTTCGCGTTGTAATTAACCCAATCAATGATGATGACCCTGTGATTACTCATCAAAATGTGGTGGTCACCGATTCGGTGCTGGATTTAACAATGGATGAAAATTCGGCTAACTCCGTTATGCTGACCGCTTATGATTATGATGATGGGAGTGCTTTGACCTGGACCTTATCCGGTGGAGATGACGCCTCACTATTTACTATCAATGCTGGGACAGGAGAACTTCAGTTTCTTTCCTCCTTGGATATAGATTTCGAGGCATTTTCGTCTTCCGATGGCGACAGTGTTTTCGAGTTTTCTGTAACTGTGACAGATGAGAATGGTCAATCAGATTCTCAAGATTACAGCTTGAGTATTCTCGACTTGAATGAAGCCCCGGTGATATCGCCTTCATCCTTAGTTGTGGTCATGTACGAAGATGATCCATCTTCTTTCATTGCTCCCCTTACCGCAGAGGATCCTGATCTTTACAGTGCAGATAATGGATGGAGGACACTCACTTGGAGTATTGAGGATGTTCCTTCTTACGGTACGGCAGTTGTTTCTGGTACGGCCGAATATAATGGAGCTGATGTAGCACCTTCTACTATCACATACACCCCAAATTCTGGTTACAGTGGAACTGATTTCATGAGAGTTCGAGTCGAGGACGAAGGAAATAGTTTAACCAGTAAGCTGTATCATACCATTGATATTAATATAACAATTTTACAAACCGACGATTTACCGGTGTTTTCTTCCCTTCTTTATGATGGAAATGCGAGTGTTACTTTACAGGTTCCTGAAAATAGCAAAGGTAATTTTCAGGTTTCTGCGAGTGATCCTGATGGAGGTGTGGTTCAATATTCTATTCATCATGGAGATGACATGGATTTTTTTGAAATTAATGCTACATCAGGTTGGGTTTGCTTCAGTTCCCCTCCGAACTTTGAAAGCCGGTTGGATTTAGATGTGCAAAATACCTATGAAGTTTCAATAGAAGCTTTTGATGAGAACGGCAGTTCATTCCAGAATTTCACGATTGAAGTAACCGATGTACATGAACCAGCTACTTTTGTAAGTGGTTCTTATTTTTATGCTGCCGAGAAACAGCGAACCGTTGGTGCGGTGGAAGTTACTGATGTCGATGTGGGTGACTCGCATACATTCACCATTGTTCCTCAAGATTATCCAGATGATGCCAGTAAATTTGCAATTGATCCAATTACTGGTGACATAACATTTATTGATCTTCCTGATTTTGAAGCAAACGCTTCTTTAGCAGGTAGTAACCTTTACAATTTCATTGTACAAGCGATAGATAATGGTGGTGTTCCTTCAGATCTCAATGTCAGTGTTGAACTAACAGACGATAATGATGCACCCTCAATTGAGGCGAGTTATAATGGGTCTCTTCTAATAATTACGGAGGATTTAGCTGCTGGCCAGGTTTTTGCCGACTTCAACATAACCGATCAAGATCAAAGCCAAAGTCACTCATGGGTTCTGTCGGGCGACGACTCATCTCTGTTTTTGGTTGGAGTCGATTCAGGTGAACTTTCACTTTTAAATCCATTGGACTATGAAAACCCCAGTGATTTAAACTCCGATAACTATTACGAGTTGTCACTGGTGGCAACAGATAGTCATGGGTCCCCTTTAGCTTCCAATACCTTTGATTTCCAGGTTCTTGTTACCGGCATTAATGAACCGCCTTATTTAAGCGGTGATTTTTCTACTTCGGTCTCAATGAATGAGGATGATCCAGGATCGTTTATCTCTCCAAATTGGAGTGCTATTGATCCTGAGACTAACAGCAGTCTCGGCGTTACCTGGTCTCTTTGGGATGAAAATACTGAAAGTAAAGTTAATGAACTGAACAGCCCTGTAATGAATGCCTTAGTTTCTATCGGTCAACTGGATGGAGTGTTAACTTTTAATCCAGAATTAAATAGTAATCGCGATATGAATGGTTCAGAACTTTTAACCATTATTTTTGAGGACGAACAGGGATTAGAGGGGAACCAGACTATTCAAGTGAATGTTTTAGGCGTAAATGATGCCCCTGAAATAACAGGACCCAACTTTCCATTTGTGGATACCCTGGACCACAATGAATCGGTTATTGATGTTATTGATTTTGAGGCCAGCGATTTTAGTGATTCTGGTGACAATAACTTACATTACACGAGTGATCAGTACTTGGATTGGAATGTATCAGGCGAAAATTCAGATTTATTTGATATTTCGAACCAAGGGAGGCTATACTTTAAAACAGCCCCAGTTTATGATGGCGTAACAACGCTTAACAATAGATACGAAATTGTGGTTTCTGTTGCAGACGAGTATGGCGGCGTGTCCAACTATCCGATGGTAATCAATGTGTTGAATTCTTCAGATCCTCCTGAATTACTTTCCAGTCTCTCGACGATTAATATTTCAGAGGATAATTCACCAATTGCATGGGGTGATGCCTGGCAGGACCTGGAAGTCATAGATCCTGATGGTGGGAACTTAACCTGGGCAATCCAAAACGATGCAACCAATGGCTTGGCATCCGTAGATCCTTATTCCGGTGCGATAAGCTATGTGCCGAATCAAGATTTCTTTGGGCAGGATTCATTTTTAGTGCGAATAACTGATGAAGATGGTCTCTCTTTAGATATCACTATTATTGTTGAAGTTTCTCCCGTTAATGACCCTCCAAGTATCATCGATGCTGATGAAGAAGACCGGGCAGAAAATGATATTATTCTTGTCTGGGAAAACAATTCGACTGTCACTTCATTCTTAGGAGATGATTCTCATGATGTTGAATATAACAGCACCGAAGTTGATTTCATTTGGAGCCTAGCGGGTACAGATTCGAGCCATTTTACAATCGACTCAAATGCTCGACTTAAGTTTAGGTATGCTCCTGATTATGAATTACCTTTGGATGAGGATGGGGACAATCTTTACGAATTAATTATTTTGGTTACCGATGATAGTGACATATTCGGAGAGTACCAAGTAAGGGTAAGGGTTAGGAATCAAAATGAACCACCGGTTTTTTCAAGCCTCGATGGAGAATCCGTAGCTCAACTTTTTGTACCTGAGAATACCACCTTTGTTTACGAACCTGAGGCACAGGGAGTGGAGGATGCAGGGCAGGGTATTTCATTTAATTTAACAAACGGAGCGGACAACAATAATTCTCTTTTTGAGTTTGACCTGCTTGATTCCAATCAAGTCGAATTTAAGCTAGCCCCTGATTTTGAGAATCCCACCGGGGTAGATGGAGAGAATTTATACATTTTAGAAGTAAATGCTTCAGATGGTTTATCTTGGTCTGTACAGCGTGTGGAGGTTTTTGTCACAGATGTAAACGAACCATTGCAGTTTCTTTCTGATGCTGAATTCACCCTGGAGCACGATGAAAGTAATTCTGACTTTATTTTGGATCTATCCCAATATTATTTTGATTCTGATACAAATGAATCCTTTAGGTCCTATGTTTTTTCTCTCGATGAATCCTTGGATTCTGAGTTCTTTTCGATCAATGCTGTAACGGGTGAAATCGCTTTTACTGACTCTTTTATTCCTGATTTTGAAAATCCTTTTGATGCAGATACGGACAATCGCTTCGATATTTCAGTGAATGCACAGGATGGCGAAATTTTAATATCCAAAGAATTTTCGATCCAAATTCTGGACACGAATGATTTACCCACCATTCTGGGGGCAAGTTTATCTGAAATTGTTGTTCCTGAAAACCAATCTTTTGTTTCGCAGCTTGAAGCATTAGATCAAGATAGCAGACCATCTTTCCTTGACCTTGCCATTGTTGTAGAAAATGAGTCAATCGAGTGGCTTGGTAATACAGAGCTGGAAGATGACTATTTTTCTGACTCCTTGCTCATTGCTGATGACCTTGAAGCTTCTTTTTGTGCTAGTGCAGACTTCGATTTGGATGGTGATATAGATGTACTTTTACTAGAATCCGACGCTGGGCGAGTTATTCTCTTTGAAAACAATGGAACAGGTGGTTTCTTGGAGCCAAAAATAATTTTCTACGATTCTAGTTGCGAACCTTATCATGCTCTAATTAGAGACCTGAACGAAGACGGATACCCTGATATCATTCTAGCACTTCATGGTTCAGGGAGAGTGCTTGTGATGCAAAATAATCCCAGTGCTCACTTCGACTTTTTCGAAGTCGAATCGGACATGGAAGCTGTGGATGTGATCCATATCGATAGTGGTGATATAGACGGTGATGGTGATATTGATATCATTGCGACGGGTAAAGATTCACCCGCATCAGAATACTACATCCAATGGTTCCGGAATGGAGGTGAACTCTGGTTTACTCATGATAATGAAAAACTTACCTTTTCAGATGGTTTGTCTTTAGAATTCGAGTCCACCCAAATTAATAATCCTAAATCGTTGTCCTTGGGAGATGCAGATCAAGATGGAGATTTAGATCTTGCAGTTGCTTCCTTATCCGATGGAAACTTTAGTCTGTTCATTAATGATGGCAATGGTAGCTTTAGCAACTTGGTCAGTATCTACAAGGAGTCAGATGGTCAGGCACAGGGAGTCAAATTTGTGGATTTAAATAACGATTCCAAGCTTGATCTTGTAATCACGACTAAAAATGCAAGCAAACTCGGTGTAATCCTTCAGTCTTCTGCTGGGGGAGGTGACTTTCTTGCACCTTCTTTCTTTTTCAACTCCTCTTTTTACATTAATGCACATGATGTAGGGGACATCGACCGAGATGGAGACTTGGATATCGTGACTGCTGCCTCTGCTGATTCTAATATTAGATGGTTCGAAAACGATGGATCAGGTGGATTTTCCATGAATCAGGAAATGGTTCTTACAGACCAGGAGTCGGTTGTATCAGTTTCTCTCGCTGATCTTAGTCAAACAAATACACTGCTCAGGTTCAGCATTGATGAAAATAGTGAGGATGCAGATGATTTTGTTTTCCGTCCAAAGTATTCTGGAAATCTGTATTTTAGGGAAAAACCTAATTTTGAGGCTCCTGTCGACAAAGATGATGACAACCAATATGAAATTAAAATTTTAGTTTCAGACGATGATGAAAATCCTTCCTCTGAGGTAATGGAAAAGGTTGTTATCAATATTGATAACCTATACGAAGCACCTGTCATTAATCAGCCAAGTGTGCAAGAAGCTCGAACCTTAGAAATCCTTGAGCATACGACTTATGTTATCGATGTGAATGCCAGTAATGACGAATACCTTTATGAAGATATTTTTTACACGATATCCGGTGGTACAGATGAAAGTTTCTTCACTGTAGATGAAGAATCAGGAATCTTGCATTTTATTGTTGGGCCAGATTACGAGAATCCTCTGGATGATTTGGCTGATGGAAACAACTCTTACAATGTTGTGGTTCGAGTATCGGATGATGGTCCTGAAGAATCCTATTCAGAGATTCAACTAAAAATCCACATTTTAGACGGCAATGATTTGCCTGAATTTAATGTTGATCCTTCGGTTCTTTCGATTACGGAATTTGAAGATACCCCTCATACATTACTTTTATCCGATCTAAATGCCACGGACCCTGAAGGCAGCCAATTAACTTGGTCGATCGTAGGGAATGGCACTATGGGCACTGCAAGTCTGGTGGGTGATAGTCTCCATTATCAACCTTTTGATGATTTGAATGGCTCGGATCAAGTGACACTTGAAGTTCAAGATACCGCTAATCTTAAAGCTCAAATATCAATTTCGTACAGTATTATTCAGGTGAATGATGCCCCTGAGATTACGACTCAAACCGATATAACCCATTTAGAAAACCTCTCCATCATTACAACCTTGGAAGCAAGTGATTTAGAGAACGACACCTTAACATGGGCTCTTGTAGGTGGGGCTGATCAGGCATTCTTTTCACTTTCTGCTGATGGGGTATTGAGCTTTGCCGGGGATGCCCCTGATTTTGAAGCACCTGATTCCAACAAATCTAGTAACTTTTATGAATTGTCTGTTTCAGTTTCAGATGGGATTGCTTTTGCTGAAAAAGCATTGACTGTGCAGGTCTTGGATGTTTCCGACATTGCGCCTGAGGTTCATAATTTGGAGCATAACACAACGAGTCTACTTTATGTCATCGAAAATCAATCTTTTGTTTTAGATATCAATTTTTCTGATGTTGAGGGAGATGAACTCGAGCTTCTTGTAACCGGTGGTAATGACGCAGAGATGTTCTTTTTGGAACAAAATGGAAGCCTGATCTTCCGTGACCTTCCTGATTATGAGAATCCGAGTGATTTGAATGCTGATAATCTCTACGAGCTTGATCTTAATGTTACGGATGGCACTAACTCCATTACTCGATCATTAGTCATTGAGGTTGTAAACGATAACGAGGACCCTCCGCAAATTATTAACTTTCTAGGGACAGCGGTAGAACCTATTGTGTGCAATGAAAATGAAACTTTTGTTATCGATCTCGATGCGACTGATGATGTTAATGGAAGTGTAACCTATTCCTTGCTCAATAGTTCTGACAGTTACATGTTCGATCTAGATCAAAGCACTGGAATTTTAAGCTTTAAAAATGAGTATGTTCCTGACTTTGAAAATAATAAAGCAAGCAGGGATGATGGTATTTATATTGCAAGCATTCAAGTGTCTGATGATCGCCACACATCGAATAAGTATGATTTATACATTGCAATATCAGATGTCGATGAACCGCCAACTTTGACACAAAGTAGTTTTGAATTAATGGAAGATCCTGCAGAGGCAGTTTTTCTAGCCATGGAAGCCTACGACCCCGAGGGTGACCCTTTCAATTTGACTTTTTTGAGATCGCCTGACTATGGAACCTTAGAAACAGCTGATGGCGGGTACTTTTACCATCCGGATCAAGATTTTAATGGTATGGATGGCATACAATTCATTGTAATTGATGACCAAAATATTAGCCGTGAACTCAATGTCACTATTTTAGTTTTACCGGTCAACGATCCACCCACTGCAATCGATGATGTGATTGAGTATAATTCGACATCTCTTGAACCTCTCGTTTTTTCCACCCTTGAAAATGATTCCAGCTATCCCGATGAAAATGAAACTGTTGAGATCACAGATTGGAGTAAAAAAATCGAATCTTTAAGCTACGATGCCGATAGTCAATTATTTACCTTTGTTCCAGATGATCAATTTATTGGCCCTTTTGAATTTTCGTACACTCTTTATGACGGGAAATCCACATCGATTGCCGATGTGACGATTAATGTTTTGAATTCTCCTAATTTGCCCGGTTGGCAGTACCTACCGGGTTTTGGTTATATGATGCGCGGCCAATACCCGTGGGTTTTGCATGGCAGGATTGGCTGGGTTTATGTTTCTCAGGATGGTGGAGAAAATTCAGCTTCATGGATGTGGAACCAAGATCTCGGTTGGTTTTGGACAGGAAAGGATTATTTTGAGTATATTTTTGCTGAAGAAACCCAAAAATGGTATTATTGGGAGGGTGGAATTTATGAACCTGAGGGCGTTTATCTTTTTGATTTTCAACAAAATAAATTCATTGTTTTGGCTGATTATCAAAAACAAAGAGTGAGCTATGTTCTAAACCTACTTACCGATGTTCCAAGTAAAATTGAATATGTCAGCTTAAGTCACTATTTTTCCGCTGACCAAAAACAAAAGATCATTTCTGAACTTTATTTCACCGGTCAATCTCCCACGCTTACAAATCTTTTAAAAGAAGACTAGATGAGAAGTAATACCCACTACTTGTTTTCTCGATTACTCAGCTTTGCGATCCTTTCACTTTTAATGTTGCCCTGCAGTGAAGTTTTAGGCCAACGCGGTGTGCAACCGTCCGTTGACCGAGATGAATATTTCAGGCGACTTGAAGAAAGAGCCCTTAAACTGTCCGGTAAGTTTGCCGAAATCTCAGGAACTCAGCCTGTGAAGCTATTCGAGGCTCGACAACCTCAGGATAAGACCAAGAAGTTGTCTTCTTTCAATTCTCCTTATCCTGGGTTTTCGGATTCTGGGTTTGATGCTACATCTATGCAGTCTGCGTTAGCCGCGGACTTGAATGGCACAGATGTTGGCGTAAGTAAATTTGTAGATGAAGAAGTCATTGAATATCAGCCAACAATGGAAGATAAAAGAGGGCAGTATTTCTTGCGCCCTTTCATCGCACTCCAGGCAAATAGTGACCAGAAATTTAAGACACTATTACCCGATCTAACCAAGATTGATTCACATATTGGCTATTCGCTAGGTTTGCATGCAGGTACTCGTGTTCAAGACTTCAATCTGGGGATACGCTTTGCCTATCACTACAATGAGTTCTCTAAAAGTACCACCTCAAACTCTTTGGAAGGAGAGAATGAACTTCTTTCCCTATTAGTATCTGGAGGGTACTCTGTTTCCTTGCGTGAAGAATTGACTTTGGAGTTGGGTGCCGGTCTTGGTTTTTCCAATAGATTTAACTTTGCATTGCTTGAAATCGGAGGTTTTGTATTGCCCCCTATATCCTCTGATAAAACGGTTTTCACTTACGATTTTTCATTACTCCTTGATTATGCCTACACGGAAAACTTATCCGCTTTTGCTGGATACCGTTTTGTCGGTGTATCTAAAAATGGCCCATTCGATAGATATGTTTCTCATCTATTTGAACTTGGTTTAGCTGCCAGCTTCTAAAAATTATTTTTTCCTGACATATCCTTGACGAACTTGGGTTCGAAGGATTGCTTATAACCCTTGTAAATGAGCAAAAAAGCTGGACAGGAAACCCCGATGATGAAGCAGTATCGTGAGGCACGGAATAGCCTTAATGATGATACCTTGCTCCTCTTTCGCCTGGGTGACTTCTATGAAATGTTTGAAGTGGATGCAGAGCGGGGTGCAGCCTTGCTGGGCATTACATTAACCAAAAGGCATGATATGCCAATGGCAGGGATCCCTTTCCATGCTGCAGAAGGGTACTTAACAAAACTGTTGAATGCAGGCCACAAGGTTGCAATCTGTGACCAGCTGGAGGCGGCACAGACCGGAAAACTGGTAAAGCGTGGTATCACCCGTATCCTCACTCCGGGTACAGTTTTGGAAGACAGGCAGTTGGAAGCTTCGAGTAACCACTTTCTTCTTTCTTTGGATTTTGTCAAAACCTCGGTATGTGCTTCATGGTTAGATCTTTCAACTGGCAAGTTTGTGCTTATGCATGCCGAATGCGTGGAAGATTTTCTTGCCGCGTTGAGTTCTTTATCTCCACGGGAAATATTGGTATCGGAAAAATTTTCCCAGAAGTGCGCTAAGCTTGGCAACCCCCAGTCTTTTCAAGATGAACTGGATCGAGTGCTTGGAGAGATTAGCAAGACTGAGCGTCCTGATTTTGACTTTGATCCTAAAGCGGGTGCACGGGAGGTGATGGAGAGCTTGGGTGTTATGAACTTGGAAGGCTTTGGGCTCGATCTTAATCATCCGGCACTTGGTGCTGCAGGTGCTTTACTGGTCTATGTGCAGGATGTACTTAAAGGAAAGCCGGGCAACCTTCGGCAAATTGAGGAGTTCAAGGAGGGGCAGGCGTTGATCTTAGATCCAGCCACGCAACGAAATTTAGAAGTCTTTAAAACCTCCACCCAAACCCGAAAGGGTTCTTTAATGGACTCAATGGATC
The DNA here is from genome assembly GCA_965661905.1 of Opitutales bacterium. GTDB lineage: Bacteria > Verrucomicrobiota > Verrucomicrobiia > Opitutales > Seribacteraceae > Seribacter. The sequence goes on from CBFIFQ010000012.1 coordinate 28,120, forward strand.
AAACCGCAACCGCGGCAGGCGCCAGGCTACTAGAAAGGTATCTCGGTTCTCCTGAGAAAAACCTTGGTGAAATTAAAAGAAGGCAGGACTTGGTACGAGAATTCTCGACTGCTCCTGAGGTCGTTGAAGAAGTAGGCAGTATCTTAAAAACAGGTAGCGACTTAGATCGAATTCTAGGGCGTTTGCGGAATCGCTTAGTTCGTCCTCGGGAATTAGGAGGTTTACGAGCGACCCTTCGAGGCCTTCCCCAAATCCGTAATGTTTTAAATAACCTGGGAGATGATTACCCTGCTATTCAAGGTCTTGCTAATCAAATTGAGATATTTGAAGAATTGACCGGGTTATTGGAAAGAGCGTTAGAAGAGGAGCTGCCTGCCGATATTAAAGTCGATGTCAAGGGGGAAGGGGGGCGTGTAATTCGGCTTGGTTATAATCAGGAGTTTGACGAGTTGCGGGAACTTGGCAGTGGCGGTAAAAAGTGGATACTCGATTTAGAGCTGAGTGAGAGAGAGAAGACAGGTATTGCTAACTTAAAGCTGAAATACAATGGAGCTTTTGGTTATTTCATCGAAGTAACCAAGGCCAATTTACACTTAGTGCCCGAGCATTATGTGCGGAAGCAAACCATGACCAATGCCGAACGCTTCTACACCGAAGAGCTCAGGCAAAAAGAAAAAGAGATTATTAATGCCGAAGAAAGTGCGGTGGCGAAAGAACAGGAGCTGTTTTTGGAAGTAGTGGCTGCAACCCTTGAGCATGCTGACGGCCTATCCGCGGTGGCAGATGTCCTGGCTCAGATTGATCTGTTTTCATCCTGGGGGGGGATCATGAGAGACCGTAATTATTGCCTGCCAGAATTTACGACGGAAGAAGATGTGCTGGAAATCATCCAGGGCAGGCACCCGGTTGTGGAGTCGGTCCTCAAAAAAGAAAGCCTTGGGCTCGCTGGTACGCATGCTTTTGTGCCCAATGATTGCCAACTTTCTGCCGATCAAGATCAAATTGCTTTGATTACGGGACCAAATATGGCGGGCAAGTCGACTTTTATCCGCCAAGTGGCACTTATTACCCTGATGGCACAAGTGGGTTCTGGGGTCCCCGCTCAATCCTGCCGTTTAAGTTTGGTTGACCGGATTTTTTCTCGGGTGGGGGCGGGAGATGAATTAGCCCGGGGGAATTCAACTTTTATGGTGGAAATGAATGAAACCGCTAACATCCTCAACCACTGCACCGCTTCCAGTTTGATTGTGTTGGATGAAATTGGTAGAGGCACAAGCACCTATGACGGCCTAAGCATTGCCTGGTCTGTGATTGAGCATTTGCATGGTAAAGAGGATCGCGGACCGAAAACTTTATTTGCCACCCACTATCATGAGTTGACGAAACTTTCCGATTCCTTGGGTCGTTTATGTAATTACTCAGTGGCGGTAAAAGAGTGGAATGATGAAATTATCTTTGTTCGTCAGGTTACTCCAGGTGCTTCAGAAAGATCTTTCGGTATCCAAGTGGCTCGGTTGGCAGGGCTTCCGGATAGTGTTGTTGGGCGGGCAAAGGAAATACTGGCAGGGTTGGAGACCGGAGATCTTGCTTCTGGGCTTTCATCGAAAGGGCCAAATGAAAGGTCATATCCTTTATCTAAAAGTGTGCAAGAAAAGGAAATAAATGAGAGTAAGGCAAATTCACCTGTCAAACTCAGTCCATTGAAAGCAAAGCGAGAGAAAATAGACCCCTCCCAGTTGGAACTCTTTTAACTTCATGAATCCTCTCTTGTATCACGAAGAGCAGGGTAACTCAGCCAGTCCCTCTGTCATTTGCCTGCATGGTTTGCTTGGGTCCTCAAGAAACTGGCGTGGCGTTGCCAGGTCTTTGGCACAAAACTATCGCATTTTTACATTGGACCTTAGAAATCATGGGCAATCTTTTCATTCAGATGATACCGGTGTGGACGCAATGGTGGATGATATTTTGCAGTGGATGGATCACCATAAAATCCACCGGAGCCACTTGTGTGGGCATAGCCTTGGAGGAAAGGTGGTGATGAAAATGGCCTGCATGTATCCAGATCGGGTACAGTCTCTAATCGTCGGGGATATAGCACCAAGAGACTACCCTGAAGGGCATCATATCCCTACGCTTGATGCATTGCTTTCGTTAGACCTAGAAGCCATCAAGAATCGCAAGGAGGCAGATATCCTTTTGATGGATCTGGTTCCGCATTGGGCCTTTCGTCAGTTTTTGCTAACAAACTTGGATTTTGTAGAGGGGCAAGCCTGCTGGATACCAAACCTTAAGGTATTGCGAGAATCGATGGCTTTACTTTCCCAAAACCCGCTACAAGCCAGTGACCACTTCGCTGGGCCCAGCCTTTTTGTTCGCGGAGGGAATTCCGGCTATGTGCGGTCTGAGCATTTTGACGATATTTATCGTTTTTTCCCAAAAAGTACCATCGAAACCATGGATGGTGTTGGGCATGATGTGCATGTTGAAAACCGGGCTCTTTTCGTAAATATCATTCAGTCCTTTTTAGCTTAAAGAGTAGGCTTTTTTGGCAAATCATGGCTTTGCCATTTCACCTAATTCTATAATCTCTCACTTCTTGCTCTTACCTAAGGAAAGAATCTATGGTGTAGGGGTTTTTCAGTCCAATTTCTTTTGGGTTTTATGCGACACCAGCCGGGCATCACCTTCATTGAATTGATCCTTTGTTCATGCCATCACCGCACCCCCAATGGGTAACTTGCTCATTCATGCTGCCTGCTCTGCTTTTCTATACAATCAAGCCCACCAAGGAGAGCGGCCTGTTTTGAAGCCTTCACTCGCCATGGCAATAGCGAATAGATCATCCCCAGCCCCGTGACCTCATGATAATCAAGGTAATTACCTGAAAACTCGATGTGTCCAAGTGTAAAGTTAAGGAAAATTTTATTATTTCCTTGCCGAACATGCTCGAACCCCCTTGTTTCCTAGCCCAAAAAAAACCCGTGGAAAACCACGGGTTTAATAAAGGGGTATAATTTTTTGGTAACCTTCGAGGTTATACCGCCGCTTTAAGCTTGGCTCCAGCTTTGAAAGAAACGGAACGGGAGGCTTTGATTTTAATCTTAGGACCTGTTGGATCTTGTGGATTAACACCAGTGCGAGCCTTGCGACTAACCTTCTTAAAGGTACCGAATCCGATAACTTGAACTGGTTCTTTTTTTACCGCCTTGGTGATGGTGTCAAATACTGCGTTTACAGCAGCATCCGCAGCAGCCTTGGTGGTATCTTTACCCAATTTTTTTTGTACGGCTTCGATGAGTTGTCCTTTATTCATGTGTTTTCCTTTTGTTTGGAAGTATGGTTTAATGAGTTATATAGGTCTTTGCTCGGGTTTTTCTGCCATCTGGTCAAACTTTTTTTCACAAAAACGCCATTTTTTAGCCATTTGGGGAGTTTTTTTTAGTAATTTGGGTCTGATCACTCGGGTGAAGTCGCCCTTGAGCACCAAGTACAGAAATTTCCAAAAGCTTTTGTAACTCAGTAATTTTTGAAGTTTTTTTCTCTGCTGCTACTTGTTCGGCTCTTTTAATAAGTTGTTTAGCCATTACTTGTGCATTCTTCTCGCTCGCCCCTAAGTTAACGAAAATTCGGGCCACTTCTGGTGTCTTATCATCAGGATTCATAAAGAGTTATCTTGGATGTGTTTTGATTCATTTTTAGTTTTCCATCTTTCAGTGCAGGCATGCCATTTTCATGAATAATGGCAATGCCGAGATATCCTGACTCCACTTTCACAAAACTTTTAAGAATACCGACTTTCTTGGAGCCGTTCAACAAAGGGCAGGGGATTTCAGGCTCAATTGTCGATTCAAATGAAAGGGTTACGGTCTGCCTCCTGACCTTGCCCATTGCATGGATTCTCGCCATTACCTCCTGGCCTAAATAGCAGCCTTTTTGAAAATCAACACAATCTTTCTCCAAACCTCCTTCCTGAGGTAATTCATCTGGGCCTATTTCATCGGGTACGGTAACAAGGGTGGATTGAATTCGTGCTTTTTCAATTTCATACTCCTCCGTAAATGTAACCTGAAGGTTGGCGAAAGTATTTTGATCCTCCGGTATCACCAGGGTAAAAGTAGCGGGAGCCAGCCGAGGGTCGAGGAAAGCCACAAAATTAGGATTCCTCACTACTTTATTGGCACTTGGGCAGGGCTGCTTAAAATGGTTAAATAGTAGGTGAGCATCCGGTCCATAAACAGTAAGTAATTGGTGCTCGCTGGATCGGTTATCAAACTCGATTTCGTCCGCAACCACATTTTCCTCCAATAATTTCACCAACTCTGAGCCACTTGTTCCCCGGCTGATCAACGAGAAGTTTTCCTCATCTGTTTTGATCACATACATACCCGCCTGGGTTTTTCCTTTTTTATCTAATCTTAATCCGTACCGAATTTCATCTGATCCCATCGAGACCAGATCAATGGTTAATTGGCTTTGGAGATAACTTTGGGCATCTTCTCCGGAAACTTGGAGGTATGCAGGGGGGGGACAGAGATGGATAAAAATACTCATTCCTTACCATTCGTAAAAGTTTAGCTTGTTCATGCAAGCTTCCCTTCTATGTTCATCATCGTGCAAAAAGTAACAAATCTTAGAATTACCAACTCCAAAGCCCTGCCTAAGCCGGTTGAGCTGTGTGAAGAAATTCAATGTTCGGCTGATCAAAATCAATTAGTTCAGCAAGCAAGAAACGACTTACATGAGATCATTCATGGAAAAGATAAAAGAATGCTGGCTGTGGTCGGTCCATGTTCGATTCACGACCTCGAAGCTTGTCGCGAGTATGCTCAACGTTTTGCCAAGCTCAGGGAAGAGTTGAGCGACCGACTGTTTTTGGTTATGAGAGTCTATTTTGAAAAACCTCGCACTACGGTCGGCTGGAAAGGGCTTATCATGGATCCTCAACTAAATGGAAGTTGTGACATTCCCGAAGGGCTCCGTGTTGCCCGTTCTTTTCTGAGTGAAGTTTTAGATTGTGGAATCCCTACAGCAACAGAGTTGTTGGATCCGATTACGCCCCAATACCTGGCTGATTCCCTTTGTTGGGCAGCTATTGGAGCCCGTACTGCGGAGTCTCAAACCCATCGCCAGATGGCTTCTGGTCTATCTATGCCTGTGGGCTTTAAGAATGCCACCAGTGGGGACTTGAAGGCAGCCGTAAATGGAATCATTGCGGCCACCCAACCCCAAACTTTTCTTGGTATTACCGAAGACGGGCAAGCCTCCGCTGTGACCACTGGGGGGAACCCGGACTGTCAGTTAATTCTTCGTGGGGGTTCCGAGGGGCCCAATTATTCGGCTGAAAATGTTGAGATGGCCAGAATCGCTTTGGATACTGTGAAAGCCCCAGCCTCTGTTTTGATTGATTGCAGTCATGCGAACAGTGGCAAAGATCCTTCCAGACAGCCAAGGGTTTTAGATTCTGTAATGGAGCAGGTTAAGAGCGGTGCTGACTGTATTCATGGAGTTATGGTAGAAAGTCATCTGCATCCAGGCACCCAAGCCTTTCCTCGCCCGGTGGAGCAGTTAAAGTACGGAGTTTCCATTACGGATGGTTGCATCGGCTGGGAAGATACCGAGGCTTGCCTTCGTACAGCTGCTGAGATAATAGATACGGTTCGTTTTTCTTAATTCTCTATAAATATATCTCACTTTTAAAATTACATGAATAATACTACTCCAATTCGCGTGGCTGTTACTGGTGCTGCAGGCCAAATCGGTTATTCTCTTTTGTTTCGTATTGCTTCGGGTGGTTTATTTGGTCCGGACCAACCTGTTGCTTTAAATCTAATCGAGATTGAACCAGGTATGAAAGCTCTTGAAGGTGTCTGCATGGAATTGGATGACTGTGCCTTTCCCCTCCTCAAAGATATTCGCCCTACCTCAGACTTGAATCAGGGCTTTGACGGAGCAAATTGGTCGTTACTTGTCGGCAGTGTGCCGCGGAAAGCTGGTATGGAGCGGGGAGACCTGCTCGGTATTAATGGAAAGATTTTTACCGGACAAGGACAGGCGATCCAAGCCAACGCAGCATCAGATGCCAGGGTTTTAGTGGTGGGGAACCCCTGCAATACCAATTGCTTGATTGCCATGAACAACGCCCCCGATGTGCCAAGAGACCGTTGGTTTGCCATGACCCGTCTGGATGAGAACCGGGCAGCGGCTCAATTGGCAGCCAAAGCAAACCGGCAGGTTTCTGAGGTTTCGAATGTAACCATTTGGGGTAATCATTCCGCCACCCAATATCCCGACTATTACAATTCCAAGATCGGAGGTCTACCGGCCCCAGAAGTGATTTCGGATGACACTTGGGCTCATGTTAATTTTATCCCCACCGTGCAACAACGGGGTGCGGCTATCATAAAAGCGAGGGGTGCGTCTTCAGCTGCTTCTGCTGCCAATGCTGCTATTGATACAGTGAAGTCTCTAACCAGCCCAACACCTGCTGGTGATTGGAATAGTGTATGTGTTGCCTCTGACGGGAGCTACGGTACGAAAGAGGGATTGATTACATCTTTCCCCATTCGTTCGGATGGAGAAAATTGGGAAATTGTGCAGGATTTACCAATCAATGATTTTGGTCGTGAAAAAATTGATGCATCCGTAAATGAGCTTGCTGAAGAGCGGGATATGGTGAGCGATCTTTTGCCCGGTTAAGCCTTTTGTTATTTTCGCAGGGCCATTCCTTGTGGCCCCAAGTATTCAAGCTTATTGTTCCAGGCGATGCTCATACATCCGGACATCATGATATTTGCCAAACTTGAAGCCTCCTTCATGGAGCAAGCCAGCCACTTGGAAGCCGAGTTTCTCATGCAACTTCACGGAGCCTGGGTTAGGCAAGACTACGAGGCCATATGCCCGATGAACATCCTGGGTAAGCTTTAAGTTTTCGAGTAGGGCAGAGTAAACCCTCTCTCCAATCCCTTGCCCAGTATGGTCCGGGTGGATGTAGATGCTTGTCATCACCGAAGGAGCATAAGCGGGACGCTGGTGAAATCGTAAACTTGCCGCGTACCCTATGACTTGCTCTTTTTTTTCCGCCACCATTAATTGATAGCGGCCACTATCTGAAAATTGCGTGAACCATGTCCTGCGATTCTCAAGGGAAAGTTCAACCATCTCGAAAGTTACCACAGTCTTAAGGATGTAGTAATTGAGAATATCCCGAAGTGCAGGCATATCTGATTCAAGTCCGCGGCGGATGGAAGTTTCCATAATAAAAAAGATGGTACCCGGAGAGGGGGTCGAACCCTCACTCCCTCGCGGGAACCGGATTTTGAATCCGGCGCGTCTACCAATTCCGCCATCCGGGCACTGATTGATTCTTATGGGCAAAGATCTTTGATTTTGCAACCCTCGAGTTTGTTAAAAGTGATCTAACATTGAATATACCAAAACGGTTGAGCCGGGCAGTCTCAATTTGGTAATAGGACAATCGTATCAGTCTTTGTGGGCCGATAGTACCCTCTACACTAGCTCACTTTTTTGAGACGAATGTTTTTATAAAACTACAGGTCGGATGG
>CBFIFQ010000013.1:0-34998 GCA_965661905.1 Opitutales bacterium
TTGGTGAAGTAACTGAAATCACTGAATGTAATTATTTTTTCAAGTTGAGTAATTACCAAGACTGGTTGGTGGATCATATTTCCCAAAATAAAGATTTTATTTTGCCTACAAACCGGCAGGCTCAGGTGCTTGAGTTTTTGAAAGAACCTCTAAATGACCTGTGTATATCCAGGCCTAAGGAAAGGCTGTCTTGGGGTATAGCTCTTCCTTTTGACGAAAACTTTGTCACTTATGTCTGGTTTGATGCCCTGGTCAATTATTACTCGGCGGTTGTCTCGGGAGATGACGATAAAAAGAACTTTTGGCCGGCTAACCTCCATGTAATCGGGAAAGATATTCTTACTCCACCTCATGCCGTGTATTGGCCGATTATGTTACATGCAAGTGGCTTGGGTATACCCCGGTCAATTTTAGCTCATGGTTGGTGGACCACTTCCGGTGCTAAAATGTCGAAAAGTACAGGCGAAACCGTAAATCCATTAAGTTTGGTAGACCAATATGGCACTGACAGCTTTCGATATTTTGTCATGAGAGAAATGACTGTAGGGCAGGACGCGGAGTTTTCGCTGGAACGCTTTCAATCCAGGTATCGAGCAGACCTCGGGAATGACCTTGGGAATTTATTGAGTCGGCTGCTGCACATGACCCAAACATATATGTCAGGCCTTGTCCCCGCTGCCGGACTTAGTGAAGTGTACGAGCAAGAATTGCTGGATCATTGGGATAACTCAAGAACCTCCATGCTCGACCACTTCCGTGCCTACCGTTTCAATCTAGGCCTGGAGGAAATATTTAGTTTCGTTCGGGCGATTAACAAGTACGCGGATAATCGGTTGCCTTGGAAACTGGCAAAATCTGAAGCCCCGGAAGATTTAAAAGCATTACAAACTTGCCTGGCGACAATGCTAGAGGGGCTCAGGCTCGTAAGCGTTGCCATTTCTCCGGTCATGCCAATGGTGCATGCTCAGATTCATGAGAGGTTGTCCCTGGAGCCAGTAAAATTATGGAAGGATGAGCTTGATTGGGGTGATCGATTAGTTGGAAAAAAGGTGAAGGGGAAAATGATTCTTTTTCCGCGCGACTAAGCTTTCTTTGAAGCAGTAGAGGGCTGGTGAAGCATGATTTTTACGCTTTGCACTCGAGTGTCATCCGCATCTAAGATCTCTACTTTGAAATGAGGGAAATCAAAAACTTCTCCATTTTCCGGAATTTTTCCAATGGTTTGAGTAAGCATACCGCCAAGGCTAGAAAGCTCAGGGTCTTCATCCGTGATCCCAAGTTCCTCAGGTAACTCATGTAGGGCAGTAAGCCCCGAGATCTTCCAGACCCCATCACTCAGTTTTTCAACATCTTCTTCCTCCGAGTCAAACTCATCCTGAATCTCGCCAACGACCTCTTCCAAAATATCTTCAAGGGTAATCACGCCATCTATCCCGCCGAACTCATCTTTCACCAAAGCCATGTGAACCTTGAGCTTCATCATCTTTTTAAGAGCCACAGGGAGAAACTCCTCATTGTTTAAAAGGGTGGGAGATTTGGTAATTTGATGAAGATCAAAGGTGTCCTGGGCATCGGATATAGTTCGAAAGGCATGTTTTACATGAATAATGCCAAGGCAGTGGTCGAGGTTTCCTTCACAGAGAGGCAGGCGGGTATGTCCGGAGACTTTGGTGATTTCTAAGTTTTTTTGATAGGAATCATGAACATCTAAAATTTGTACCTGATTCCGGGGTATCATTACATCTTTGATCTTCAACTGGCTCATTTCCAAAGTATTACCCATAATCTCAAGCACATCCGGGTCTATGTTGCTGCCTTCTCTTCCAACAATACGGATGTGGTCAGCAACTTCATTTTCCTCTTCTTTTGCCTGTATACTTTTTTGTCCTGATGACTGAAACAAGTTTTCGGAAAAGCATAGGATTATATCCAGAGGTTTACATAAAAGTGTGGTAAACTTTACCATAAACAACCCTATTTTTAAATGAAGTTGCATGTTCTTAGACTGAAGAATGTTACGGGGATAGAGCCATGCCGATAGTCTTTCAACTAAAAGGGCGGTGACAAAAGCCACAAGCAAAGAGGCGAAGGTATTTTCCCAGAGGTCGAGAGAAAGAATGAAGGAAAAGCCTGTAATAATTTGAGTGGAAGATAAAAAGCTGGCTTCAATATGAAAAGGCCTTTCATGATTTGGTAAGGCAAGGGTCCTGGTGATAAGTTTGGACACAGAGTCAGTCTTGGTAGGGGAAGATGAAAGGCCAGACCGAATCCTGTCAACAAGAGCCCGAAAGATTCCAAGGTAAGAAGAAAAAAGTATGAGAACGGACCAAGCTCCCGCCAGGATCCATATTGAGTTAGATATCATGCTGGGTTTTTCAAAATTTGAAGAACTTTTTTAATAGCAGATATCGCTATCTCATTTTCCTGAGTAGTCCCAACAGATATACGAATATACTGCTCTAATCCTTTGGGCATGGGTCGGGCAATCACTCCAAGTGCCTGCAATGCATGAAATGCTTTTTGACCATCACCGATTTCAATGAGCAGGAAGTTGGCATCGCTGGGTATCCAGGGTAAATTAAGCTGATCACATGCATCTTGGAGCTGCTGCATGCCGGCATTATTTTTATGCCTACATTCTTGAACCCAAGCCTGATCATCAAGGGCTGCGGTTGCTGCGGCTAGTGCAATTGCGTTCGCATTAAAGGGTTGCCTGGCCTGTTGCAATAATTTGATAAGCTCCACGCTCCCATATCCGTATCCTATTCGGAGCCCCGCCAGTCCATAAATTTTAGAAAAAGTACGAAGCCCCATTACTTTTTTGCCCTCCTGAAGCAAAGTGCGTAAGTCCGGCGAATGCTCTAAATATTCGGCGTAGGCTTCATCCAGGCAGAAAATAACTTGATCAGGAAGATCTCGAACAAAGGAAAAAATTTCATCTTCCGTGTTGGATGTACCTGTTGGGTTGTTTGGGCTTGGAAGAAAAACCAGCTTGGTCCGCTCCGTGATTAATTTTTTCATTTGCTGGAGATCATGCCGAAGACCTGGCATGGGGGCACACACGGGCTTGGCGCCCATAAGAAGGGAAACGAGCCTGTAAACAATGAAGGCATATTCCCCGAACAATACTTCATCCTCCTCGCTCAAAAAAACATGGCCGATGAGCTCGATAATTTCGTTCGATCCATTTCCGATAATGAATTGGTCGGGAGATAGTTTGTGATGCTTGGCAAGCTTTTCTCTAAGTGCCAGTGAGCTGCCATCGGGATATCGGTGCACATCATCTAGAGCGTCACGGGCAGCCTCACGGGCAGCTTTTGAGGTGCCCCAGGGGTTTTCATTTGAGGCAAGCTTGCAAATATCTCCAGGATCAATGCCTTGTTCTTTGGCAACATCCTCGATGGGTCTGCCTGGTTGGTAAGTGGGTTGTTCCAGAATGCGAGGGTTCGCAAGTTGGGAAAATTTCATCGTAAAAAACATTAGATTAGGGGATGAGCCCCTTTTGTTCAAGGAAAAGCAAAACAAGATTTACGAACTCTCGGATTGTAGGAATAGCATCAATGAGTAAGATAAATTTTGTGAAAGTGGCGTTATATGGTGCTAGTGGTCTTTTGGGTGATGCGGTTTCAAGGGCATTAACCAAGAGGCATCACGAAGTTTTACGATACTCCGTTCAAACTAAGAAAGAAGGGTTTCACTCTCTTTGTCTTTCGAATGATGAAGGCTTGACCCGTGAGCTTTTAGATTTATGGCCTGATGCTATTATAAACTGTGCTGCCATTTCTTCTCCCGATCATGTAAATAAAGACCCAAGTTTTTCCCGAAAAATTAATATAGAGGGAGCGGTTAAACTTGCAGAGATTGCCTCTCACTTGAGTGCCCGGTTTATTCATATTTCCACGGATATGGTTTTCGACGGAACAGCATCTCCCTATCGATCCACCGATATGCCAAATCCTTTAAATGAATATGGTAGGCAAAAGCTTGAAGCGGAAAAGAAAGTCCTTGCGGTGACAGATGAAAACCTGGCGATTTTACGAATTACTCTCATGAACGGGAATAGCCCTCATGGCAAAAGAAGCCCTCATGAAAAAATGTTACGGTGTTTGCAAAATGATGTTCCTATAACCTTGTTTGATGATGAGATGAGACAACCATGTTCGGCTGAGAATGTTGCTTCTGCCGTGGTGGAGCTTTTGGAGAGGCCAAATTTAAACGGTTTGTTTCATTGGGCAGGGTCTGAGGAAATAAGCAGGTATGAACTCGGTATACAGATCCTTGAATACTTTGGGTTTTCTCCAAGCCACATAAAGAAAGGCTTTATTAAGGATTACCCGGGCAGTGAACCCAGGCCTTCTCATCTTGGTTTTGAGCTTGCACCTCTTCTCGGAAAACTGACGGTTACCCCATCGTCTGTAAGAGACCAGTTGGAGGAGTTGCGGCTCCCCGAAGACCTTTTTATATGGCATCGGAAAAATGCTGATAAACCCCACCACTACATTCATAAATTTTAAAATTTTCGTTTCGTGAGTTTACTCGTTTACCCATCCTTATCTGAAGCAGGAGTTGAAAATATGGCCACAGACTGGTGGTTGATGCAACAGGCGGTGAAAGTAAGTCTTCCATCCTTCCGTCACTACAGGTGGGTGAAGCCAGAAATCAGTTTTGGTTATGGACAAAAATGGCAATGGGTCGAAGAGGAAGCCGGTATACCGATCAAATACTTAATCCGGAGACCAACGGGGGGAGGACTTGTAAGGCATGGACAAGACTGGACTTATTGCCTGGTCATACCAAATGGGCACCACTCTTTTAAAATTCCATCGTTGGATCTCTATGAGTACATTCATGCTGCCATAGGGAATGCGTTGGCTAAGCAATCCATTATAACTTTTTTACAGCCTTGTGAGGTCGATAAAAAGGCAGGCATTCCGGGAGATTGTTTTCATGAGCCCGTGGGAAAAGATTTAATGATCGATGGAAAGGGAGAGAAAATTGCGGGGGCAGCGATGAAGAGAACGCGGTCAGCTATCCTGATTCAGGGAACATTGGAGCTTGCTCACCTTTCCTCTTTCAATGAAGAGGCATTTACCCAAAAATTTCAAAGCGAGCTATGCCGGCTTTTGGAAGAAGGCCCGGAAGCGAAGGATTGGACCGATGAATTTTTGAAAGAAAGGCAGGTATACTGCGATCAATTTTCAAACCTGCTTTGGCGAAAAAACCGGGAACGGTGTTAAATCCCCAATGTTAAGACATTTTCAATATGCCTGGTCTGTGGAAATAAATCAAACGGTTGAACGGCAAGAACTTTATACCCGCCTGTGGTGAGAAGCTTGGCGTCCCTTGCTTGGGTGGATGGGTCGCAGGAGACATAGACAATTCTTTCAGGCTTAAATTCCAGGGCTTGTTGAATGAAGTTCTGGTCACACCCTTTGCGGGGCGGGTCGATGACCAATGAGAATGGTTTGGGCAGGTCTTGTAATTCCGAAAAAATAGAATGAGCATCGCCCAGAAAAAATGCAGCATTTTTTATTTGATTGAGCAAGGCATTGGTCCGGGCACCCTCAAACCCTTCACGGCTAATTTCGATACCAGCGACCTGTTGAAATTTTTTGGCGGCGGAAAGACTAAATAACCCGCCCCCACAGTAGGCATCAATTAATGTTTTCGATGTATCCGGGTTGGCCTGCTCAATCACATACTCAACAAGGTGAGGTAAAATAAATGGATTATTTTGAAAAAATTCACCCGCTTTGAATTGAAAAACTAAATCATTGACCCTCTCGGTAACAAGCTGATTGGGGTCCGTGACCACTCCTTCCTCGGTGTCTCTAAGAAGAAGGGTGCCCCCTTTATTTTTTTTGGCTTTTTCAAAAAGTTCGGCTCGGGCAGATGGTAGGGCATCATCAATAGCAAGGGTTGCAATCGGACAACGAGGAACATCGACCAGTATCCTCCTGGACCCATACTTCAAAAAACCGAGTTTTCTGGGAAAGCCTTCCCGGCTTTTTTCATAATGCGGTGTCAGTTTGGACCGATAACCATACATTCGGGGGGAGGGAGTCACTGGATTAACTTGCAGGTCGAGACCACCGATTTTTTCAAAGCACTCTTTAACTTGGGCATTTTTCCATTCCAATTGTTTTTCATAGGAAACAGACTGGTATTGGCATCCTCCACAGGTTCCAAAAAGGTCACATTTGGGGATGACGCGATCAGGTGATGGGCTCAGAATATCAATGCAGTCAGCCTCCGAATAATTCTTATGGTTTCGGTAAATTCTAGCTAGGATTACTTCCCCGGGAATGACAAACGGTACTTGAATTACCCAGCCATTATCGCGGGCGATCCCCTGACCTAAATTGGTTAGGCTTTCAATTCGCAGTTCAAGTTCATGATGATATGGGTATGGGTGTGGGGTAAAACCCTTTGGCTCCTGTTGTGTCATCGAATGGTTCGTAACGAGCTCGCCCTTTGGTGGCAAAACCCTTTTTATAAAATTGTGTCAGATATAATTAACAGCCCAACCAACCCAGCCGTTAAAGAATTGGTTAAACTTCGAGAATCACCTCGCCGAAGACGGGAACGGCAATGCTTTGTGGTTGAAGGCGCCCAAGATTTGCAAGCCCTGATCGATGCAGGCAGGCAAGTTTTGGAAATATATTTTAATGAAAACCTGGTCACCCATTCACACGCAACTACCTATTTTCTAAAATGGCGGGAAGAGCATTCATTTTCAATGCGGGAGCTGGGAAAAGAGGCATTATTGAAAGCGTCTTACCGAAAAACATCTGATGGGGTGATTGGCGTTGTTCAGGCATGGGAGATGGATATTTTGGGATATGAGGTGGAGCCAATGGATGGCCCTGTTCTTATTTTTGACGAAATAGAAAAACCGGGAAATTTGGGTGCGATTCTCCGGACAAGTGAAGCACTGGGTGGGGGGCTTGTCTTGCTTTCGGATCCTAAGGTAGACTTCTTCAACCCCAATGTAATTCGCTCTTCCCGGGGTCTGATGGGTAAATCTGAAGTCAAATCTGGAAGCAAATCCGAAATTTACAATTGGCTTAAAAAACAGGGTTTACCTTGTGTGGCCACCAGTTCAAAGGCATCTGATTTTTCACACACATTTCTCTATGAAAGGAAAATGGCCCTTTTATTTGGAAACGAGCATCAGGGTTTAGGTGAATATTGGAAGCAGAAGGTGGACCGTTGGGTTTCCTTAAAAATGCTCGGGTGTGCAAGTTCTTTAAACCTGAATGTAAGTGTGGGGTGTATTTTGAGTGATTATAACCGAAGCGTTGGCAGGGTTTAGAGGCTACGCAACCAAGGCAGGGTGTCCTGCATTGCCTGATTCATAGAAATTAGGGGGTGGTAATGCAGGTCATGTTCCGCAGCTTTGCCCGAAAACCAATGGTCATGAGCAAGTTGAGAGGCCACAAACCGAGTCATGGGCGGATCACTGGAAATATGAAATCCGTTCCAAATTTTCTCCATAATGAATCCAATAAAGTAGGCACTTTGGTAGGAAATTCTTTTTGTTAATTCGGGTAGCTCTAGGTTCATGAAAATTTCATTCAACCAAGGCCAGATTTCAACCGGCTCGTTTTGACCAATAAAGTAGGGCTTGCCCCCAAGGTTTTGATTTTTAAGCATTGCCTGGAAGGCACAGATGTGAGCATGGGCTACATTGGATACATGGGTAATATCCATCCTGTTTTTTCCACTCCCCACAATTTTAAGTTTATTGTTTCGGTGCTTTTGAAGAATTCGAGGGAGGAGATGGGGGTCTTCTTTCCCCCATATTAAATGAGGGCGCAGGGCAAGAGTTTGAAACTCGCCTGGGCAGTTTGATTCTAAAACAAGTTTCTCGGCCTTTGCTTTTGTATAAGCATAGGGAGAAATTTTTGATTGGATATAAGGTAAGGATTCATTTCCGCCTTGAATATCCTGGTTTGTAAAAACAACGCTGGGAGTGCTTGTGTAAATGAACTGCCTGACACCATATTCTTTGGATGCGCTTAGCAACCCTTGAGTAGCTGTAAAATTTGCTTGGTAGTAGTCGTTAAAACACCCCCCAATCCCCGCTTTGGCTGCAACATGAAAAACACATTCCACTCCTTTCAGCCAAGAAAATGAAAGATTTTTGTGGGTTAGGTCCGAGGATACATATTCCAGGTTCTTAAAGATCTTAGAAGGTGCAGCTGCAGGAGACCTTCCAACAGCGGTAATTTTAGCATTAGGGAAATTTCTGGCTAATTGCCGGGCTACTTGATTGCCAACAAATCCAAGGCCTCCGGTTATTACAATTTTCATGCCCAGATACCAGTTTGATCCTTTTCGTTAACTAAACGATGCCATTTTCTTGAAAGTGACAGCCGGTGAATTTTTGCATTATGCCGGGCATCAACGGGAATGGCACTTTCCCAAAAGACTCTCTTAAATTTCATCTTGGGGAATGAGGAATGTAAGACCTGCAAAATTTTGGTGGAGAGAACCTTTTTTTCCTCAATAGAAGGGTTCGCATTGGCTGGCTCAACCACTATACATGGTTCTTGCTTCATGGTGTCACCAATGCCAATTAAGGCAGATTTTTTTACACCGGAAATGGCATTGATCATAGGTTCACACCTTTCGGTTTCCAGGGGGCCATACTTGGTTTTTACGCATTCAGCTTTTCGCCCTAAAAACCGCAGGCTATGGTCTTGATCAAAATAACCAAGGTCCCCCATTCTGTGAAAAGTCTGGTTATGATAAATAAATCGTGCATCAACAGTTGCCCCGGGCATCCGGTAATATCCTTGGGTTACAATATCTCCGGCTACACAGATTTCTCCAACCTTTCCTTGGGGTAGCTCACCATTTTCTGCCAGCCTAGCAGACAAAGCAGGGGCCATAGACGGAAAAATCTTAACAGATACCCCTGGGGCCGGGATTCCAAGGCAGGACCCTTGCCCAAGAAGAATACTTTCTTGAGACTTCTTTATCTGTTCAGCAGTTGCAAAAGAAACTGGTAATGCCTCGGTTGCTCCATAGGGAACGATGACCTTTCCATTGACCAAAATCTGGCTAAGTTTTTCAATCAAACTCGGAGGTGAAGGTGCCCCGGCAAGAAAAATTCTTTTAAGGCTCGGTAATACTTCGTTATGCTCGACACAATAATCTGCAATTTTTCTCCCAATTACAGGCGAGGCAAAGGCAGTGGTTACCGCATGATTTTTTATTGCCTGCACCAAAAGTTCAGGATCCGCCGAAGCGGGCTTTCTCGGATCCATTTGTGGAATAATCGTAGTTACCCCCAATGCAGGGTTAAAAAGAGAAAAGATAGGGAGGGTTGCAAGATCGATTTCCCCTTCGGCAATATTGAAATTAGTCCGGAGAGAATCCACCTGAGAATTAAAATTTTTATGGAGGTATTTTACTCCTTTAGGGGCACCCGTGGACCCCGAGGTGAACACAATCGCTGCCAGTTGATCTGCCTGGGTGCTGACTTGTGGATAATCTGATCCAAGAGGAGCAGGCAGAATTTGATCGATGAAAAACTTTTTGCTAATTGCAACCTTGGTACGGACAGTTTTGAAAGATTCTCTGAATATTAGGCTTATCCAAATCACAAGAGGTATGCCAAGTAAGGCATCTGGCTTCGTGGATCGAATACAGGATAAAACAGAGCGGAAGCCCATACCGGGGTCAATAATGACCGGAACGACCCCAAGATAAATGAGGGAAAAAGCAAGAACCGTAAGTTCATACCCGGGCTTTACGAAAAGAAGGGCTTTTTGTCCGCGAACAAGACCTTTTTTGTGAAGAATATCCGCACATCTAAGGACATCTTGATAAAGTTCTTTAAAATTTCTTTCCTTAAAATTCGAATCGGAATCCGAATACACTGCAATTTGATCAGGGGAACGCTTGGCGGTTTCCCCAAGGTGGGAAACTAAGTTTTTAAAAACACCGGGCTCAGGCATCCCCAATCTTACTCTTCAGCGAGCCAGCGTTCAGCTTCAATTGCTGCCTGGCAGCCCATTCCCGCAGCTGTAATAGCCTGGCGATACACATGGTCAGCGCAGTCACCGGCAACATAAACTCCATCCAAAGATGTCTTTACCATGCTATTCTTTTCAGGTACCAGGTAGCCGTTTTCGTCGAGCTCAAGGATACCTTGGAAGGCTTGGGTATTTGGTATGTGCCCAATGGCAATAAATACACCCTTACACGCAAGTTCACTTTCTTGGTTTGTCTTTAAATTTTTTACTCTTATGGCACGAGCCTTGCCTTCTTCATCAGCCAAAACTTCTTCCACAGCCGAGTCCCAGAGCAAATCTATTTTTTCATGGGCGATTGTGCGTTCAGCCATGATGCGCGATGCCCGGAGTTCGTCCCTTCTGTGAACCAGGGTAACCTTTCGGCAAAATCGAGTGAGAAAAAGAGCCTCTTCACAAGCAGAATCTCCACCTCCGATGACCACCACATCCATGTTGCGGTAAAAAGCTCCATCGCAGGTTGCACAGGTGGTTACACCTTTACCACCGTACATTTCTTGTTCTCCTGGTATGCCTAGTAGGCGGGGGGCTGCACCCGTTGCAATAATTACAGCCTTGGCTTCCAATTTTCGCTCACCTGAAAAAAGGAGTTTTGTTTTTCCGCTAAAGTCTACGCGGTCAATAAAAGCATTTTCAACCCTGGCCCCGAATTTTAGTGCCTGTTTTCTTAGTTGATCCATGAGGGAGAACCCGTCGACTCCTTCGGGAAAGCCGGGAAAGTTTTCGACTTCCGAGGTCGTGGTAAGTTGACCTCCAGGTTGTTTACCCTCAAGAATAAGAGGATTAAGATTTGCCCGTGCGGTGTAGATACCGGCGGTAAAGCCAGCACATCCAGTGCCTAGAATAATAATGTTTTCCATAAAATTAGTGTTGGGAATAATGAGTTCTTACGTTTAAGAAGAGCTACAATGGCAATTCTTTTATCATTCGTCGAGTAGATGTGGTTCGATACCCATTGTCACCTTCAGCGGTTTTATGACCGGGGAGATTTAGATAAGGTATTATCTCGATCCTTTGAATCAGGAGTCAATAAGATGGTAGCCGTTGGAACGAGTATGGAGGATTGGGAGCTTTATGCAATGATTTCGAGTCGGTACCTATCTACTGTTTTTTACAGTGTAGGACTTCATCCATCTTATGCTGATTCTACTTGGGAGCATCAAGTTTCTGGTCTCAAAAAATACTGGAAAAAAGAGGTAAAACCATTGGCACTGGGTGAGGTCGGGCTTGATTATTTTCGTTTACCCAAAGACAAGGCTAAGGTCGAAAAGGTCGTGGGTTATCAAAAGAGTGCTTTGCGTCATCAATTATTGCTGGCAAAGGAATTAAATTGTCCGGTCATCATACATTCCAGAAACGCATTTGAGGATTGTGTAAACATGATTGATGAAAGTGGGGTAGATTGGAATCGTGTGGTTTTTCACTGTTTTTCAGAAGGAATTGAACAAATGATGCAAATTCAAAACCGCGGAGGTTGGGTTTCCTTTACAGGCACTTTAACCTTCAAGGGGAACCATAGCCTGAGGGATGCCTTTAAGGCTTCAGATAAAGAAAAAGTGATGCTGGAAACCGACAGCCCCTATCTGGCTCCTGTTCCCAAAAGAGGGAAAGAAAACGAACCATCCTATCTTCATTACCTTGGCTCGTCTGGGGCTGAAATCCTCGAATTGCCGGAAAAGGAGTTTGCCGAGCAAATAATGAACAATTCAAATCATTTCTATGGTTGCTAATTGTCCTTATATTATGAACCTTTGGTACTGTAATATGTAAAAATGAATCATTTTAGTTCTAAAGATCGAGCATTGAGGTCAAAACTTCGGGTGCAGCTTGCACAGCTCATTGAAAAAAAGAAAAAGCTGCAAACCGCTCGTGCTCCCAAATCTGATATTGAAGCAAACGAGGGCGAAATAGATGTCGTAAGGAAAGAATTGAAATCAATTGAGGATAGCGGCCACACTGTTTTTATTTCTGCTAAAAAAATGCTGGAGCCCAAAAAAGAGCTTTCCCAAAAAGAGAAGAAAATCGCCTGGAAGAGAAAGCACCTCGAAATCAGGCTCAAATCTCTTAAGAAAGATTTAGAAACTGATGGCAAAAATTTGGATGAAGTATCTGCAATTAATGCAAAGATCTTAAAATTTTCGGCAGAGCTCAAAATGCTCAATCAGGAATTGAACGCGGTCA
Organism: Opitutales bacterium; assembly: GCA_965661905.1. GTDB lineage: Bacteria > Verrucomicrobiota > Verrucomicrobiia > Opitutales > Seribacteraceae > Seribacter. The sequence continues at coordinate 12,225 of CBFIFQ010000013.1, forward strand.
AAGATTTTAACCACACTCGCTTTCTTGGTCTGAAGGATGCTCAAGGGCAGGAAAGTGAGCAGGAGGAAAATCTGAAAAATGTGGAGCAAAAAATGAGCGATATAAGAGAAAACATAGCATCAAAAGCAGGAGTTATTTCAGAAAGTGAGCATCAGTCTTTAGAAGATGAACTTCACATGTTAAAACTGGAGAAAGAGGCGATTGAAAATTTTACCCATGAGGAATTCCTTCAAAATCTTGATGCGATGAAAGCAAAAAGAAGAAGTGATCTTCTGTGAGGGTTCGGTAGGTTATGGTTTTTTTTTGGAGTCTGCGTAAATCGTAACTTTTGCTTTTTCTCCAGCCACTAAAAACTTGGCTCTTTTAATCGCTTTAGCCGTGGAAAGAGTTGGGTTACTTGCTGTGTGAGGGAAAACATTTTTTCGATTTATTCTCTCCAATACGCCAGAATTTTTCAGAATTCTAAGCGCATCCCTTCTCACTTCACAAAGAAGTACATGACAGTTTTTTTCTTTTAGATATTCCAGTAACTCTTCCAGGGCCAATACGGAAGTGGCATCGAGGTGGTGCGCATTGAGTAACTTCAAAACCAACACCCGAAGGTTTTCGTCTTCACCTACCCGCCGGATTTGTTCGTAAAAGAGTTCGGCTGCTGCAAAGAAAATTTCTCCTTCCACATGGACAATCGACACTTCCGGTTCAGGCCGCCTACTTTTAAGGGACATTTCTGCAAGCTCGCCTTCTTCATTAATCCCATATTCGCGCAACTCTGGTTCGGCCACCTTTTTAAGGAAAAGGAGGATGGATGTAATCATCCCCGCGAAAATCGCAACTTGAAGTGAAAAAAGAAGCCCAACAGTGATAGTGACAATAAAGGTAACAGCATCTGATCCTGTCGCTCTCGATACTGTTTTAATCTGACGTGCTTTGATTAAGGATGCTCCAATAAATACGACGAGTGTGGCGAGTGCACACAGGGGGACATATGCAATCAGGTTTCCGAGAACCATTGAGCCAAGTAATATTAATACCCCGGCAACGAGGTTAGCTACACTGGTATTGGCACCTGATTCAACATTAAGTGTGGAACGGGTGAGGGAGCCCGAAGCGGGCATTCCTGAAAAAAAAGCACATCCAAAGTTCCCTAAGCCAATAGACATGGTTTCCCGGTTCGTATCTATACGAGCACCAGCACGGGCAGCAAGAGACTTTCCAATAGAAAGACCCTCAAGTAAGCATAGTAGAGAAACGGCAAAAGCCGACGCAAGAATGGTTTCCCATTGGGCAACAAAAGTAGAAACTTGAGGAACCTCAAAAAACGAACCCGCCAGGCTAAAGCTATCCAAGCAGGTCACTTTCCAATAGAAGTGCTTATATGCAAATGCAATTAATGAGCTGATCACCAAGGTTATTGCCACATTTGGCAAGGAAGGAAATTTTCTTTGAAGAAAAAGGTAACAAAGTGCGGTTAAGAGTGACAGGACAAGAGCCGGAAGGGAGAATAGGTTGAGGTTGGATAAAGTATGAAGAATGATTTCCAGGAATGTAGTGGGAATATCCCCACTTGTATGCTGTAAGCCCAAAAGGTGCTTGCATTGATTTGCAATAATTAGGCAGGCGGCCGCAGTTACATAGGCGGTGATCACAGTTCTCGAGATGAATTGGATCATGAATGAAATTTTAAGAATGCTGGCAATGACAAGAAAAACAGATGCAAAAACCAAAATCCAGGGAAGCATGAGCAGGGATTCTTCCGAACCCATGCCGTTTGATTTGATTAACCCAATACTCGCAAAAACCCCAAACAATAAGACAGCGGTAGCATTAGTGGGACCAAGTGTTATAAATCTTCCTCCTCCGAAAAGGCCTCCCATAATTGCAGCTATGGCTGAACCCAATAGACCGTAACTTATAGGCAGCCCCGCAACCAAAGCATAGGCCATGCCTTGAGGAATAGCCAACAAGGCTACATTGATACCAGCCCTCCAATCACCCGACCATTTTTGCGAATCGTATTGAGAAAGAGTTTGAAGAATAGGTGGTCGAAATTGATTGATATCAAACAATTTTTTCAACCGCGGTGATAATTTATCCATTATAGTGAGGTGAATAACACGCTAAGAAATCCAATAATCTGGTAAAGGAGATTTATTTTAGACGGAACTGGGCAAGTAAGTTTTCCTTTTGGAAGAAAAGGCAGAAACTAGGCTCACTCAACAAAAGATGACCTGAGAATTTGGTAGCCACTTTTTTTCCAGTTGGTGAAAGATTTTTGATATTGGGGCAATAGGCTCTGCAGCTTATCTTCCAATTGCTTAAGCAGGGAAAATTTTGGTTGTCCACCATTTTGAAGGCCCGCCTCTTTTTGTAAATCTACCAAACGATTGGACAGTACTTTTTTCCTTTCCATTGCCTTGATTGTTTTTGCTTTTAATTCCTCGATCGCATTATCCACCTCATTCTTTAACAAAAGTTGGTTAGTTTCGATATTCTTTTTTACTTCGAGGGAAACCACGTCATCCAGGTCTTGATTAACGAGCATCCTTTGCAATTGATCAATGGTATTTCTCAACTCTTCGATCATACCAAATTGAGTTATGGATTCGATACTAAGGTATTCCTGAGTTGGCTTACCCGCTTTAAAAAGTGTATCAATTTGAAGCAGTATTTTTTTGTAATGAGCCAGCTCCTGTTCGAGCATTTTTAATTCTGAGCGAAGTGCAATGTCTTCGACATTGATGGAGGTACTGGTCTGTTCTTCAGCAGAGATTTCGTCTTTTAAAGAAGAAATTTGCTCTTCAAGTGCTTGAATTTCATCGTACTGCAGAAGCAAGGAAGATGCGAGGGGTTTGCTTGAATCTTCCTGTTGTCGTGCTGTCTTGTAAGAGTCGAGAATCAATGTGGCCAAAAGTTTAGTACTTTTAGATGAGTGACCACGGCAGGTAATTTGAATCACCTTATCATCATCCAATGTAGCATGAGCCGAAAAAAGGGATTGAAGAATACTATATTCATCTTCTGAGAAAAATTCACTTTTAAAGGGGCTAAAGATTAGTTCAGACGCTGTTTTTGAAGCACGAACTTGGCTTAAAAAAAACTTTAAGAAAGAGGCACCCTTAATCGCCTCGAGATGTAATTGAGCTTTTTCAGAATCCTCGCATTTCAATATAATCTCGTATTTTGCCCATGCGGGGGAATCCAGAAGCTCCGGCTTCTCTGTTGCAAGGGTCTCTTTTTTTAACGACTCCTGAGCTTTCGTGACAACTTGATTAACTTCTTGTTCGTAGACACGATCTTCGATTTCATTTCGGAATGTGCCGTAAATGAAAAGCAGTATTGAGACTGCAATGATCGCAACGCAATGCCATGCTTGCATATGATAATTGAAAGGAGAATATCCGAGATTGCAATCTTTGTATTTAAGCAAGCTAGCTTAAGGAAACAACAGAATTGACAAGACTCCCGCAAGGACTTCCACTAGGTATGTGGAGGAAGAAACGATTTCATTTGAATATTCCCGAAAACTGACATCCATTCAGAGATCTCTCTATGCCTACATTCTTTCTTTACTACCAAATCGTTCGGATGCAGAGGACATCCTTCAGGAAACTAACCTGATCCTTTGTAAAAAAGCCAAAGAGTACAACCCGGATGGACATTTTCAAGGCTGGGCATTTCGAATTGCCCGATACCAGATAATGGCTCATATGACAAAATACAGGCGGAGTAAGATTCATTTCAGTAATGAATTGGCAGAAGCAATGGCGGAAGAAGATTTTGATTGCAAAAGTCTTAATGTAACCCAAAAAGCGCTGCAGCTGTGTTATGATTTGCTTCCCAAGCATATGCAATCGATTGCCAGCCTCAGGTTTAAAGAAGAGAAAACCCTTAAAGATATTTCATCCCTGGTAAATCGTCCTATAGGGTCAGTTTCCGCGACCTTACATCGCATTCGACGTAACTTGTTGCATTGCGTTCACCAGAAAATTCCTCGAGTAGAGGCTGAGATGGACATGTGAAAATTTTTTTAAGATTTATGTATCAAATTGAGCACTACCGCTAATACCAGATACATATCCCATGAAAAAATACGATTGCTTTCAAGAACTCGATCAACTCACCTCGAAGGCTTTGGATGAAATTGCCACATCATCCGACCTGAAGAGGTTGGAAGAATTGATCATATCCAACAAATCTATGCGTAAGCGTTATGCCTCCCTTGTTATGCAAGAATCCTTATTACATTGGGAGACGGGTAGTGCAGTAGACTTCGAGGAGGAGACTGTATCTGAAAGAAAAATAGTCAATTTCCCCATTTTTGCATCTGCCGCCGCCGCTGTTGTTGCCCTTGTGAGTGCTTGGGGATTCAGTAAATCCACTCATGTAGACAATTCCCAACAAATTTCTTCCAACAATTCGGAAATCAAACAATTTGCCTCCATGGGTTTTGGCGAAGATAAGGAACCTAATTTTCAGCCGTTGCCCTTTACCATAGAGTCTACAACATTCTCGGATTCGAGAAACCAAAGTATTGCGGTATCTGCGATTGAATTACTCGAAAGCGGTAAAAGCTTTGATGATGAAGCGATTGTGAAGATAGATAATGACTTTACTACCTGGGATAGAACCGAGCACCTAACGGTTCCTGCAGAAAATGGTATTTTGCCTCTTGATGGTGCAGGTATGATCAAGCTTTCAGACATGGTTGTCAATGTGGACACCCAAACGGCTTCGGTTCAGGAAACATTACAGGTTGTTGATATTCGCGGGCTATCACCTCTTTTGTCTTCCAAAATTGATGCAGAAATCTCACTTAACAAGGGTGCCACAGCTTACCCTCAGTCTACTGAATTTGAACTTTCAGTCGAGGCACTCAAGGGAGAAGTGGGCGAAGATAAACAGTCCATGGGGTCCACATCGAATGCCTTAATTGCAGATACGGACCAGGCGACTTGGGAGAATCTTACCTCAAGTTTTGTTGTTCCCGAGGGTACCGATTTTTTAGTTGTCTCTGTCACCGCACGAATCGAAGGCCCGGAGTCATTACTTCCGAATCCATCCGGTAATTACGCGGATTCGCTACGCGTTCACTTTTCTACATCCGCTCGCTAGTTCCTGCTTTTTGAAAGTTAAAGTCCGATCAATAGGATTACATTGACATTCTTTCCATAATGGAAAGCGTGAACTGATGAAATTCACTTTTTCGTACACCCTTTCCTTATTCATGGCATTGCAGGCACATGCTGCGGATTGGCCTACTTTCGGCGGTCCGTTTCGGACTCATACTTCCGAAGAGCAGACTTTTCGGGTGGATTGGGAAAGTGATGAACCCGAAGTTCTATGGAAATTGGATATAGGCCTGGGATATTCAAGTGTTATCGAATACAAGGGTAGGGCCTACTGCCAAGGGTATGAAAACGGTAAAAATACCTTACTTTGCGTAGACGCAGAAAAGGGAGATGTCATATGGAAGCATCAATATCCTTGCAAGAAAGCCCCAGATTATTTTCAGGGAGGCAGTCGCTCTACTCCCACGGCCTATGACGGCAAGATTTTCCTCCAGAGCCATGAAGGTGACCTTTATTCTTTGGATGCGGTTACGGGTAAAATTCTCTGGAGCCTGAATATTGTGGAGAAATTAAGTGGGAAAAGACCCCAATGGGGATTCGCTGGGGCTCCATTAGTGGTCGACGATAAAGTTATCATACAGACAGGAGCAACCAAGGGTGCCTTAGTTGCCCTAAATGCAACAAACGGGGAGCTTTTATGGAAGAGCGGTAGCGATGATGCAGGATATGCTTCTCCTTTTATTCGGAAATCAGATCCTAATCAAGTGGTTGTCTTCAATCAGTTTGGGCTTGTTCTCTACGAGTTGGAAACCGGAATGGAACTAAAAAAATATCAGCATAAAACCAGGTACGGTATAAATGCAGCTCAGCCCTTGGAATATAAGAACTTTTTTCTAATATCGAGTGCTTACGGGAAAGGGGCGGCTCTTGTTGATACCAATCAACCAACCCTGCAATCTGTATGGGAATCAGACGCGATTTCCTGCCAAATGGCAAGCTTAGTTCGAAAGGGAGATTTTGCTTATGGAATCCATGGGCAAGCAGGTGCAAGGTCTTCTCAATCCACTCTTTTTTGTTTGGACATTTTATCGGGAGTTAAAAAATGGGAGCAAAAGGGTTTCGGTGTCGGAACCTTAATCTTAATTGATCAACACCTAGTGATCTTGAGTGACGAGGGAGCCCTTAGCATCGTAGAAGCTCGCGAAGATAAATTTACGGAGATTGAAAGCTTTCAGGTTTTATCCGGTAAAAATAACTGGACGCCACTTACTTACTCAAACGGAAGGATGCATGCAAGAGGCAGCCAGGGACGCTGGGTCTGCCTGTCCATGGGGAAAACCAAATCAGGCTGAATGGTGAAGGTGGGAACTTAACCGGTTGAGTAAATGAAGGAAAGTTTCTTTATCCGTTGGGTTAAGGTCCGCAAGAACTTCCTTTTCCAATGATAAGGCAACAGGCCTAGTAACTTTAAATTTTTTCAAACCCGCAGGGGTGAGCTTTAAGGATTTCATTCTATGGTCAGATGAAGAAATCTTCCTTTCTATCAGCCCGGATTTCACCATGCGGGAAAGCAAACTAGATATATTGTTTGCATCGGTGAACATTAAGGCAGCAAGTGTGACTTGATTGGTCTCCTTAGCCCTGCGCTCATAAATCCAGCGTAATGCGGTATATTGGTCAGGGGTAATGCCAAAGGGAAGAAGCCTTTTTTGAAAAGTGGTGTTTAATTTAATCCAGCATGACCTAAGCAGAGGGGGAAGCCTACGGTTTTTATCGTTACGCATGAAAATTATAATTTTTTACGAGGGTTGCAAGATTGACAAAATACTACGTACAAGTACTAAATTTAAACGCAACTTCAAATAGTCTTCCCCAAATTCTAGTATGAGCATTAAATCTATAATCTTTCTTGTTTCACTCGCTGGCAGTTTCCTGCTTATTTCATGTAGACCGGTTCCGAGCCTGAATGAGCCGTATGATTTAAAAAAAACCCCAACTGTTGATGCGAATTGGCTTTATTGGCGTGGACAAGATGGCACTGGTGTATCCACCCAGACCAATTTGCCGAGTGATCTCAATAATAGCCTGCTTTGGACACATGAAATTCAGGGTGGGGGTGTTCCAGTAGTTGCCGGTGGGCGAGTATATCAATTTGGCTATTACGGTGTGGCGGACGATTTACAGGAAGCCTTAGTTTGCTTTGACGCCCGTAATGGAAATGTTTTGTGGGACCGTCGTCACAGTGATTTTGTCAGCGATATTGTTTACAATCGCTATGGCGTAGGTGCACCCTGCGTTGATCCGGAGACTGGAAATGTTTATTTCCAGACAAGTCCAGGATTGCTCATTGGGTACGATGCCAACGGCGAGAAACTGTGGGAAAGGTCTCTAATGGAAGAATTTGCCCGCTTGACCTTCCCCAATGGCCGCACTGGGGGCCCTTGTGTCGATGAAAACCTGGTTATAATTCATGCGATCACGGCCAACTGGGGAAAGCATGGGCCTGCCCGTGATCGCTTTTATGCCTTTGATAAATTTTCAGGTGAATTAGTTTGGTCCTCCACTCCAGGGGTTACCCCGAAAGATAGTTCCTTTTCGCCCCTTATATTTGAAAACCTGCGGGATGGCAGGCGGGTATTTTATAGCGGTACAGGTTGCGGTAATGTGGTCTGCATAGACGCCCGGACCGGGCAACCTTTATGGCGCTTTCAAATGTCTCATGGTGGGGTAAATTCAGGGGTTTTGCTGCATCGGGACAAGGTGATTGCAATTCATGGAAAAGAAAATGTAGACAGTTCTGTGATTGGAAGGATGGTAGCCATTAATAAACCGGAAAAACTTCCAGTGTATGGTGAAAATATAATGGTTCTCGGAAAAGAGCATGAAGCTTGGAGAAACTCATCCATGGAATCCTTTACCAGTACACCTGTTTACAAAGATGGTAAATTATATACAACCATCAAGCGTGGTGAATTGGTGTGTCTTGATGCCGATTCTGGCGAAGAAAACTGGATATTAAAACTTGCCCCTGACCAAGTGCATGCATCCCCTATTTGGGCAGACGGAAAACTTTATGTTCCCATGTTCAACGGAAAGCTTTATGTAATTGCGGACCGAGGTAATCAGGGGGAGATTTTAAGCGAACTGGACTTGGGTTCAGCTTGCCTCGCGGCACCTTCTGTTGCTCACGGACGAGTTTTTGTGCAAGCAAAACGCAAACTTTTTTGTTTTGGTTCAGCTTCTTCAGCCCCTCCATTTGTAGCCCAAGACTTTTCGCCAAAAGCAGGCAAAGGAGACATTAGCTCTCTTCAGGTAATCCCTGCTGAATTCGCTTTACGTGCTGGGCAAAGCCAAGTTTTTTCTGTGTTTGCTCTGGACAAAGCCGGTAACCGTATCGAGCAGATTAAAGAGGGAATGACTTGGGAAAAATGGATTCCTCCCGTTGCCAAAGTAAAATCCAAGGTGGATGCTCAAATTAGTGATAATGGGGTTCTCACCGCCGAGCGGGATGCTGAACTTTCTGCCGGAGCGTTACGGGTAAAATATGGTGACTTTTATGGCGTTACCCGTGGCCGTATTTTGCAGGATCTTCCTTATGAAGAGAACTTTGAGTCAAATTTCGAATTAAATAATCAAGGGTCCGGTGACATTGAATTTTCATATCCGCCGCTTCCATGGCTTGGAGCCCGTATGAGGTGGCAAGTCCAACTTGCGGGAGATAACCATGTAGCTGGTAATACATTGGATCGGGTGCTTTTTCAGAGGGCCATTAATTTTATTGGTCACAAAGATATGAGGGATTACACCATGGAGGCGGATGTCATGACCGATGGTGACCGAAGAATTAAATCGAATATTGGTCTCATTAACCAAAGATATATTTTTGTCCTTGTGGGAAATAGCCAGAAGCTCGAAGTGGTTTCCAATTTTGACAGGTTCAGGCACTCGGTTCCCTTTGCCATCAAAACCAAATCCTGGTATCGGTTGAAAACCAAAGTTAATGTGCTGGAAGATGGAACCGGCTTAATTCAAGCAAAGGCATGGCTGAGGGACGAAGAGGAGCCCGATGAATGGACCCTTGAGGTGCCGCACACCATGCCGCATTTGCATGGCTCTCCCGGTCTTTATGCTATGTCGCCCCAAAGTAAGAAGAAGGTTTTCATAGATAATATTAAAATTTTTCAAAACCGCTAATTTATAAACACGATCGAAATGAATACATTAAAACCTTTTCTTTACCTCCTTCCTCTCTCCCTGATCTTAAACCTGCAAGCTGCAGATTGGCCTGTTTGGGGCGGGAATGCCTCCCGAAATATGGTGTCCCCCGAAAAGAAAGTTCTCTTTGATTTTGACCCGGGTGATATGGGTGAAGATGAAAAAGTAGATCTCAAGACGACCAAAAATATAAAATGGGTAGCGAAATTAGGATCTCAAGCTTATGGCAATGTGACCATTGCCAATGGTTATGTGTTCGTTGGTACAAATAATGAATCACCCAGAGATTCGGGTAAAAAAGGGGACCGGGGGGTTGTCCTTTGCCTGGACGAAAAAACCGGCAAACTGAAATGGCAACTCGTAATCCCCAAACTTGGAGCCGGTAAAGTAAGTGACTGGGAATACATTGGAGTGTGCTCTTCCCCTGCCATTGATGGTGACAAAGTCTATGTGGTGACCAACCGGTGCGAGGTGGTATGCTTGGATATTAACGGACTTGCAGATGGAAATAATGGTCCCTTTAAAAATGAGGCAGAATATATAAAGCCCAAAGGTATGCAGGACTCCTTGAATAAGGAATTAGATGCAGATATTTTGTGGATGTACGATATGAGGGATGAGTTGGGCGTTTTCCCGCACAATGTGACGAGTTCGTCCGCTTTAATCGTTGGTGACCGTGTATATGTGGCAACTTCAAACGGTGTTGACTGGTCCCATACCAATATCCCCAGCCCTCTTTCCCCGAGTTGGGTTGCTCTTGATAAAAACACAGGAGAATTAATCGGAGAAGATGGATCAGGTGCCAGTGCCAGTGCTTTGCATGCAGCATGGTCATCTTTAACTTATGGAGTTATAGGTGGAGAAGAAACCTTGATTTGGGGAGGAACAGATGGCTTCTGCTACGGTTATTCCACCCAACCTGAGAAAGATGAAGAAGGGTATGACCTTTTCAATCCAAAGTGGAAAGTTGACTGCAATGAACCTCACTACCGAATCGATAAAAACGGAAAAAAAGTTCCCTATGCCACCCCTCCAGGAGCAAGTGAACTTATTGGTACGCCGGTTTTGTACAAAGGCAAAGTATACTGTGCGATTGGCCAAGACCCGGAGCATGGAGACGGGGTAGGGAGGCTGTCATGTATTGATGGCAAGACGGGTAATGTTCTCTGGAAATACACCGATGTTGGGCGAACCATATCAACGGTCTCAGTGTTGGATGATCTTGTTTACATTGCCGAGTATGCAGGAATCATTCATTGCCTCGATGCAAACACAGGAAAGCTTTATTGGACTCATGATTCATTCAGCAGAATATGGGGTTCAACGCTTGCGGTTGCAGGCAAGGTTTTGCTGGGGAATGAAGATGGAGATTTACTCATTTTGGATCATGGGAAAAAAGAGCCAGAGGTTAAAACCGTAAACCTGGGAGCCCCCGTTTACAGTTCCCCAGTTGTGGCAAACGGTACGCTTTATGTGGCCACTCAAACCCACTTGTATGCCATAGGCGAGTAACCTGGAGGGAAAAATAATGGCGAAGCGAGTGGTATGGTTTTTGTTTGTTCTCCTGTTTTTTTTGCACCAGGATTTTTGGTGGTGGGACCAATCCTTTCTTGTGCTTGGGTTTTTACCCGTTGGTTTGGCCTATCATGCCATGTTTTCCATTGCCTGCTCAATTCTTGGTTGGCTTGCCATTCGGTACGCATGGCCAACGCAATTGGAAGAGATGGCTGAGTCCAATGAGTAGTCAGTAGCAAATTTATTCATCCTAGAGTTTTATGACCACCCTTATTGTTATTGCCTGTTACCTCAGCTTACTTGTACTCCTTGGCTTTCTGAGCAATCGATTATTTCGTGGAACCAGCAAGGATTACTTTGTGGCCAGCCATAGTATCGGCCCCTTTCTTTTGCTCATGAGCGTGTTTGGTACCACCATGACGGCCTTTGCCTTAGTTGGCTCCACAGGCAAGTCCTTTGAGCGCGGGATTGGCACCTATGGATTAATGGCATCCATAAGTGGTCTGGTTCATGCCGCCATTTTTTTTCTTATTGGTATCAAGTTGTGGGCATTTGGAAAAAAACATGGCTACCTTACCCAAATTCAATTTTTTCGCGACCGCTTTGATTCCGACAAGTTGGGTTACTTACTATTTCCAATCCTGGTGCTTTTGGTTGTCCCTTACTTGCTTATTGGCATCATTGGAGCAGGGAAGACGATTGAGCCGGTTACTGCCGGTGCTTTTCCCGCTTTGTTTACCTCCCCAAGCGCTCCCCCTTGGTTAGGCGGGGTACCCCCTTGGCTTACCGGTTTGGTGGTTTGCCTGGTTGTTTTGAGCTATGTTTTTATGGGTGGTTCCCGTGGTGCTGCATTTGCCAACGCCTTTCAAACCATCGTATTTATGGTCATGGGCTTGGTGGCTTTTGTCTTCATTATCAAGGCTCTTGGAGGAGTTGAAAACACAGGAAAGATACCTGCCCGGATTTCAGAGCAGTCAACGATTGTTCAGGATTATCGTTATGATAAAAAGTTGGCAGCAGTCGTGGCCAATGATCCACCGAAGGTAATCGGCAGGGTAGTATCCTCCGAAGGTGAAAATATAGTAGACCAGCAGCCTCACCTTTGGAGAGAAGCCACCCGGGTGGAATTCAAAAAGAAAAACCCTCAAACCGGGGAGTTTTTTCCCTTTGAAAGAGAGCTAGGGTTCTCTTTCATAACCTTTGTTACCTATTTGTTTATACCTCTGAGTGTGGGTATGTTTCCTCATTTGTTTCAACATTGGCTCACCGCTAAAAGTGCAAAATCTTTTCGCCTCACTGTCATTGCCCATCCTCTCTGTATCATGATTGTCTGGGTGCCCTGTGTTTTAGTGGGTGCTTGGGCTAGTGGTGTCTTGCCTCCAGGCATTCCGCCACCCGCTGTATTATCGGCTATGTTAAACCTTTTAGTGGGTGACCCTATTTTAATCGGCTTGCTTACGGCCGGGATATTGGCCGCGATTATGTCATCCCTGGATTCTCAATTTCTGTGCCTGGGTACAATTTTCACCAATGATATCGTGATCCATCGCGCGGGTAAGGAAAAATATTCAGACAAACAAATCATATCCATAGCCCGAATCTTTATTGTTTGCATTGTAGGCCTTACCTACTTTTTGGCGATGCTGGCAAAAGATGCCAATGTTTTTGACTTAGCTATTTGGTGCTTCAGTGGATTTTCTGCACTTTTCCCACTTGTTTTTGCTGCCTTGTATTGGAAGCGTGCTACCAAACAAGGAGCGGTTGCTAGTGTATTGGCGGCGGTCCTGGCTTGGTTTTATTACTTCCATCTCTCCGGTTATGGCGGAGAGTATTTGGTGGGCCCGGGCGTCGTGCCCGCCGCGATTTGTTTCTTGGCATCCTCGGTTGCGATGGTGCTGGTCTCTCTTCTGACAGAACCACCCCCTTCGGAAACATTGGCCAAATTCTTTCCGCCCGAAAAGCCACAAGGCTGAACTTTTAGTCTGTGTGAATCGTTATATATTTTCTTGCTAACCTTTAATTTTACAAACTCATGGTAACTGATACCAAAATCCAACAAGCTGCAGAAGAACTAGATTCTCATGTTGCTCATATCATCCAGTGGCACTTTTCGGAAGATACTGGTTCTCCTTTTTGGCTCAATTGGGCGAGTGAACAGTCATGGAACCCATTGGAAGAAGTAAAAACCTTTCAGGATTTATGCGATAAATTCCCCAATTTCCAGGATGAGTGGCTTCGTGATTTACCCAACAAGGTATGGGTTCCCAAAGCCTACAAGGATCGCCCGTTCAATATATTTGAAACCGGGGGTACGACCGGAATGCCTAAACAGCGGATCGGGTGGGATGACTTCCGGATAGATTACACTTCCTTTTCGGAAACTTTAAGCGATGAGCATTTCCCCAGAAATCACTATTGGATGATGGTGGGGCCAACGGGCCCAAGACGTTTACGTTTGGCCATTGAACACCTGGCAAATGAAAGAGGCTGTTCTTGCTATTTTGTGGATCTTGATCCCCGGTGGGTTAAGCGTTTGATCGCCAACAAGCAATTTGACCAGGCACGTGCCTATATGGATCATGTCGTTGACCAGGCGTTAACCATTCTCAAGCACCGTGAAGTAAGCGCACTGTTTACCACCCCTAAATTACTGGAAGCCTTAGCCGAGAGAAAAGACCTGGTAAGGGCAGGCATTAAGGGAGTCTTCTGCGGGGGTACAACGATGGATAAGCAGTATGCCCGATTTCTTGTGGAAGAGGTTTGTGAGGGTGGAAAGATTGGCTTTGTTCCGACTTACGGAAATACTCTAATGGGATTGGCGAGGCATCACCCGATTAGTGAGGAAAATGATTACTCCATTGCCTACTACGCCCCCCAGCCAAGGGCTGTACTCCGGGTAATTAACCCGGATACCAACCAACCCGTTGACTATGATACCTGGGGCAGGGTAGAGCTTTCCACTTTAACGAAAGAATTTTTTATGCCCCGCTTTTTGGAACGAGATGAAGCCCTTCGCCGCAGACCCTGGACTGAGGCTCCCTGGGATGGAGTCGCTGAGGTTCGCCCATTTGGGGCCATGGAGAAAACAATTGTGGAAGGAGTTTATTAAGAATGAGCAAGTTACATATTCCCTGCCTGCGCTTGGGCGTTCCTTACCGAAGCTTAAATCAATCCGAGGTAAAAGATTATCGAGATGGTTCCGTTAAAGCTACCCTTAGTCAGGTGAATGCCGGTGTGATTCGTCGGGATTTGAAATCGATCGATCAGGCACGCGATGCTCTGCAAAAGTTTTCCACCCGAGAGCTCTTAGATATAAGTGCCAAGGCCGGTGAACTTTTTCTTAAAAATAGCCTACCTGTCGGGAGTGATGGGGTTGTGCAGTCGCCTGATGATTACATAGAAACTCTTTCCTCCACCAGTGGATTACCATACGTGATGGTCAAAAGAAATATGGATAAAATCCATTACGCCCTTACCCACCTGGAGCTCATTTTAAATGGCCTGACCCGGGGGATTGATTTTTCGGTTTTGGATCAAGGTTATGGCAAGCATGGAGATTCCCCGGTATGCTTTTATCCAACGACCCATGCCCTCGGGCTGGTTATGCCCAGTAACTCGCCGGCGGTTAATTCTCTCTGGCTTCCCTCCATCGCCCTGAAGGTACCGATCGTTATGAAGCCGGGCCGGGATGAGCCCTGGACACCCTATCGTTTAATCCAGGCTTTTATCGCTGCGGGCGCACCGAAGGAGGCGTTTGGTTTTTATCCCACGGACCATGAGGGGGCAGGAGACATCCTGAAGCATTGCGGACGGGCCCTTATTTTTGGAGACAAGTCAACCACGGATCAGTATGCAGGTGACCCCGGTGTGCAGGTACACGGACCAGGATTCAGTAAAATCCTCATCGGGGAGGACGAGATTGAAAACTGGGAAGATTACCTTGATATTATGGTTTCCTCGATTTCGGACAATGGTGGAAGAAGCTGTGTCAACGCCTCAGCGGTCATCGTTCCAAAATATGCCAAAGAAATTGCGGACGCCCTTGGCCAAAGGTTAGGTCCCCTTAAACCGCTTCCTGTGGAGAACCCCAACGCTGTATTGTCAGGCTTTGCCAACCCGAAAATGGGGGAGTGGATTGACCAAACGCTGACGGCTGACTTTTTGGAAAAAGGAGCCGTGGATATGACTGCCCAATACCGGGATGGTGAAAGGCTCGTAACAGCCGAAGGTGGGACCTACCTGCGTCCGACCATTGCCTATTGTGAGTCCATGGATCATGTTCTTTCCAACCGAGAATTTCTATGCCCCTATGCCAGTGTTGTGGAGGTTGCTCAAAGTAAGATGTTATCCTCCATCGGGCCAACCCTGGTGGTGACGGCGATAACCAAAGACCCCGGTTTCAAAAGACAACTTTTAGCAGCCAGTAATATTGAACGTCTCAACATTGGACCGATTTCCACGATGAAGATTTCCTGGGACCAGCCCCATGAAGGGAATATGTTTGAGTTTCTATATAAGCGCCGTTCCATAGGAATGGCGGCCTAGCCGGCGCATCTTTATCCTGGTAAACATACTGATGGAAATTGCATCTTCGGACACAAGCACACCGTTCCCGTTTTTTACTTTTGGTGACCCGGCACAGCAGGATATTATGTTTGGTGCCGGATGTGTTGCCAACCTCGGGAAAAAAATAAAAGAGTTGGGGAGCCGGGCTCTTTTGGTGACTGACCATGGGCTTGTGCAGGCTGGTCATGTGACCCGAATGCAGGAAAACTTGGAGAACCAGGAAATTAAAGTTTTTACCTTCGACCAGTCGATTGAAAACCCCACAGATTTCAGCGTTCAAGCTTGTGCTGATTTTGCCCGTCCTTTGGATATCGATGTAATCATCGGATTTGGAGGGGGAAGTTCGATGGATACGGCAAAAGGCTGTAACTTTATACTCACCAATGGTGGAAAGATGGCAGATTACTGGGGTGTGGGAAAAGCATCCCGTGCCATGCTCCCCCTGGTTGCTGTCCCCACAACGGCTGGGACCGGGAGTGAATGCCAGTCATTTGCCCTTATTTCCAATGATGAGACTCATCAAAAAATGGCCTGCGGCGACCCGAAAGCACTGCCTTGTTTAACCGTGTTGGATCCTGAGCTTACAATTTCCCAGCCTCCTCGTGTTGCCGCCTGTACGGGAGTCGATGCCTTGGCTCATGCCTTGGAGTCAGCGGTAACATCCAAGAGAAACAGCTCCTCTTCCAGGCATTCTATGATAGCCTTTAAGTTGATAGAAGAAAACCTGCCCCAAGTGTTGGCGGATCCAACCGACTTGAAAGCCAGGGGGCAATTGCTTGTCGGTGCCTCTCATGCAGGGGCAGCGATTGAGAGAAGTATGCTCGGGGCGGCCCACGCCATGGCCAACCCTCTCACTGCCCATAAAGGTGTGGTGCATGGGATAGCGGTGGGTATTTCCCTGCCTGGAGTTATGATGTTTAATTCCCAGGATGCAGGGGTTTGCTCAATTTATGCTCAATTGTCACGCTTGGCCCACCTTTCCTCCCCAAATGATTCTGATGCCGAAGCCACGGAAGCCCTCATCAAGAGAGTACATCAGCTTCTTGGTATGGCAGACCTTCCCAAATCTTTAACCGAACTTGGGTTTTCAGCCCAGGAGGTTGGAACCCTGGCAAATAATGCTGCCGAGCAATGGACGGCTTCCTTCAATCCCCGCATGATCACTTCGTCTGATTTTGAAAACCTTTATTCTCAACTTTTAGAGGGCAGTCATTGCGATTTCTCCGCTTCTGAAGGAAAGTAAGCTTATTGATTTCTATGACCCGCTGTCTTCCATTTTCCGCGATCGCTTTCTACTGCCTTCTGTCCATTTGTGCGTGGGCAAATCAAGCCAGGGCAGAGTCTGCGGAATCTGATACCTGGCATAGGCACCGGGGAGGTCCGGCCCTGCAAGGGAAATCATCAGCGTTCCTGGGTGAAAAGCTTGTGCTGGATTGGATATTTGACACCGGAGACTTTCTTAAATCCTCGGTTATTGCATCCAATACTCATGCATATATCGGCTCCGACCGTGGGGTTGTTCATGCGATTGCCTTGCATGACGGTAAAGAGCGGTGGCATTTCAAGGCAGAGATGTCGATCGAAGCTCCCCCCTTACTGGTCGAAAATATATTGTATGTAGGCTCTACGGATAGTTTTCTTTACGCACTCGATTCACAGTCAGGAGAGTTGCTTTGGAAGTATGAAACCGATGGTGAGATTATGGGTGCTGCCAACCAAGCGATTCGTCCAAAATCAAAAGACTCAGTGATTGTGGTTGGGAGTTATGACAACTTTGTTCATTGCCTGGATGCAAAAACGGGGAAGCTGTTGTGGAAATTTGAGACTCAGAATTATGTAAATGGTGTGCCCACCATTTTCGATCAGCAATATGTTGTCTTTGGGGGCTGCGATTCAATGCTCTATGTCATCCATTTGGAAGACGGCTCGGAAGTACGATCTGTAGAAGTGGAGGCACCGATTGCCGCATCTGTGGCGGTTGCTGATGGCATTGGGTATGTGGGAAATATGGACCGGGCGGTGATGGCCTTTCAATTGTTAACAGGGGGACAGGTTTGGAGCTATCAACCTAAAGGCTTTCCTTATTTTTCATCGCCCGCAATTAATGAAGACACCGTCTATATTGGCGGTCGGGATAAAGGGCTTCATGCGATTGACCGGCTATCGGGAAAACAAAAATGGAGATTTTCATCCCGTGGCCGTATCGATAGCTCCCCGGTCATCACCGAGGATAAAGTGGTCTTTGGTTCGATGGATGGAAAACTTTACATGCTGGCCATGGATAGTGGAAAAGAGATTGCCTCTTATGAGATAGGTGAGTCCATATCCTCCACCCCTGCCATACTGAAGGGGAAAATTATCGTTGGGTGTGAAGACGGAAAAGTTTATGCCTTCCAAACAGAAAGCAAAAAATGACACAAGCCATCGAAATTAAGCCAGACCGGGAGACTAAGGAAAAAACAAAAGTGGGGAATTATTTTGTTTCCAATTACCCCCCTTTTTCTTTTTGGAATGAGGCTGATATTCCCTGTGTTGACAGTATGCTCAACAGCCCAAGCCCTGGAACCGAGCCCTTGGGGATTTATTATCATGTGCCCTTTTGCCGGAAGCGTTGTCATTTCTGTTATTTCCGTGTCTACACCGATAAAAACTCCAACGATGTTCGCAGGTATTTATCGGCGACGATGAAGGAGTTAGAAAATTATGCGGCGGCTCCTTACCTCCAAGGCCGTAAACCAAAATTTGTTTACTTTGGCGGAGGTACTCCATCCTACTTATCAGCTCAACAACTTACGGAGTTAACCGATCACATGAAATCCATCCTCTCCTGGGATGAAGCGGAGGAGGTGACATTTGAATGTGAACCGGGTACGCTTACCGAGAAAAAATTGGAAGCGATCAAAAATTTTGGCGTAACCCGCTTGAGTTTGGGAGTCGAAAATTTTAATGATCATATTTTAGAAACCAACGGTCGGGCCCACCGGTCCGGGGAGGTTTTCAAGGCTTATGATTTTGCCCGCAAACTCGGTTTTCAAAATATAAACATTGATCTAATCGCAGGCATGCTTGAGGAGACAGATGAGAACTGGTCAGCGTGTATAGATCGCACCCTTGAGTTGGAGCCGGATTGCGTAACCATCTACCAGATGGAAGTCCCCTTCAATACCACGATTTATAAAAATATGAAGGAGGAGGGTAAGCTTTCCGCCCCTGTTGCGGAGTGGCCTAAAAAACGCCAATGGGTAGCGGAGGCTTTTTCCCGCCTGGAACAAGCAGGGTACAGCATTACCAGTACTTGCACTGCAGTTAAAAACCCGGATGCCACAAAATTTATTTACCGTGACCGCTTATGGGCGGGGGCGGACATGATTGCTCTTGGCGTCGCCTCATTCGGGCACTTGGGGGGAATACATTATCAAAACCTCACCCACTTTGATCAATACTGCGAAGCTATGGAATCGACCCAACCGGTAATCAGGCGGGCCTTGATGACGACGGAAGAAGAACGGTTTATCCGGGAGTTTATCCTTCAGTGGAAGCTCGGAAAAGTAAACCGAAGTTATTTTGAGAAAAAATTTAAAATCAATTTAACCCAAAGATATGGTGAGCTTTTTCAAAAATGGAAGCAGGCGGGTGATTTGATTGAGAATGGAGATGAACTAAAACTTTCCCGGGATGCCTTGCTCCGGGTAGACTCCATGTTGCACGACCTTTTTCTTCCTCAACACCAAGATTCCCGCTACGTTTGACTTATGCCAACTTTCCCCGACCTGCTGTATCCTTTGAGCTTTATGCGGATGGCCCGCAAATTGCCCAAATTAAATTTTCAGGAAATAGACCCCAGCGAAGTTCCTGAACCCTACAACTCTCTGCTTGTCCATGATGGGGATATGACATCCCGCCTGGAAGCTTATCATGAGTCGGCATTGCTCGTTTCTCCGCTCCGCTCATCCAACGATGGGAAGTCTTATTTCCGTGAAGTTTTACTGACCCTGGAGGGGAGTGACCAGGGCGTTGAATATGGGGCGATTGAGATTACGCTTAAGCATTTACCCGAGGAAGTCCGCCCCCTTGTGATCGAGGCTAAGCAGCCACTGGGCCGCATTCTCAATGAATACCGAATTCCTTACACCAGTGCACCACGGGCTTTTTTAAAAATTATCCCGGATGGTCCCATCGTTGAAGCCTTTGGCTCCCTGGAATCAGATGAATTGTATGGTCGTAGTAACGAAATTACTGGATTCAATGGAGATACCATTGCCAGAATTGTTGAGATTTTACCCACCCTTGACTTGCAATAAGCTTGAGAACAAGTTGATTGAGCATTGAATGAGTAGCTTGTTATGATATCCCAAAAATCCAACTATGACGCTATCGTTGTCGGAGGCGGACCGGCAGGTTCCACGACCGCGGCCTTACTTGCCGAGAAAGGACACGATGTGCTGGTCGTGGAAAAAGAAAAATTCCCCCGTTACCATGTTGGGGAATCTTTAATGCCTTTCTGTTACTTCCCCCTTGAACGCCTAGGCCTGGTTGACACCTTAATGGAATCCGGGAATCCCAGGAAGTACTGCGTTCAATTTGTCCGCCAGGATGGCTTTCTTTCGCAGCCCTTTTATTTTTTCCAGCATTTTGACCACCCATCCTCCACCACCTGGCAGGTATGGAGATCTGAATTTGACCAGATGATTATGGACAAAGCCAGAGAACATGGTGCTGCGGTTATGGAGGAGACCAAGGCCAAGAACCTTATCAAGGCTCCGGATGGAAAGGTGGAGGGGGTAAAAGTGTTGTCCAAAGATCTGGGCGAGTTGGAATTGCGGGCCCCCATTGTTGTGGACGCCTCAGGGCGAGATTGTTTTGCCGCCCACAAGGAAAATTGGATGGTGCGGGACCCGGAGTTAAAAAAAGTAGCTTTATGGACCTACTACAAAAATGCCAAGAGAGACCCCGGCTTGGATGAGGGTGCGACCACGGTGGCATACCTGCCGGATAAAGGCTGGTTTTGGTACATCCCTCTGAGTGGAGATATGGTAAGTGTTGGTATTGTGGCGGAACGGGATTATTTGTTTAATGGGTCCACCAAAGACCACGCTGAGATTTTTCAGCGTGAAGTGCAGAACAATGAGTGGATTAAGGAGCACCTTGCAGAAGGTGAACAAACAGGGGAGTATCGGATCACCGGGGAATATTCTTACCGCAACCGTTATTGTGCCGCCGATGGGCTGGTATTGGCCGGGGATGCGCTTGGGTTTCTCGACCCAGTTTTTTCATCCGGTGTATTTTTAGCACTGAAGAGCGGAGTGATGCTTGCCGATGAAATTGACCTGGCCTTGAAATCCGGCCAGCCGGTCACTTCCAAGAGTTTTGAAAACTATGGTAAACGCATGCAATCCTCCATCGAAACCATGCGAAAAATTGTCTACGCCTTTTATGATCCAGGCTTCAGCTTTGGGGATCTGGTAAAGAGAGGGGATCATCTGCGGGCCGCTTTAACAGATTGCCTGATTGGCAATGTCGACGATCAGGACTTTCAGGAACTTTTTGATTCCATGTCCGACCTGGCCAAGTTGCCGGAACCGGTGGAACATGGCTTGGCTCAGGCTTCTTCGTGAAGCTAGCTTTCCTAACCCCTGGGACCGGCAATTATTATTGCGGGGTGTGCATGCGAGACAATTCTCTCGCCAGGCAATTGATTGCCCAGGGGCATGAGGTCACCATGCTGCCCACTTATTTGCCCCACTTTTTGGATGAAGAAGCTGCCACGGGGGATGAGCCTATTTTCTTTGGCGGCATCAATGTATATTTGCAGCATAAATTTTCATTATTCCGAAAAACTCCTGGTTGGGTAGACAAAGCATTGGACAACAAGTGGCTCCTTCGAAAAGCTGCGGCCCGGAGCGGGATGACCTCAAGCCAGGATCTTGGGGAAATTACAATTTCCACATTTCGCGGGGAAGATGGCCCTCTTGCCAAGGAAGTAAAGAAGGTTGTGCAATGGTTTAAAACCCATGGTGTACCCGATGTAATTTTGCTGTCCACCATTATGCTCGCTGGGATTGGAAAGGTTTTAAAACGTGAATTGAAAATTCCCGTGCTTGGCTTTTTGCAGGGGGAAGATGCTTTTCTGGATTCCTTACTTCCGGAGTACCGCGGGAAAGCCTGGCAATTGCTATCTTCCGATGCAAAGCAATTGGATGGGTGTATTGCACCCAGCCAATATTTTGGTTCCCTGATGGCGGAACGATTGCAGGTTTCTGAAGCAGATGTCCTGTATCACCCCAACGGTATTACCCTCCAGGGCTATGATCCCCCCGGTGAGCCTCCTGCAGTGCCCACTTTGGGGTACTTTGCCAGGCTTTGCCCACTCAAGGGTCTGGACCAACTGGTTGACTCCTTCCTTGAGCTAAAAGAATTAGATAAATTTTCCAACCTCCGTCTTGAAATCGCGGGGGGCATGACTGCAGAAGACGAACCTTATGTGGAGGAACAACAAAGAAAGCTTGTTCAGGCCGGGCTTGCGTCCCATTTTTCCATCCGGTCCAATTTAAATCGTTCCCAAAAACTAGAATTTTTAAAAAACCTTACGGTTTTTTCCGTCCCTGCCCGTTATCCTGAAGCATTTGGGCTCTATGTTGTCGAAGCTATGGCTGCGGGAGTGCCCGTGGTTTTGCCCGACTGCGGAGCCTTCCCTGAAATTGTAAATACCACCCAGGGTGGCTCTCTTTACGACCCAGGCCAACCCGGTGCCCTGACTGATACCCTCGACCGTATGCTTAGTGACCGGGCAAAAGCCCATGAAATTGGACAACTTGCGCATGCTGCAGTCTCCCGTTACTATGCCAATGAGGTGCTGGCTCCATCCTTTGTTGAGAAAATTTTATCCCCAATAAACACTTCTGCCCTTTAAAATCTTTTCCTACTTTAAACTTATTATGACTATTGAATTTTCCATCACCAGACGCGTTGAATTTAGCGAAACCGACCTCGCCGGTATTATGCACTTCACCAATTTTTATCGGTGGATGGAAATCTGTGAGCATGAATTTCTTCGCAGCCTTGGTTTATCGGTTGATATGGAAGACGAAAATGGAAGATTTGGCTGGCCAAGGGTCAAAACTTCCTGCCGATTCAAACGCCCCTTGCGTTTTGAGGAGGAAGTGGAAGTGAGGTTGATCATCACTGAGATCCGGGATCGCTCGATCACCTATGCCTTTCAGTTTTGGAAAGAAGAAGGCGGAGAGCGGGTAAAGGCAGCTGTTGGGGAAGTGGTGGCGGCCTGCGTCCGCTTTGATCAGGCAAGTGGGTCCATGGCCCCGATTATGATCCCCGAAGTGGTAAGATCTAAGCTAGACATATAGTTTTAGAATAGCCTTTCGACACTCTGAACTGCAGGGTGTATTCTTTAT